>NZ_JAMYRR010000002.1:0-440238 GCF_040321535.1 Mesorhizobium sp. M0340 | reverse complement strand
ACGGTGATTACCACGCCAGCCAACGTCAACGACACGGTGATGGCCGATAACTTGATCTGCGGCGACGAGAAGACGGTGTGGGCGGACGCCGCCTACGACACCCCTGCCCGCCGCGCCCGGCTCAAGGCCGAGGGCAAGAAGGTGCGCATCGCGCGCCGCCCCAACAAGCACCATGCGCTGCCGCCGCGGCTCAAACATTACAACCGCCTGATCGCCAGACGGCGAGCGGCGGTGGAGACCACTTTCGCCACGCTCAAGAACGGCATGAAGCTGACCAATATCCGCTATGTCGGACTGGCGAAGGCCACCGCCCAGGTGACATTGGCGGCGATCGCCTTCAACATGCGCCGATGGGCCGCCATCACGGGATAGGTGCGCCCGCGGCCCGGCCGCCCGGGCCGAAACCGCCGCCGAAACCCCAAACATGGGGGCGGAGCTCACAAAGACGAGCGAAATCCCTGCGATCCCGCCCCATCCAAACATCCCCGGTTACTGCGCAACAGGCCCCTTGTGGGAGAAGGTGGATTGGCGCGAAGCGCCAAGACGGATGAGGGGTGCCGGAAGAAATGAGGCGTCGGCGTTCCCTGGAACACCCCTCATCCGACCGAGCTTCGCTCGCCCACCTTCTCCCGCAAGGGGAGAAGGGAAAAGGAGCCCTACTCCTCCGGCTCCGTCGTGAACATCAGCGGGTAGCCCTTGGCCTTGCCGGCATCGGTCGCCCGCGCTGCCTTGGTCTCGGCGACATCCCTGGTGAAGACGGCGACGACGCAGACGCCGCGCCGGTGCGCAGTAATCATTATCCTATGCGCCTGGTCTTCGCTGAGCTTGAACTCGGCCTTCAGCACAGTCACGACGAACTCGCGCGGCGTGAAATCGTCATTGACCAGGATAACCTTGTAGAGCTTCGGCCGTTCGACTTTCGGCTTTGTGCTGGTACGGGGTTTTGTCGTGATTTCAGGCATTGGACCGGCAATTGAGTACGACGGCTTTGCGGTCATTTTGACATGGGCAAAAGCGGTCGTCCATTCAACCGCGCGCGAGCGGCTTCCCGGCGGACGCAGTTCAAAAATCCGTGCCTATGTGGGAACTGCCGTCTGGCGTTCAACGGGGGTGTGGGCCGGGACTGCCCGTATTGTCTGCACGCAACAAAAAAGACGACCGCTCCAGGCAAATCGCAACTGGAGCGGTCTTCTCATAGGGTAGAAAGATGTCGCTTGATCAGGCCTTCGGAGCTGCCTTGACCGCGTGCTTCTTGTGCTTCTTGACGGTCTTCTTGGCAGCGACCTTCTTCACGGCCTTGGCCGGCGCAGCGGTCGTCGTTGTCGTCGCAGCCGGGGTGGTGGTCGCGGCATTGGCGCTGCTGGCGCCGAGAACCGGCATCGAGACGGCCAGCGCGATGGCGAGACCGAGGGCGGAGAGGAGAGACTTTTTCATGGCTTCACTTCCTTTTTGTGCAGATCGGATTGAGTGTCACTGAACGGGATCGATCGGTGTCACTCCAAGCAGCTTCAAGGCGTTCGCGAGCATCCGGATTCCCTGTGCCTGTTTCTTGTTGGCGCAGAACCGGTTTCCCTTTCTTTGAAGTGCTTTCGCCGCGGTGACCTGCGTTGCCGCGGCATGGGTTTCGAGGGCTTCGTCAAACTGGCGGTTCAGATCGATGCAACGCTCGCTGCGGGTGGTCGCCACCTTTGCATCGGCCGCCTTTGCATTGGCCACCTTTGCATCGGCCAGTTTTGCATCGGCTTGTTCAACCGCGGCCGTGACGAGCGAAATGGAAAGCAACGCACCCATCAGACTGATCGAGAACCTTTGCATTGCTCTATCCGTAATCCCGTAACGCGTGTCGCAGCCGATGACCTGACCGCCACGGCACCACTTATGACCTTGATTTTTTTCGGCAGTTTTTCCGGATTGTAGAATTTTGTTTCTGGATTGTTTCTGGGCAGCCCGGATCGGGCCGCCGATCTTCACTGGCCAACTTATGGCCTGAATTCTATCGTCTGGCTGACGGCCGAAGCACCGCTTGGGCGATCCAAAAATGACAGGTTTCCTGTGAAATCCGACCCTCACATACTGATCGTCGACGACGACAAGGGCATTCGCGACCTGCTTCAGGAATTCTTCCAGAAGCGAGGGCTGCATACATCTGTCGCCGCCGACGGCATCGAGATGGAGACCATCCTGCGCCGCGCCCAGGTCGACCTGATCGTCCTGGACGTCATGCTGCCCGGCAAGAGCGGGCTGGAGCTCTGCCGCGAGTTGCGCGCCAATTATTCGACGCCGATCATCATGCTGACCGCGGTTACCGAGACAACCGACCGCGTGGTTGGGCTGGAGATGGGCGCGGACGACTACGTGCCGAAACCCTTCGATCCGCGCGAGCTGCTCGCCCGCATTCGTGCCGTCTTGAGACGCAATGGCGCCGCCGAGCCGCGACGCGCCGCCTCGCGGCAGATCTACCATTTCGCCGGCTGGACGATGGACTGTTCGCGCCGCCGGCTGATGGCGCCCGGCGACGTCAGGATCGAGCTGACGATGGCCGAATTCAATCTCCTGCAGACCTTCGTCAAGAGCGCGCAGCGCGTACTGAGCCGCGAGCAGCTGATCGAGCTGTCCGGCGGCGACAGCGGCTACAGCTTCGACCGCAGCGTCGACATTCTGGTCAGCCGGCTGCGGCGCAAGATGGAGGACGACCCGAAAACGCCGAAACTGATCCTGACTGTGCGCAGCGGCGGCTACCAGTTCCTGCCTGAGACGACCTCCGAATGAGACGCATCCTGCCGCAAACGCTGCCGGTCTGGGTGCTGCTCATCGTCATCGCCGGCCTGCTGATCAGCCAGATCGCGACCCTTTACATCGTTTCGCGCGACCGTGCCGCCGCCAATGACGTCGTCGATCTCTATCGGCTGAACGACCGCGCCTTCTCCCTGGTGCAGCTGATGCATGATGCCACCCCAGAACAGCGCAAGGCGACGGCCTCCGGGCTGTTCAACGCCACCTATGCGCTCACCGTCTCCGACACGCCCGCCGTCACCTCGTCGATAGCGGGCGACGACGAGCTGGCCGAACTGGAAGACATATTGGTCGGCCGGCTGTCGAAGTTCGGCATCACCGATGCACGGGTCCGCCGCGACCCGGCAACGCACGAAGCCGACGCTCCCGGTGGGACGGTCGCCGGTCCCGATATCGGCCAGGTCGAGCGCGACCTGCTGGTGCTGGCGGCCGATTTCGCCCAGAGCGACAAGCTGACGGCTTCGCTTCGCTTTGCCGACGGCCAATGGCTGAACTTCACCGAACCGAACACGCCGGCCGGGCCGATACTGAGCTTCGATAGCCTGCCGCTCTATGCCTTGATCGCCGGGCTGGTGGTGGCTTCCTCGATCTGGTCGCTGCGCCGGCTGACGGCGCCCTACCGGATGATGGAGACCGCGGTGAAGCGGATCGGCGAGGACCTGAAAAGCCCGCCGATCGCTGAGAGCGGCAGCCGCGAGGTGCGTACCGCGGCAAAGGCGGTCAATGCCATGCAGGCGAGGCTGCGCGCCTACGTCGAGGACCGCGAGCATCTTGCGGCCGCACTGGCGCACGACCTGCGCACGCCGCTGACCAGGATGCGGCTGCGCCTCGAACTGCTGAGGAATTCGTCCGTGCGCGCCGCACTGGCGCACGACCTCGCCGACATCGAAGGCATTGCCAGCTCGGTCATCGACTTCGCCACTTTCGAGGTGACCGAGGAGAAGAGCGAGAGGATCGATTTCTGGTCGCTGGTAGAATCGATCGCCGACGGCTTCGACGAGGTCTCGTTCGAGAATGAAGACGGGCGCTCGCGCGGCCTGATCTGCATGGCGCGCCCGGTCGCGCTGCGGCGCTGCGTCACCAACCTCGTCCAGAACGCGGTGACCTATGGCAAGAGGGCGCATCTCAGCCTGGGTCAATCAGGCAAGACAATCACGCTGGCGATCCATGACGAAGGACCGGGCATACCGCAGGCCGAGCTCGACGCCGTGTTCGGCTCGTTCGTGCGCCTGGAACAGTCGCGCAACCGTCAGACCGGCGGCCTCGGCCTCGGCCTGACCATCGCCCGCAACATCGCCCGCGGCGCCGGCGGCGAGGTCATCCTGTCCAATCACCCCGATGGCGGCCTGTTGACGGAACTGAGATTGCCGCTGGCGGTTTAGCTTGCGGTATCGGGCTAAGCCGGCGTTCCTTCGCGCGGCGTTTGGTCTCGGTTCTCGCCACGGAGAAAAATTATCTTCGCAGCACCGCGCTCAGCACATCCCTGACGCCGATGGCGCCGACGAAGCGCGACTGGTCGTCGAACAGCGCCACCGGTGCGGTCTGCGAGCGATGCATGGCCAGCATCACGGTCTTCAGCGAGGTGCCGGGATTGGCCCAGAACACCTGCGCCGTCTCCTCCGGCTGGGCTTCGACATCGGCGCAGGACACCCATACCGCCGGCTTGCCGTCGCGCTCGGCCGCCGCCACCAACCCATGCTCGTCGATCTTGAAGCGCGTCGTCTTGCGCCGGTCGAGCCACACCCAGCCGTTCTCGCCATGTTCGAGGTCGCGGCGGTCGCGCATGACGTTCCACGCGGTCAACACCGACAGCGGGTTCACATTGGCGATGAAGTCGCGGACATAGTCGTTGGCGGGCCGCAGCACGATGTCTTCCGGCGCACCGGTCTGCACGATGCGTCCGCCCTCCATGATAGTGATGTGGGTGCCGATCTTCAGCGCCTCCTCGAGGTCGTGGCTGACGAAGATGATGGTCTTCTTCAGCTCGGCCTGAAGCTGCAGCAGCTCGTCCTGCAGCTTGGTCCGGATCAGTGGGTCGAGTGCCGAGAACGGCTCGTCCATCAGCAGGATCGGCGCCTCGGTGGCAAAGGCGCGCGCCAGGCCGACGCGCTGCTGCATGCCGCCGGAAAGCTCATGCGCGTATTTCTTCGACCACTGGTCGAGATGAACCAGCTTCAGTTGCTTATTCACCCGCTCCTTGCGCTCGGCTTCAGGCACGCCGGCGAGCTCGAGGCCGAGGCCGACATTTTCCTCCACCGTGCGCCACGGCAGCAGACCGAACTGCTGAAACACCATCGCCACCTGTTTCTGCCGCAACCGCCGAAGCGTCGCCTCGTCGCAGGTGACGACGTCGACCGTGCCGTCGCCGTCCTTGACCAGCACCTGGCCGCGCGAGACCACGTTCAGCCGGTTGACGGCCCTGAGCAGCGTCGATTTGCCGGAGCCGGAAAGCCCCATCAGCACCGAGATCTCGCCCTCGTTCACGGTGAGGCTGGCGCCGGCGCAGCCCAGTACGTTGCCGGTCTGTTCGAGGATTTCGGCGCGGGTGGCGCCGCTGTCGATCAGCGCCAGCGAGCCTGCCTGGTCGGCGCCGAAGACGATGTCGACATTCCTGAAATCAACGGCGACGGTCATTTCTTGCCTCCCACGCCGATGCGCGTCATTCGGTCGAGCACGATGGCAAGCACGACGATGGCCAGCCCTGCCTCAAGCCCTAGGTCGATCCGGCGCGAACCGAGCGCGCGGTTGATCTCGGTGCCGAGGCCGCCGGCGCCGATAAGGGCGGCGAACACCACCATCGACAGCGACAGCATAATCGACTGGGTCAAGCCGGCCATGATGGTCGGCAGCGCCGAAGGCAGCTCGACCTTCCACAGCAGCTGGCGTTTGGTGGCGCCGAACGCCTCGCCCGCCTCGACGATCGATTTCGGCACCGAGGTGACGCCGAGATGGGTGAGCCGAACCGACGTCGGAATGACGAAGATGATGGTGACGATGAGGCCGGGCGCATTGCCGAGGCCGAACAGGGTCAGCACCGGGATCAGGTAGACGAAGGTCGGTAGCGTCTGCATCAGGTCGAGCACCGGCAGCATGACGCGATACACCTTCGGCTTGTGCGCGGCCCAGATGCCGAGCGGCACGCCGATGGCCATCGACACGGCGGCGGCGGCGACCACCAGCACTAGCGTCTCCACCGTCTGCTTCCACAGGTTCTGGTTGAGGATGAACAGCAATCCAATGAATACCGCCAAAGCGAGGCCTTTCGAGCGCTGCAGGAAATAGGCGAGCAGAGCGATCAGCGCGATCAGCAGAACCGGCGGCAGCAACAGCAGCCCGTCGACGATGCCGTCGAGCAGGAAGTTGAGGCTGTTGGAAAAAGCCCTGAAGATGGTGTCGAAATTGTCGGTGAGAAAGCCGAAAAACGCCTTCCCCCATGCCCCGATGGGAATCTTGTAACTGACCAGGAATTTGGAGATCGGATCCATCTAGCCCCTCTTCTGCTGGCGCCGTCCTTCGCCGCACGGTCATCTTGTCACAGGATATGAAAAAGGGCAGCCATTTCTACCGTGGCTGCCCCTTGTCTCGTCATGCCAGATGATCGGGTCAGCTTCCGAGCGCCGTTTTCACCGCTGCCGCCGCATCGCCGCCGTCGAAGGTGGTGACGCCGGCGATCCAGGGGGTGATCGCGTCAGGGTGTTTCTTCAGCCAGTCGGTCGCGGCGGTATTGGCGTCGGCGCCCTTCAGGATCGCGTCCATCATCTCGCCTTCCATGTCCAGGTTGAACTTCAGATTGGCGATGAACTTGCCGGCGTTCGGGCATTCGCTCATGTAGCCCTTGCGCACATTGGTATGCACGGTGGCGGCGCCGAAGCCGCTGTCGCCCATCCCCTCGAGATAGGTGATCTTCATGGCGCCCATCACCGGATGCGGCGTCCAGCCGAGGAAGGCGATCCATTCATTGTTCTTCATCGACTGCTCGGCCTGGGTGAGCATGCCGGCCTCGGAAGACTCGACCAGTTCGAAGCCTTCGAGATTGGTCTTCGGATCCTTGATCATATCGAGGATGATGCGGTTGCCGTCATTGCCGGCCTCAATACCATAGATCTTGCCGTCGAACTTGTCCTTGAACTTGCCGAGGTCGGTCAGCGTCTTGACACCGGCATCGGCGACATAAGTCGGAACGACGATGCCATAGCCGGCACCGCTGAGATTTTCGCTGACGGTCTCGACCGAGCCTTCGGCGGTATAGTCCTTGATGTCGTTGGTCATCGACGGCATCCAGTTTCCAAGGAACACGTCGAGGTCTTTGTTCTTCAGCGATGCATAGGTCACCGGCACCGAAAGCTGGATCACCTGCGGCTCGTAACCGAGCGCCGTGAGCAGTACCGAGGCGACGCCGGTAGTCGCCTGGATGTCGGTCCAGCCGACATCGGACAGCCGCACCGTCTTGCAGCTTTCCGCATCACCGGCGAAGGCCCCAGTCGTGGATAGAAAAGCCGCCAGGCCGAGGCCGGCGACGAATGAACTCATGCGCGACATAGAAATTCTCCCATTTCAGTTCTCGGTGAAGCGAAGTGGCGGTTTTATCTCCACCTTTGTTCCGTCAGCCAAACACCATTCTGCTGCGGTTTCAAGCACTAAGGCAATCACGAACAACGGCGCAGACTGGCCGATCGGCGACACGCCCGCCGCTTTACGGATGGAAGTCGTCTTTTCCCGGTGGAATGTAGGCGCTCCCCCTCCCCGCTTTGTTGCAACTCGGCTTAAAAGGACGGCATGGCCAAGCTGTACTTCCATTATGCGACGATGAATGCCGGCAAGACGACGATGCTGTTGCAGGCCTCGTACAATTACCGCGAGCGTGGCATGACGACGATGCTGTTCATCGCCGGCCACTACCGCAAGGGCGATACCGGGCTGATCTCGTCGCGTATCGGCTTGGAGACGGAGGCCGAGATGTTCCGCGACGGCGACGATCTGTTTGCCCGGGTCGCCGAGCATCATGACCACGCCACGGTGCATTGCGTCTTTGTCGACGAGGCGCAGTTCCTCGAAGAGGATCAGGTCTGGCAACTCGCCCGCATCGCCGACCGGCTGAACATTCCGGTCATGTGCTATGGCCTGCGCACCGATTTCCAGGGCAAGCTGTTTTCCGGCTCGCGCGCCCTGCTGGCGATATCAGACGAACTGCGCGAGGTGCGCACAATCTGCCGTTGCGGCCGCAAGGCGACGATGGTGGTACGCCTAGGGGCCGACGGCAAGGTGGCGCAACAGGGCGAACAGGTGGCGATCGGCAAGGACGTCTATGTCTCACTCTGCCGCCGCCATTGGGAAGAGGAAATGGGCCGCGCCATGCCCGACGATTTCATCGGCTTCATCAAAACCTGACCAGCGCGTTGCGTCCATCCGACCGCCCAGCCAACATTCGTTCGGCAATCGCGTCATCGTGCGGCGCTTGTTAAGGCCTGCTTCCTATTTTCAAAACCTCTCAGCCAGAGCCGTCGGGGAGTTCCCATGTTTCGAGCCATCTCATCTGCAACTGCTTTCCTCTTCGTCGGCGCTCCTGCCGCGCATGCCGACGGCGATGCCGCTCTCGGCAAGAAGGTCTTCAACAGATGCATGGCCTGTCACGAGGCAACGAGCGAACGCGACAAGGTCGGCCCGCATCTGCTGGGTGTCGTCGGTCGCACCGCCGGTACCGCGGACAGTTATCTCAGCCGCTACTCGCAGGGGATGAAGGACGCCGGCGCCGCCGGCCTGGTCTGGGACGAAATAAACCTTGCCGAATACCTGCGCGCGCCGCGGCAGAAGGTCCCCGGCAATAAAATGGCCTTCTCCGGCCTGACCAGCGACGAGGACATTGCCAATGTCATCGCCTACCTCAAGGCCGATCCCAAGCCCTGAGCGTGACCCCAGTTGCCTCGTTTCCTGGTGTCGCCCGTCTTCCGTCTTTCATTCGCCAAACCCGGCACATATAGTCACGGCGGTTTGCGACACGAAACCGATGCCGAAGCGGGAGGCCCCAATGGCGACATTGCAGAATTTCGATGCCGAGATTGCCAAGACCAAGCAGGTCGTAGAGGACATGCGCGCCAAGATCGAGCAGTCCGGTAGCGTGCTCGACACGCTCGCCACCGCCGACAAGAAGATCGGCGACGCCAATTTCGACATCGAGAATGCCCGCATCGAGGACGTGCTGAAGCAGCAGAAGGTGATGGAAGGCAATATCGCCGACCTGATCATCGGCCTGGAGGACGCCACCAACGTCTTCGGCGCCGAATTCGAGAGCATGAAGAACTACACCGGCTGGGAGAATTTCGTCGGCGTCTTCTCCAGCCAGCGCAAACAGCGCATGCGCACCGACCGCGTCCGCAACATGTCGCTGGCCGGCAATTTGCAGGAGCTGTTGGCGAAATCCGACACCATCGTCGGCATCCTCAAGGCGCAGAAGCAGGTTCTCGACACGCGCTACAAGACCTCCGAGGCTAGCCTGTCACAGGTGATCGAGCGCCGCAAGACAACCATGTCCAATCTCGAGACCGTGCAGAAGCGCATCGAGGAACTCAACCCGATGCTGCTCGACATCGAGAACAAGATCGCCGCCTCGACCAGCCAGAAGGAGCGCACGCAGCTTGAAGGCGAACGCTCGAAACTGGCCACGGAATACAACGAAAAGCAGGCCAAGGAGCAGGAATTGCTGGCCGAGAGCCAGACGCTGGAGCGCTACACCTCGATGTTCCAGACCTTCGTCGATTCGCTCAACAATCAGATCGCGGCGCAATCGACGCTGATCAACAAGCTGACCATCGATACCGAGCAGCGCATCGTGCTGTACAAGGCCCTGGAAGATTCGCTGAAGACCGCCGCCCAGCAGGATGTCGCCCACAAGATCAACACGCTGGGCAGCCAGGTCGACAACACTGCCGAGGAGACCATGGCCGGCATTGGTGCCGCCTCGCAAAAGCACATCGGCGATCTGCTTGAAATGCACGAGAAGAACATGGTCGCCACCGCCGACATCCAGCGCCGCAAGAAGCTCGCCGACGATGCCTTCGCCCGCCGCTTCGACGATGTGATGAAGAAGCACAATTCGGCAAATTACGTGCAGTCGTAATTGCTGCACGTGCACTGCTCCCAAGGGCTGGCAGCATGACCCCCGAAAACGAAGCCGCGGCGCGCTATTTCTCGGCGATCGCGGCGGCACTTGGCGGCCTCGAAGTGTTCATGCGCGACGATCGCTCGCCGCTCTATCGGCACGGCATCGTCGCCAAGGTCGTCGCCGAATATATTGCGCGGCTCGACAAGTCGTTCTCGTGCTGGCGCAACCGGCTGGGTTTCACCGAGACGTTCCGCATCTCGCGCGCCGAAAGCGGTTTTCCGGTTTTCCAGAACCTGCTCGAACTGGAAAACGACCGCCTCCAGGCCGACAGCCGTCTCGCCGTCATCCCTTCGGCCAGCGAGCTGCGCGAGGAAATGGCCGACTTCATCCTGCGCCACAAGGAATTTCCCGAAGCGTTGCAGAAGTCGATGGCCGAGCGGCTTTACCTCGAAGACGTCAAGAGCGGGACCACCTTCGGCCCGTTCACGCTCGCGCAGACGGCCAAGGTTTCGGTCAACCCGAAGACGCTGCGGCCCTATTATCTGGTCCACTGGGCCTGCTTCGACGGCAGCGCCAACCTGCCGCTGGTCTACATGGCGACGGTCGAGGATTCCTCCGACGACATGATCCGGCAGCTGGTCGATAGTAGCGGCAAACTTAATGAGAGGGTCGATATTCCGCTGCCGGTCGACGGCTTGCTCAATCCCGAACTCGCCCACCGTTTCGACGATTTCACCGAGAAGAATTCCGCCTACACGCTGTCGCCGGCGACGATCGCGGTCAACCTCGACAAGGATTTCGAGACGCTGCATCCCAAGCAGCTGCGCCGCGTCGTGCTCGGCCCGTTCTATTCTGCCGGCATTACCGACAACAATTCGACGGTGAACGAAGTGCTGGCCAAAGTGCGCAAGCCGGAAAACGCCTGGCTGCTGACCTGGACCATCCAGGAGGTCTTTTCCAAGGCCGAGAAGCCCGGCCGCAAGGGGCTGTTTTCGAGCGAGAAGACGACGCAGGAATTCTTCATCAACACCGACGATCTCGAGGCCGCACGCCAGGGCGTGTCGAGCTACGAGAACCACGCGCTGATTCCACATGAGGCCTATCAGTCGCTTTACGCCGCCGGCGAGGCGCAGAAGATCTTTTCGGGCTACAAGGTCCATATCCTGTCCAAAGGGCAGGTCATCAGCGACGTCTGACCATCAAATCGCGGAGCATCCTCCATGGACACCGGTCTGACCACCATCCCGGAAGCGGCAATCGAAAAGCACCGCGCCACTGCGCAAAGTTTCATCACCCGCATCGTCGTGCTGGAAGACCCATCGCGCGAATCCGGTACCGCGCTTGCCGGCACCAACCGCCGCTTCGTCTCGACCGTTTCGGTCGGCTCGGTTCGCCGCACGCGCGAGGTCGAGCTCGCCAAAACCGTCGCTGCCGTCCATCCCGACGACCAGCTGCTGACCATCCCGCAGCACATGCTGCTGTTTCGCGCCCGGCGTGGGCTGGCCATTGCGTTGGCAATATCCGATGTCTTCGCCGAAGGCTCTGACCTCGAAAGCCTGCAGGCGAAAAACGCCCGCGCGCCGCTCGAAGGCGACGAGGCCGCCACATTCAAAAAGCTGCTGTCGGCTTCGGCCTATATTTCCGCCTTCAGCTTCGCCTCCTATCTGTTCCAGCTGATCGATAGCGACGGCGAGGCGCCGAACGACACGCCCGAGCCGGACTTTCTGTTCGACACGCCCCAGGACGCGGTGAAATCGATCGTGGCCGGCCTCGACAGGGCGATATCAGGCGCGAAGGACGACGCCGACCTGATGACCCGGGCGCGCGCCTTTGCCCGCATTGCCATCGATGGGCTTTTGGCGCGAAAAGGCCGCTTCGACGGCATCGGCCCGTTCGAGAACGCGCATATCCGCATCGACGTCGACGATTTCACGCTCGATGGTTTCGACGTCGCGCCGGGCAAGCGGGCAAAACCGTTGGTCATGACCTTCAAAAAACCAGAAGAGGTCGTCGGCAACCACATCGCCAAATACCAGTCGGTCAAGCTCGCCAAGATGCTGATGGCCTACGACTTCGAGCGCGAGCTGAACCCGTTTGTCGAGCTTGGCGGCTTCCTGTTCACCTTCATCGGAGACGGCGCGCCCGGCACCGGCAAGACGACGCTGATCCAGATGATCGCCGGTCTCGTCAACGGCTACTGCCAGGTCGCCGGCTATCCCTTCGCCTACGAGAATTTCGGCGTCGACCAGATCTCCTCCTACCAGGGCAAGTCCGGCCAGAACTGCCGCCAGTTCATCAACAATGTGCTGAACCCGCGCGTCATCGGCTTCGGCACAATCGACGATATCGACCAGGTCGCCGCACGCCGCTCAGACGACCGTGCCTCTGCCGGCCAGCAGGAAATCACCGGCGTCCTTATGGACGCGTTCGGGGGTGCCGGCACCGTGGTGCGCGGCAATTGCTCGTTCGGCATGTTTTCCAACTATCCCGAGAACGTCGACGACGCATTGCGCCAGCGCGCCGGCGCGCGCTGGCTGGTCGATGGCCCGCAGAGCCGCGACGACTACATCGACATCTTCGTTCTGCTCGCCGGCAAGAACCACAAGATCCCGCTCGGCGATCACAAGCTCTATGCGGCGCAAGAGATCCAGCGCGCGGTGATGGAAGCCTATGAGGAGCATGAAAAGCCGCACGAAGACGGGCTGATGAAGGTCTACGAGCGCTATATGAAGGAGAACGGCGCACCGAAGACGATGGCCGACATCGGGACTTATCTGCACATGATCAAGGATGCCGAACCGCGCTTTACCGGCCGCGCCATCAAGAACGTCACCGACGCGATCAAGATGCGCGCCATGGACATCGAATTGCCCGACGAGTGGTTCGAAAAGCCGGAAGCCTTCATGCACAAGGGTTACGACGACAAGAAAGCCATGATCGAGGAACTGCGCGGGCCATTCTCGATGGACATGGTCATGCAGGAGATCAATCGCTATGCGGATTCCGAATTCCGTTATTCCGACAAGTCCGACGACGCCGCGGTGAGCAAGATGATCCGCGATACTCGGCTGCGGGAGCGTGCCGTCCGCGAGATCGAGGAGATGAAGAAGAAGGGGCTATGGAATGCGTGAGATGCGCCGACGCCCCCTTCTCCCCTTGTGGGAGAAGGTGTCGCCGAAGGCGACCGATGAGGGGTATTCGTCAAGCTGGAACACCCCTCATCCGACCGAGCTTCGCTCGGCCACCTTCTCCCACAAGGGAAGAAGGAGCGTTCGCGCTCCTCATCCGCCGTTCGGACACCTTCTCCCCGTGAACGGGAAGAAGAAAGCATGAGCCCCGCCAAGAAGCCCGATCTGTTGCGCGACAACGAGCTGATCTACGGCCGGCTGCTGACGATCGACGAGCCGCACCTGATCCAGCGCTACAACAAGGCGATGATCGCGTTCGGCTTGAAGCCGACCAAGTTGAAAAGCTTCGAGATCGATCGCACCGGCTTCTCGCCGCAGGTCGCCGAGGAATGCGGCGACTACAGCTACCTCGATCCGAACGAGGTCAACCGCCGCTTCATCATCCTGACGCCGTCGCAGATCGACCTGCCGGTGGTGCACACGGCATTCTCCAACACCTCGCTGCTGATGTACGAATTCATGTCGAAGAACCAGCGCGCCATCGATGCGCTGACGATCAAGGACGTCATCTACGGCGAGATCGAGGACTCGGTCCCCAAGGTCGACGACATCGAGGACCTGCTGTCGATCAACCAGGTCGAATTCAAGGTGCTCTCGGCCGAGGATGTGCTCGGTAAGGCCGCCGAACTCGGCAAGCTGGTCGACCGGCTGAAGCAGGAGCCGGATGCCTGGCGCGACAACGCCATGCTGGCCCACATGGTCGAGCTGGCGAAGATCTGCGGCGACATCCGCGAGAATGCGCTGGTGCCGGACCAGGTGATCTTCCGTCACAATGCCTATTGGACCAGCCATTTCGGCGGGCTCTATGTGTTCGTCGATCCCGACGTGACGACGGTGATCAGCGACCCGGCAGCGCCCGGTTTCCGCCGCTCACGGCCGTGGCAGGTGAGTTACCTTTCGATCCACGATGCCGACAAGGTGTTCAAGTTCCTCGCCTCGACCGGGCGCATCGAGCTGCCGCGCGCCTCATGGATCGAAACCTCCGGCTATCTCGAGCATCGCGCCGAAATGGTGGTGCGCGCGCTGATCCGCGACGCCGAGCCCGACCGCAATCTGACCGATGTCGACAAGGTCTGGCTGCAGACCTGGATCCACGGCCATGCCGATCTGATCACCAGGGACGGCAATTTTCCCTTCCTCAACGCCGCCAAGCGCGAGATCGCCCAGCTCGGCCATCTCAAGATCGAGGATGTGTTCCCGCAGCAGCGCTTCCTGGTCATCCGGGCCAAGCCGGACCATCCCGACGCCTGGCTGACCAACCAGCTGATCTCGGACTTCGTGCCGCAGGACTTCGTCTCGCGTTACGTCTTCAACAAGCCGGGCTTCTACAGGGATTATGACGGCTTCAGCGACGCCTGGCGATCGCATGTTGTGGACGTTCTGAAAACCACATATTTGAAGGACAAGGTGGCGTTTCGCACACGCCTCTACGGCTTGACTGACTGAGGGGGTGACATCGCCATGCTTGATCCGATCGTGAATTTCTTCACCCGGATTTTCCAGTGGATTGGCCGCGGCATTGGTCTGCTCATCGGCGCGATCCTGTGGCCGTTCCTGTGGGCGGGGCGCTGGTACACGCAACGCGGCTGGATCCTGAAGGCGGTGCTCGGCCTGGCTGTGCTCGTGCTGATCGGCCTCTATGTCAATTTCTTCTATGCCACGCAGTGGTGGAACAATTTCGACCCGAATTACGTCGACAAATACACTTTCGAAAAACGCAACAGCTCCGCCGGTGAACAGGTTTCCGCCGGCGCCGGCACCGACACGGCCAAGACCTGCGGAAATTCAGCCATTGCCCAGGTTGCTGCCGACCTGACCGACTTCAACGTCAACCAGAATGCCTGGGTGTCGTCGATGATCCTCTACAAGCTCGGCCTGTTCGGCATCGACTGGGACCACACGCCGTTCATGGACAACAAGGCTTCGTTCCAGCGCGGCATCAACCAGGCGGTGCGGCGTACGGCGACCGAGCTTGCCGATAATCTCGGCCGCGTCCGCACCACCTCGCAGATCGACGCCGACCTGCAGGACGCCCGCGGCAATCTGCAGTTCGATGAGGAAACCTGGTATTTCGGCTTGAACCCGTTCGGCCCCAAGACGCCGACGCCGAGCTACTATCGCGACGCGGTGCGCAAGCTGCGCTCCTTCAACGCCCGCCTCGCAGCCTGCCAGGCGACATTCGATGCCCGAGCCGACAATCTCAAGCAGTATATCGACCGCATCTCGTCCGATATCGGTTCGACCTCGGCGATCCTCAAGGAGCGTGCCGAAAACCACAATAATGGCTGGTTCGACACGCGCGCCGACGATCGCTTCTGGTTCGCCTATGGCCAGCTCTATGCCTATTACGGGCTGATGAAGGGCGCACAGGCCGACTTCGAGGACGTCATCAAGGAAAAGCACCTGCAGAACCTGTGGGATACGATGGACGCGCAATTCGTCTCGGCGCTGCGCATCCAGCCCTTCATCATCGCCAATGGCCGCGAAGACGGCTGGCTGCTGCCGACACATCTGACGACGATGGGGTTTTACATACTCAGGGTGCGCTCGAACATGGTCGAGATCAGCAACGTGCTGACGCAGTAGCCGATCGTTCCGCACAGCCGGCGCTGGTGAATTTGCGCCGTTGCTTCTGTCGCTTTTCGCGTATTAGGCGGCTGTTTTGAGACGGCGGAAGCGCCCCTGCTCTGGCTTCTATACGGCGCTGCGACCGGCGCAAAAAAGAACCTGTAGCAGAGCGGCCGGCGGCAGAGGTATTTTCTTCGCAGGAAACATAGTTGCATGAAAGTTGACGCCGCGGCAGCGACAGGGGTAGAACATGCTCGCGCCTGCAATGCCGGGCTGTTCTTGCGACCACACTAGTCAAATCCGTCCAATCCAGAGGGAAGCCGTCATGGCCGAAGTGAAGTCCGACATCGAGATCGCGCGCGGCGCCAGGAAGAAGCAGATCCAGGAGATCGGCCAGAAGATCGGCATTCCGAGCGAACATCTTCTGCCCTACGGCCATGACAAGGCGAAGATCTCGGCCGAGTTCATCAAGTCGGTGAAGGGCAACAAGGACGGCAAGCTGATCCTCGTCACCGCCATCAACCCGACACCGGCCGGCGAAGGCAAGACGACGACGACGGTGGGCTTGGGCGATGGCCTCAACCGCCTCGGCAAGAAGGCCATCGTATGCATCCGCGAGGCTTCGCTCGGACCGAATTTCGGCGTCAAGGGCGGTGCCGCCGGCGGCGGCTACGCGCAGGTCGTGCCGATGGAGGACATGAACCTCCACTTCACCGGCGATTTCCATGCCATCACCACCGCGCATAATCTGCTGTCGGCGCTGATCGACAACCACATCTATTGGGGCAACGAACTCGGCATCGACACCCGCCGTGTCGTCTGGCGCCGCGTCATGGACATGAACGACCGGTCGCTGCGCGAGATCATCTGTTCGCTCGGCGGCGTCGCCAACGGTTTCCCGCGCGAGGCCGGTTTCGACATCACAGTCGCCTCGGAAGTTATGGCCATCCTGTGCCTGTCGACCGACCTGAAGGACCTGGAAAAGCGCCTCGGCGACATCATCGTCGCCTATCGTCGCGACAAGTCGGCCGTCTATGCCCGCGACCTCAAGGCCGACGGTGCAATGGCCGTACTCCTGAAGGACGCCATGCAGCCCAATCTCGTGCAGACGCTGGAGAACAACCCGGCTTTCGTCCACGGCGGCCCCTTCGCCAACATCGCGCATGGCTGCAACTCCGTCGTTGCCACCACGACGGCGCTGAAGCTAGCCGATTACGTCGTCACCGAAGCCGGTTTTGGCGCCGATCTCGGTGCCGAAAAGTTCTTCGACATCAAATGCCGCAAGGCCGGCCTGAGGCCGGCAGCGGCGGTCATCGTCGCCACGGTTCGCGCCATGAAGATGAATGGCGGCGTCAAGAAGGAGGACCTCGGCAAGGAGAACGTCGAGGCGGTCAGGAAGGGATGTGCGAATCTCGGCCGCCACATCGAGAACATCCGCCAGTTCGGTGTGCCAGCTGTGGTCGCCATCAACCATTTCTACTCCGACACAGAGGCCGAGATCCAGGCGATGAAGGACTACGTCGCCTCGATGGGCGAAGAGGCGATCCTGTGCAAGCACTGGGCCCAGGGATCGGCCGGCATCGAGGAACTGGCCAAAAGGGTCGTGGCATTGGCCGAATCCGGCGCGTCGCAATTTGCCCCGCTCTATCCCGACGCCATGCCGCTGTTCGAGAAGATCAACACCATCGTCCAGCGCATCTATCGCGGTTCCGAAGCGATCGCAGACAAGTCGGTGCGCGATCAGCTCCACGCCTGGGAGCACGCCGGCTACGGCCACCTGCCGGTCTGCATGGCCAAGACGCAATATTCCTTCTCGACCGATCCGAATCTGCGCGGCGCGCCGACCGGCCACACCGTACCGGTGCGCGAGGTCAGGCTGTCTGCCGGCGCCGGCTTCGTCGTCATCATCTGCGGCGAGGTCATGACCATGCCCGGTCTGCCCAAAGCGCCATCCTCGGAAAAGATCTTCCTGAACGAAATCGGCCAGATCGAAGGCCTGTTTTAGGGATAATCAGTGCTCGTACGGCAAAGGGCGCCGCAACGCTGCGGCGCCCTTCTGCCTGTCCGCAATGGTCTCCTACGCTGCGCTCCGCGCCAGCGCGCGCTGGTTGGAGGCATAGGGTGTGTCGTGCTGGGGTACCACGCCGGTCTTCAGGCACTCGATCCATTCGGCGGTTTTGAGAACGGCCGCGAAGCGCGATTGCAGGACGATCGTCACGACGCGATGGATTTCCTCCCCCGACGCGTAGCCGGCGCTGTTGGCGTATGGCAACGACCCCGTTGCGTCCGATAGGAACTCAACCTCGAAGCCCATATGCACGGCGTGGATGACCGTCGACAGGTCACAATTATGCGTCATATAGCCGATGACCGTGATCGTATCGATAGAGTTGGCGCGCAGCCACTCCTCAAGGTCTGTGCCGGTGAAGGCGCTGGGCAAGTTCTTTTCGATGTAGTGGTCACGGTTTCGCCTGGCGATTTCCGGGTGCAACTCGGCGCCATGGCTGCCCTTGGCGAAGACCGGCGAGGTTTCCGGTGCCAACTGCTTGATGACCACCACCTTGACGCCTGCCTCGGTGGCCGCGTCCATCGCTCGCGCCACATTGACGACGCTGTCGCGGAAGGGCGGATGCTGGATGGCGAGGTTGCCGCCGTCATAGTCGTTTTGAACATCGATGACGATGAGGGCGCGGCGTGGAGCTTTGCCTTTGGCTGGTTCCGACATGGGGTTTTCCTTTCCTGTTTGAAATTAATGGGGTGGACGATAAGCTCGGCGTCGGATCGCAAAAAGTGTCCCAATTGACATTATTCGAAAGAATTGGGACAATCGGCCTCGCCCGTTGCTGGAGCTCCCATGACCGATCCTGCCGTTGCCGCCATCGCCTTCGATGGCATCAGCCCGTTTCATCTCTCCGTGCCGTGTCTCGTGTTCGGCGCGGATCGCACGGAGCTCGGCCTGCCGCGCTTCGACTTTCGGGTCTGCGCGATTGAGGACGGGCCGATCCGCACCGATGCCGGGCTGACCATCAGCGTCCCGCACGGGCTTTCCGCGTTCGATGACGCCGACATCGTCATCGTGCCAAGCTGGAAGGATCTCGGGAGCTCGCCTCCAGCCGCATTGATCGACGCGTTGCTTGGCGCGCACGAGCGCGGCGCGCTGATCGTCGGGCTGTGCTTGGGAACGTTCGCTGTTGCGGCGACCGGACTGCTTTCGGGGCGGCGAGCGGCGACGCACTGGGCCTACGCGGATCAGCTGCAGGAACTCTATCCCGACATTCTCGTCGAACCGGAAGTGCTCTACATCGACAATGGCGACGTCGTGACATCCGCCGGCGTCGCCGCCGGGCTCGACTGCTGCCTGCACGTCGTACGGGCTCGTTACGGCGCGGAGGCGGCACTTCGCCTGGCCCGGCAGATCGTGCTTTCTCCGCATAGGCAGGGCGGGCAGGCTCAATTCATCGAACGTCCCATCGCCAGGACCGGCAATGCGGACCGCTTCACCCAGGCTCTCGAAGCGGTGCGCAAAACCCTGGGTGAGCCGCACAGTCTGGACAGCGTTGCCGGTGACGCCGGCCTTACCCGCCGGACGTTCACGCGCCGTTTCCAGAAAACGATCGGCACCAGTTTCGGTGACTGGCTGACCGAACAGCGCGTCCAGCTGGCGCAGCGGCTGCTGGAGGCAACGGAAAAATCGATGGACACGGTTGCCTTCGAGGCCGGTTTCGGCAGCGCCACCTCGCTGCGCCAGCATTTCGCGGCGCGGCTCAGAACCTCGCCGGCGCAGTACCGGCGCGAATTCTCGAAGAGTGCTCAGGAGGAGCGCGTGGCGCACATGCCGAGGTGAAATTCGGCTCGCGCTCGATTCCAGGGCAATCGCTTCAGTGCCAACGTTGGACTGCCATCTGGCCCGAGCAGGCTATCTTTTTTTCTCGAAGCGATTGCCCTGCTCTCGATCCTGTCGTGCTTGAAAGGCTCTGCGTCATCTGTCATATATTAAAGCGACAGATGACGCGAAGAGGGCTCGCCGTGGCGATGGCATTGGAAAAGGCTGCGCCAGCAGCAAAAAACAATGAACTTCAGAAGGTGGCGAAATTGCTAGGCGGAAGCCGCATTCTGGCAAGGCGCCTCAGCAGCGCTCTGGATGCCCACGAGTTGCTTCTGCACGGCCTGCCGGCTTCAGCGCTGGACCATCTTATCGGGCAACTCGTCTTCATCCAGAAGACTGATTCGCTGGAGAAGGCCGTCGGCATGAGCCTGCGCACTTACCAGCGCCGCAAGGATGCTCCTTCCAAGCCTCTCAGTCAGGACCAGAGCGGACGAACCTGGAAGTTCGCGGAGATCCTGTCGAAAGCGACCGACGTGTTCGGTTCGCAGGCAGAGGCAGAGCAATGGCTGGAGCGCCCGGCGATTGGGCTCGACCAGCGTCGTCCAATCGACCTTCTGGCGACACCGGCGGGGATCGAGCTTGTAGAAGACTATCTGGAACGGCTTGAATATGGCGTTTATGCATGACGCCGCTGCCGGCGGCGCTTGGTGGTTCCGACCTCATCGGATGGCGCCTCGATCAAGCCGCGTTTGCGCCTGCATGGGATAGTGGCGAGGGCGCATACAGGGTGGGCGGACGCTGGAACAGCAAGGGCGTGCGCGCCGTCTACTGCTCGATCGATCCGTCGACTGCGATCCTCGAAGTTGCGGTCCATAAGGGCTTCAGGGTGCTCGACACGATAGCGCATGTCATGACGGCAGCGATCGTCAGCGATGTCGCGGATGTGCATATCGTCGACCCCGCGGCCGTGCCCAACCCCAACTGGTTGCGCCCGGGCATTCCGAGCTCCAGACAACAGGTGTTTGGCGACGATCTTCTGCAACGGCACCGGTTCGTTGTAATTCCGAGCGCCGTATCGCAGCATAGCTGGAACCTGATCTTCGACGCGAGCCTCGCCAGAGGGGCATACGCCATGAAGACGCAGGAGGCGTTTGCGCTCGACACACGGTTGCATCCACCTCCGGCCAAGTAACACAGCCGCCCCCATGTCCATCAGAACGAGGACATGACCGGCGACGGAAGCACGGTGCTCAGCCGTTGCTGATTATCCGTGCCGGACTGCCGACCACCGTGGTGTTCGCCGCGACGTCGCGCGTCACCACGGCACCGGCGCCGACGATGGCGCCGTCACCGATCCTGACCCCGCCGAGGATGATGGCACTGCCGCCGATCCAGGCATTGTCGCCGATCTCGACGGGCCTGGCGATCTCCAGCCCTGCCTGCCGCCCCGCAGCCTCTTTGTGGTGCTCGGCGCAATAGATCTGCACATTGGGGCCGAGCAGCGTTCCCTTGCCGATGCGCACTGGCGCCGTGTCGAGGATGGTGCAGCCGGCATTGAGGAAGACGCGGTCGCCGAGAAAGATGTTGAAGCCATAGGCACAGTGGAACTGCGCTTCGATCCGGGCGCCCTCGCCCGCAGCGCCGAGCAGCGTCCGCAGTCCAGGCCCGATATCGCCACGCTGCCGCGGTGGCAGGCTGTTGTGCTCGAACACCGCGTCGCGCGACGTAATGCGCAGCGCCTCCAGTTCCGGATCGAGGCAGCAATACCACTCGCCCGCCGCCATTTTCGTGCGTTCGCTCGCCGTCATGGCCGCAACTCCAGTTTCAACTTTGCCAAAGCACAAGTGGTGAAAATACGGAAGCGCCGGCGGCGACACCACCTCTGGTCAAATACCCGACCTATGGTAGCTTGCTCTCTCGGACCTGTCCCAAGCCGGCCATCGAGGGGATCGATCATGCTGTACATTCTTGCACTCCTGATTGGCGTCGTTGCCGGGCTTCGCGCCATGACTGCGCCCGCCGCGGTCGCCTGGGGCGCCTGGCTTGGCTGGTTGCCGGTCGCCGGCACCTGGGCGAGCTTCATGGGCCACTGGATCGCCGTCGGCGTCTTCACCATCCTGGCCATCGCCGAACTGGTCACCGACCAGCTGCCATCGACGCCGAGCCGCAAGGTGCCGCAGCAATTCGGCACGCGTATCGTCCTGGGCGCTTTCACCGGCGCGGTGATCGGCGCCACCGGCGGCGCCATCATCGGCGGCCCGATCGCCGGCGCCATCGGCGCGGTGATCGGCACGCTGGGCGGCGCCGAGGCGCGCAAGCGCCTGGCCATCGCCTTCGGCAAGGACCCGCCCGCCGCCTTCATCGAGGACGCGGTGGCGATCGCCGGCGGGCTTCTGATCGTGGCGGCGGTGGCATGACGGCAAAGACATTCGATGCCATCATCGTCGGTGCCGGGCAGGCCGGCCCGCCGCTCGCCGGCCGGCTGAATGCGGCCGGCATGAGCGTGGCGCTGATCGAGCGAAAGCTGGTCGGCGGCACTTGCGTCAACACCGGCTGCACGCCGACCAAAACGATGGTGGCAAGTGCCTATGCCGCGCATCTCGCCCGCTCCGCCGCGGATTACGGGGTGACGCTCTCCGGTCCCGTCGGCGTAAACTACAAGGCGATCAAGGCGCGCAAGGACAAGGTCTCCAACGACGCCCGCGGCAATCTCGAAGACTGGATTGCCGGCATGGACAAATGCACGCTCTATCGCGGCCATGCGCGCTTCGTAAGCGCCAACACGGTGCGCGTCGGCGACGATCTGCTGAGCGCCGAAAAGATATTCCTCAACACCGGCGGGCGCGCCTCGGTGCCCGACCTGCCCGGCATCGACGGCATTTCTTACCTGACCAACTCGTCGATGATGGATCTCGACGAGCTGCCGCGCCATCTCATCGTCGTCGGCGGCAGCTATGTCTCGCTCGAATTCGCGCAGATGTTCCGCCGCTTCGGTTCCGAAGTCACGGTCATCGAAAAAAGCCCGCGGCTGATCGGCCGCGAGGACGGGGACGTCTCGGACGCCATTTTGTCGATCCTCGAAAACGAAGCCATTGCCGTCCATCTCGGCGCCGACGACATCCGCTTCGCCAGGCGAGGCAACGAAATCGCCGTGACCTTCTCGCCAGGCAAGGCGGCTGCGGTCGGCTCGCATGTTCTGCTGGCGCTCGGCCGCACGCCAAACACCGACGATCTCGGCCTCGACAAAGCCGGCGTCGAGGTCGACAAACGCGGCTTCATCGTCGTCGACGACCAGTTGCGCACCAGCGTGCCCGGCATCTGGGCGATGGGCGACTGCAACGGCAAGGGCGCCTTCACCCACACCTCCTACAACGATTACGAGATCGTCGCCGCCAACCTGCTCGACAACGATCCACGCAAGGTCAGCGACCGCATCGAGGCCTATGCGCTCTATATCGACCCACCACTCGGCCGCTGCGGCATGACCGAGACAGCGGTAAGGAAATCCGGCCGCCGCGCCTTGGTCGGCCAGCGGCCAATGACCCGCGTCAGCCGTGCAGTCGAAAAAGGTGAGACGCAAGGCTTCATGAAGATCCTGGTCGATGCCGACACCAGGGAGATCCTCGGCTGTTCGGTGCTCGGCCCGGGCGGCGACGAGGCGGTGCACTGCGTGCTCGACCTGATGTATGCCAAGGCGCCGGTCAGCACGCTGGCGCGCGCCGTGCACATCCACCCGAACGTCTCGGAGCTTCTGCCGACCATCGCCCAGGAACTCAAGCCGCTGGTGTGAACCGGGCGTATCGCGCGAACCCTCGCGCATCCCGCCGAGAGGCTCATTGCGCCCATAGCGCCGCTGGCTGGACCAATCGACAAGCGCGCCGGCGACGGGCATGTCTTCCGAACTCTTGACGGAGGACAGCATGCAGAAATCCATCGAACGCATCGCCGGCGACAGCGAAGGCGTTTCCTACGAATTCCCCGTCTTCCGCTTCGCCGGGTCGGACAAGACGGCGCCTTCCGCCTATCTGCAGGCGGCGCTTCATGCCGGCGAATTGCCGGGCGTCGTCGCCATCGACACGCTGATGCCGATGCTCAGCAAGGCGGAAGCCGAAGGCCGCATCACCGGCAATATGACCATCGTGCCCTGGGCCAATCCGATAGGCCGCGCGCAATATCTTTACGGCGACCATCAGGGCCGCTTTCATCTGGGCACGCGCACCAATTTCAATCGCGGCTTTCCGCGGCTCGCCGCGCCCGACGTCGCCCTGCTGCCGACGCACGGCACGGTCGACCAGCGGCTGAAAACGCGGCTGCTGCAGCTCTCCATCGGCCACGACATTGTGCTCGACCTGCATTGCGACGATGAGGGCCTCGCCTATCTTTATGTCCACACCAGCCTGTGGCCGGCCATGGCGGATTGTGCAGCGGCCATGGGCGTCGATGCGGTGATGCTGTGGCACGAAGATCCCGACGGCACCTTCGAAGGCGCCTCGATCATGCCGTATCAGAACGCTCCAGCCGACGTGGCGCGCCTGGACCGGCGTGTCGCCACCACGGTTGAATATCGCGGCATACTCGATGTCGACGGCGCCCTGGCCGGCGCCGATGCCGAAGGGCTTTACCGGCTGCTGGTGGCGCGCGGCGTCATCCAGGATCAGGCGCTGCCCGCGCTTGGCAGCTTCGTTGGGCCCAGTTTTTTTACCGGTATTGTCGCGCCGCTCGAAAACATCGAGATGATGCCGGCGCCCCGCTCGGGCGCGATCCTCTACGACGTGAAGCCGGGCGACCGCGTCACCAAGGGTGCGCGCCTTGCCACCATCGTCCACGCGCCCGGCGAGCCCGACGGCCGTACGGAAGTGTTGGCGCCGCAGGCGGGCCTCATCCTGACGCGGCGTTCCCGGCGCATCATCCGCGCCGGCGAAGACCTCTTGAAGCTGGTCGGCGACAGGACGAGCGCCGATGCAAGGTCGGGAACGCTGGAGGACTGAGGGCCTTCATTTGAATCCAGTTGCGCGGCCGTCCAATCGCCGCTATGGGAATCGCCATGAATATGCGTTCGATCAAGACCATTTGGTGGTGGGCTCGCTGACAGCGGCCTGTTCGAACGCGTTCGCGTGACAATAGAGGGTGGCCGCAGCGGAATGTCCGGGCGGCCATTTGTTTTTTCAAGCCATTCCCGGGTCCGTTGCCCCAAAAGACGCTGATGGAGACGGCAATGACGACGAAAATTCTGGAGAATGGAGCCGAGCGCTTCGTCACCGCGGGTGGCGTGGCGATCACCCGCCAGCGCCACGACCGGCCGTATGAGGGAGCGATCGATGGCTATGTCGACGGGCTGAATTCGCGCCGCGGCGCTGTGTTTTCCTCGAATTACGAATATCCCGGCCGCTATACGCGCTGGGACACCGCCATCATCGATCCGCCGGTGGTGATCTCGGCACGCGGCCGTGCCATGCGCATCGAGGCGCTGAACCGCCGCGGCGAGGTGCTTTTGCCGGTAATCGGCACGGTGCTTGCCGGCCTTGACGATGTCACGATCGCCGAGACGTCGAACAAACTCGTCCGCCTCGAAGTCGCCAAGCCCGGCCGTGTCTTCACCGAGGAGGAACGCAGCCGCGTTCCCTCCGTCTTCACCGTGCTGCGCGCCATCACCGCCTTGTTCAAGACCGAGGAAGATGCCAATCTCGGCCTCTATGGCGCCTTCGGCTACGACCTCGCCTTCCAGTTCGATCCGGTCGACTACAAGCTCGAGCGCAAGCCAAGCCAACGCGATCTCGTGCTGTTCCTGCCCGACGAGATCCTCGTCGTCGACCACTATTCGACCAAGGCCTGGACCGACCGCTACGACTATTCCGGCGATGGCTTCTCGACCGAAGGCCTGCCGCGCGACGAAATCGTCGAGCCGTTCAGGACCGCCGACCGCATCCCGCCGCGCGGCGACCACGAGCCCGGCGAATATGCCAAGCTGGTGCGCAAGGCGATGAAGAGCTTTGAGCGCGGCGACCTGTTCGAAGTCGTGCCGGGGCAGATGTTCTACGAACGCTGCGAAACCCAGCCCTCCGAGATTTCCCGCAAGCTGAAGAGCATCAACCCTTCGCCCTATTCCTTCTTCATCAATCTCGGCGAGGGCGAATATCTGATCGGCGCCTCGCCGGAAATGTTCGTGCGCGTCAACGGCCGCCGGGTCGAGACCTGCCCGATCTCCGGTACCATCAAGCGCGGCGACGACGCCATCTCCGACAGCGAGCAGATCCTGAAGCTGCTCAATTCGAAGAAGGACGAATCCGAACTCACCATGTGCTCGGACGTCGACCGCAACGACAAGTCGAGGGTCTGCGAGCCGGGCTCGGTGCGCGTCATCGGCCGCCGCCAGATCGAAATGTATTCGCGCCTGATCCACACCGTCGACCATATCGAGGGGCGGCTGCGCGAAGGCATGGACGCCTTCGACGCCTTTCTGTCGCATGCCTGGGCCGTCACCGTTACCGGGGCGCCGAAATTATGGGCGATGCGCTTCATCGAGCAGAACGAGAAGAGCCCGCGCGCCTGGTATGGCGGGGCGATCGGCATGGTCAATTTCAACGGCGACATGAACACCGGCCTGACGCTTCGCACCATTCGCATCAAGGACGGCATCGCCGAGGTGCGCGCCGGCGCCACGCTGCTCTTCGACAGCATTCCCGAGGAAGAAGAAGCCGAAACCGAACTGAAGGCATCCGCCATGCTCTCCGCCATCCGCGACGCCAAATCAGGCAACGCCGCCAGCACCGAACGCAGCACCGCGCGTGTCGGCGATGGCGTCAATATCCTGCTGGTCGACCACGAGGACAGTTTCGTCCATACGCTCGCCAACTATTTCCGCCAGACCGGCGCCAACGTCTCGACGGTGCGCACGCCGGTGCCGGACGAGATCTTCGACCGGCTGAAGCCAAACCTGGTCGTGCTGTCGCCCGGCCCCGGCACACCGAAGGACTTCGACTGCGCCGCCACCATCAAGCGGGCCCGTGCGCGCGACCTGCCGATCTTCGGCGTCTGCCTCGGGCTGCAGGCGCTGGCCGAGGCCTATGGCGGCGAGCTGCGCCAATTGCACATCCCGATGCACGGCAAGCCGTCGCGCATCCGCGTGTCGAAGCCGGGCATCATCTTCTCCGGCCTGCCCAAGGAGGTGACCGTCGGCCGCTACCATTCGATCTTCGCCGATCCGGTGCGGCTGCCCGATGGTTTTGTCGTCACCGCCGAGACCGAAGACGGCATCATCATGGCCTTCGAGCACCGCAAGGAGCCGATCGCCGCGGTGCAGTTCCATCCGGAATCGATCATGACACTCGGCCACAATGCCGGCATGCGCATCATCGAGAACATTGTCGCGCACCTGCCGCGCAAGGCCAAGGAAAAGGCCGCTTAAATTCGAGGGCTCAGTGTTGGGATTTCTTCCCCAGTGACCGCGGTGGATAACAAAGCCGCCGCCAGGCAGAAGGTCGCCAGCCTCGCCTTCTGGTCGATCGTCGTCGCCTTCGTCGTACTCGGGCTGAAGCTGGTGGCCTGGTACGTCACCGGTTCGGTTGCGCTTTATTCGGACGCGCTGGAATCGATCGTCAACGTCATTGCCTCAGCGGCCGCCTATTGGGCGATCCAGGTCAGCTACAAGCCGGCCGACCAGGACCATCCGTTCGGCCACCACAAGGCCGAGTATTTCTCGGCCGTCCTGGAAGGCGTGCTGATCGTCCTTGCCGCCCTGCTCATCCTCAACGAGGTCTGGTGGTCGTGGCAGCATCCGGCCCCGCTCGAACAGCCATGGACCGGCCTCGCCATTAACGGCGTCGCAACGGTCATCAACGCCGTCTGGGCCTTGACGCTTATCCGCACCGGACGACGTGAAAAATCACCGGCGCTCGTCGCCGACGGCAGGCACATCATGACCGACGTGGCGACCTCGGTCGGTGTGTTTATCGGCCTGGTCGGCGCCGTGCTGACCGGCTGGCAGGTTCTCGATCCGGCTCTTGCCGTGATCGTCGCGCTCAACATTCTGTGGCAGGGCTGGCACGTCATCGGCTCGTCGATGAACGGCCTGATGGACCGCGCCGTCGATACCCAGGAACATATCCGTATCCGCGACATCATCTCGGCCAATTGCAAGGGCGCGCTCGAGGTCCACGACCTGAAGACGCGCATCGCCGGCCGCGCCACCTTCATCGAGTTCCATCTGGTTGTCGACGCCGATATGTCGGTCGGCGCCAGCCACGTCATTTGCGACCGCATCGAAGACGCGCTGAAGGCCGAAATCCCTTCCGTGCGGGTCATCATCCATGTCGAACCCGACGACGAGGCGAAACTGCCCAAGGGCACGACGGCCGTGCCCTTCGCGTGAGGTGGCGTCGCAGAGAAAACATCGCTCAGTCGTGATCCTTCGCGCCCCCTCTGTCCTGCCGGACATCTCCCCCTCTAGTGGGGAGATTGGATGTCGCTTCGGGCTTCGCCAATCTCCAACGACAAGCGCTGTCGGCGAAGCTGCCGATCTCCCCCCTTGAGGAGGAGATGTCCGGCAGGACAGAGGGGGGCGCTGTCCCGCCGGCATCGCGGTTCTCAACTGCTCAAAGCCCGCAGGCAGCCTGCGGCATCGGCTGCAGCCGGTAGACCTTGTCGTCGGACATTGTGTCGCCTGCCGCCGCCTTCGAGCACAGGTCGACGATCGGCAGGCCGCTGTTCGGGTTGGCCAGCATCATCGTGCCGTTGGCGCCGCGGCGAAGGAAGACCTCCTTTTGCGCGATATCGCAGGAGGCAGCACCCGTCTTCGCGCTCGCCGCGCAGCGCCACTGGTCGCCCTCGCCCTGACAGTTGTAGACCTGCGTGACCTTGGCAGATTTCTGCCGCGTGGTAACCGAAACGGCGATATCGGCGCCGCTTGGCCAATTGGCCGGATCGCCCTCCTTGGCGAAAGACGCCAGCTCGACCGGTCCGCGGAAAACCCTGATCGACTGGGTCAGCTGATCGGGATGCGAGCCGAGATGCGCGGCGTCGTAGTCGCGTCCGTAGCAGAAGGCCTGGTCCGGCTTCAGTCGCTCGCGCAATGGCGGGCCAAGGGCCGGATCGATCGGGTCGATGCGCGCGAACTCCGCCTTGCAGGTCGCGGCCGGCATCGGGTCGAGCCTGAAGCCGTTATCGTCCTTGCCCAGCGCCTGCCTTTCGTACTCCGCCTTGCCGAGCTCGTCTTCCGAGCCGGCGTCGAGATAGAGGTCGGGCTGCACGTCCGAGACAATCAGCCGGCCTTTGTCGTCGACCTTCAGCGAAGCCATGGTGCGGTCGCAGTCCATGCCGCAGCGGATCGGGCCGGTCTTGCCATCCTCCGACTCATGACTGCACCAGCCACCGAGCCATTCCGGCGCCTCGGCGCCGCGCACCGTCGTCGCCATGAAGCCATTGTAGGAGGAGTCGATGCCGGCGCTTGGCTCCTCGTTTGGCCGGCTGACCGGATCGCGGCCGTAATAGAAGAAGATGCGCGCCACCTTCTGGTGCGGATGCGACTTGAGATGCGCGGCGTCGTAGACGCGGCCGAAACAGGCGTCCTTGCCGTCCGGGCTGAGCTCGGTGAGTTTGAGCATGTCATCGGCGAAAGCAGCGCCGGCGACGGCGGCAAGCAAGGCAACCCCAACTCCGGCGCCCACAATGGTCCCCATTATGGTCCTCGACGTCATGCTACCCCTCCATTGCCCCGACAAGACGTGGCGTCAATTTATGCTAGGATCGCGGCCGAGGCCACGCAATTTGCGCCGGCCGGCCAAATGGGAGATGAAGCCATGCGACGCCGCGATATTTTCCGCGTCGGTCTTGCCGGAGTTGCCGGGCTTTTCGGGCTGCGCCCGACCAAGGCGGCAGCCATTGAAGTCAAGGCCGTCGAAGAGGAAAGGCAAAAGGTCGCCTATCACCTCAGCGACCTCGACAAGGTCAATTTCGTGCTCGGCAACATCAAGAACCACTTCGAAGGCACCGACGGCAATGTCGACATCGCGCTTGTCGTGCACGGCCCAGCACTTGCCGCCTTCAAGTCGAAGGGCATATCGGCCGCCATTTCCGGGCGATTCGCCGGCCTTGTCCAGGACGGGCTCAGCCCGCACGCTTGCGCCAACACCATGCACGGCATGGATATCGGCCTGGCCGACCTGCTCGACGGCTTCCATGCAGCCGACAGGGGCGGCGTCGTCAAGCTCGCCGAATTGCAACGCCAGGGCTACGCCTATCTCAGGCCATAGGGCAATTCCAGGAAAAGTGTGAAACGGTTTTCCGTCCGGAATTGCGTCAAGACAAAGAAGGAGCGGTTCGCCGTTTCCGTGAAACAGTGAACCACTCTAAACTTTTACGGACTTGAATGCGAGGACTGCGAGGGCCTACGAAGAGCAGGCAGAGTCCCCCGGAGGAATAGACGTGCCAGCCACCACCACCCTTGTCAGGCCCTCTCTGGTCATCCCCGACCTTGCCGGAAAGGCGGTGCTGGTCACCGGCGCCTCGACCGGCATCGGCGCGGCGCTTGCACTTGCCTACGCCGCGCAGAAATGCCGCGTCGCGCTGCATTACAATTCGAGCCGCGCGGCTGCCGAAAACCTGGCCGCGACCATTCGCAACGGCGGCGGCGACGTGTTCCTCGCCCAGGGCGATTTCTCGATCCCCGCCGATGTCGAGCGCGTTGTCGAGGACAGTGCGCAACATTTCGGCCGGCTCGACGGCCTCGTCAACAATGCCGGCGGCATGCTCGGCCGCGTGCCCTATGCCGAGCAGACCGAAGCGCATTACGACGCGGTGATGGATCTCAACGCGCGTTCCGTGCTGACAGCTTCGCGCAAGGCGATCCCATGGCTGAAGCGGCAGGGCGGCTTCATCGTCAACACCTCCTCGATCGCCGCGCGCAACGGCGCCGGTGGCGGCGCCGGCCTTTACGGCTCGGCCAAAGCCTTCGTCTCCAACGTCACGCGCGGCATGGCCAAGGAGCTGATCGGCTTCAACATCCGCGTCAACGCGGTGGCGCCCGGCACCATCGCCACCCCTTTCCACGAGCGCTACTCGACCGACGACCAGATGAAAGGCATGATCGCCACCATCCCGCAGGGCCGCGCCGGCACGGCCGAGGACTGCGTCGGCGCCTATCTGTTCCTCTCCTCCGATCTGTTGAGCGGCTACATCATCGGCCAGGTGATCGAGGTCAATGGCGGGCAGTTGATGCCGTAGACGGCGAACTGCATACTCCTGGTTGCGTCATCTCAACGGAGCAAAGCGAATGTACGGACTGATCGGCAAGATGCGGGCGATGCGCGGCCAGCGTGACGCAATGATGGATATCCTGCTCGCCAGCACCGGCGCCATGCCCGGCTGCCTGAACTACATCATCGCCACCGATCCGGCCGATGCCGACGCGATCTGGGTGACCGAGGTGTGGACCGATGCCGAAAGCCACAAGGCTTCGGTGCAGCTGCCCGAAATCCAGGCGGCAATCGCCAAGGCACGGCCGATCATCGCCGGGTTCGAGTTCCAGGTGGAGACGCATCCTGTTGGCGGGTTCGGCTTGCCAGTGAAGGCGGAATAGAGGGAGAGGCCGGCGGGACAGCGCCCCCCTCTGGCCTGCCGGCCATCTCCCCCTCAAGTGGGGAGATTGTCCGTCATCTCGGCTTTCGCCAATCGCCAAACGCCACAGGAATGAGCGGGGCCCTGGAACAGCCGATCTCCCCCCTCGTGGGGGAGATGTCCGGCAGGACAGAGAGGGGCGCGAAGGATCGCCACAGAAGCCGTAGTGCAGTCGTCACCCAAGGCCAACCCCGCAAAAAGGGTTCGCATTTTTTCGCGGCCGGTCTAAGAGCCCATCTATGGATTCTTCCCCCAACCCGCCGGCCATCGAGCACCTGGCGCGGATCCACAAGGCCTGGCAGTGGCCCGTCCTGGTGGTGGTCTCGGTGCTGTTTGCCGGCGCGCTGGAACTCGCCGCCCTGCCGGCCGCGCTCTTGATCGGACCGATGCTGGCGGCCATCGTCGCCGGCACCAACGGCGCCACGGTGCGCGTGCCGCGGGTTCTGTTCGGCTCAGCCCAGGCGGTCGTCGGCTGCCTGGTCGCCAGTTCCATCTCGGCCGATATCTTTCCCGTCTTCTACAAGGAATGGCCGCTGTTCCTTGGGGTCGTGATGGCGACGGTCGCGGCATCCAGCCTGCTCGGCTGGCTGATCAGCCGCTGGCGCATCCTGCCCGGCACCACCGCGGTCTGGGGCTCGTCGCCGGGCGCCGCCACCGCCATGGTGCTGATGGCCGGTGCGTTCGGCGCCGACCAGCGCCTCGTCGCCTTCATGCTTTATCTGCGCGTCATCTGCGTCTCGATGACGGCAGCCCTGGTGGCCAAGCTCTGGGTCGACACCTCGGGCATCGAGGTGCCGGCCATCGTCTGGTTCCCACCGGTCGACCCGCAAGGCTTAGCCGCGACTTTCGGCGTGGCGCTGGTTGGCGGCCTCGCCGGCAAGATTTTCCGGCTGCCGTCGCCGTTCTTCCTCGGCACCTTCATTTTCGGCACCGTGATCCATCTTGGGCTCGGCGTGACCATGCAGTTGCCGCCCTGGCTGCTTGCCTTGAGCTATACGACGATCGGCTGGAGCATCGGCCTGAATTTCACCAGGGCCATTTTGCGCCACGCGGCCCGCGCGCTGCCGCAGATCGTCGGCTCGATCATTGCCCTGATCGGCTTTTGCGGCGCCCTCGCCTTCCTGATCAGCCGCCTGCTCGGCATCGATCCGCTGACCGCCTATCTGGCAACCAGCCCGGGCGGCATGGACAGCGTCGCCATCATCGCCGCCGCCGCGCAGCATGTCGACATATCCTTCGTCATGGCGCTGCAATCGGCACGCTTCCTGATCGTGCTTCTGGTCGGCCCAAGCGTGGCGCGGCTGGTGGCGAGAAGCCTGCGGGAGTAAAAACCAGCTGGGCTGCGTCAGCTGATCACCAGGCTCGATATACGCTCGCCGTCCAGCGTGAAGACCATATCGCCCTCGCCGTTGAAACCGTTGCCTTCGACGGCAATGCGAACGCGGCAGGTGCCGTCCGCTGCTGCGATGCCGAGGATGCTGAACCTGGACTGCACGCCGATATTGTCCGACTGGTTCCAGCGCGCAATCTGCTCGCGGCCCCGGAACGACCGGCCCCAGTCGCTCAGAAAGGCATCCGGCGTGAAACTGTCCAGGAAGGCTTCGGTGTCGCCGGCATTGGTGGCTTCGACAAAGCGGCGGATGGGATCGGGCGTGTCCATGTCTTTCCTCCTGGACCGGATTCCGGTGCTCTGGAAGGAGCGGCCGGATGGGACGATAGGGTAGTCCTCGAAGCATGACGCCGAAAATAAAAACCCGCCTCGGGAGGCGGGTCGTTGGAGCCAATTAGCACCATACCCAGATTAGTAGCATAGCTGCCGGCACAAAGCAAGAACAAAATGTGGCTACCCCGGACAATCGCGACAGGTCTGCGCCGCCCCGAGTGAGGGGCAGCGCCGGCATCGGTCATCCGTTTGATTGATTTCCCTGGCATCGAGAAGCCCCAAGCCGACAGCGAGGCTCCCACTTGCCTCGCTTTGCCTGCTCCTGTATGAAAACCGCCATGAGCCCGCGCGCCACCTCTTTCGCGTCCCGTCCGACCGGCATTGCCGGCCAGACCGTTCGCGCGCTTGCCTCGACCCTGCTGCTTCTCGGCCTTATCGGCGATCGCCGGGTTCGCTGAAGGAGCGCCCGGCGGTCGAACTCGCCGCTCACGCGCACGCTCCTTGGCCAGTCTGCAAATTGGCACGTCACATCAAGCGAACGAAATTCTGGTAAAGGCGCCGCTCGCCACCAATCCGCCTGAAGCTGGATCCGCGAGCCGCCGGGAGAAAAGACGATGAACGCACGAGAAGATATCCGTCTGAACGTAGAGGAAACCGCCAAGCCCGCGAGGGGCATGCCGGACGCTGCCCGCAAATACCAACCCTATCCGACCGTCGGCCTTGCCGATCGCACCTGGCCTTCGAAAGTGATCGACAAGGCGCCGATCTGGTGCTCGGTCGACCTGCGCGACGGCAACCAGGCGCTGATCGATCCGATGGGCCAGGAACGCAAGGCGCGCATGTTCGCCCTGCTGCTCGACATGGGCTTCAAGGAGATCGAGATCGGCTTCCCGTCGGCCTCGCAGACCGACTTCGATTTCGCCCGCTGGTGCATCGAACAAGGCAACGTGCCCGCCGACGTCTCGCTGCAGGTGCTGGTACAGTGCCGGCCGGAACTGATCACCCGCACTTTCGAGGCGCTGAAGGGCGCCACCAAACCGATCGTCCATTTCTACAACTCGACCAGCGAGCTGCAGCGCCGCGTCGTCTTCGAGAAGGACGTCGCCGGCATCAAGCGGATCGCCACCGATGCGGCCAAGATGATCACCGACATGGCGGCGAAGGCCGGCGGCGGCTACCGTTTCGAATACTCGCCGGAGAGCTTTACCGGCACCGAGCTCGAAGTGGCGCTGGAGATCTGCAACGCGGTCACCGAGATCGTCAGGCCGACGGCGGAAAACAAGCTGATCATCAACCTGCCCTCCACGGTTGAGATGTCGACGCCCAACATCTATGCCGACCGCATCGAATGGATGTGCCGCAATCTCGACAATCGCGAGAACCTGTTGATCTCGCTGCACCCGCACAATGACCGCGGCACCGGCATCGCCACCACCGAACTCGGCCTGATGGCGGGCGCCGACCGCGTCGAAGGCACGCTGTTCGGTAACGGCGAGCGCACCGGCAATGTCGACATCGTCACGCTGGCGCTCAACATGTACACGCAAGGCGTCGATCCCAAGCTCGACTGCTCCGACATCAACCGCATGAAGGACGTCTACGAATACTCCAACCAGCTGAAGATCCCCGAGCGCCATCCCTATGTCGGCGAGCTCGTCTACACCGCTTTTTCCGGTTCGCACCAGGACGCCATCAACAAGGGCATGAAGGCGCTGCGCAAGGCCAACACGCCGCACTGGGAGGTGCCCTACCTGCCGATCGACCCGGCCGATGTCGGCCGCAGCTATGAAGCCATCGTCCGCATCAACTCGCAGTCCGGCAAGGGCGGCATCGCCTATGTGCTGCATGCGGATTACGGCCTCAACCTGCCGCGCAACCTGCAGATCGAGTTCAGCCAGGCCATCCAGGCGATCACCGACGCCGAAGGCAAGGAAGTGCCGGCCAGGCGCATCTACGAGCGCTTTCTCGACACCTATGTCGACCAGCCCGGCGCGCGGCTGAAGTTCCTCGACCACCACACCTACCCCGACACCGAGGTCAAGGGCCGGCGCGTGGTCGAGGCGGTGATCCTCGACAAAGGCAAGGAGGTGACCATATCAGGCACCGGCACCGGCCCGATCGACGGCTTCGTCGATGCCCTGTCGCGCCATGTCGGGGTGCCGATGTCGGTGCTGGATTATTCCGAGCATTCCATGCAGCGCGGCTCGAATGCCTCGGCCATTTCCTATGTCGAGATGGAACATCCGGACGGCAAGCTGTTCGGAGCCGGCATCAACACCAACATCGTCGCCGCCTCGCTCGAAGCCGTGGTTTCGGCCGCCAACCGCATCGTCGGCCGAAAGCTCGGCTAGCCGAGACTGCCAGACTCGCGCCATCGGCCCACCGGACTTTTATCCGGTGGGTACGCTATCGCACCATAAGCACACGCTTGTAAGGCGCCGCCAGCGCTATATGATTGTACCTCAACCTGTGCCGAATTCGAAGGGATCGACACTTGCAGCATACCACGCCTGCCGCCCCCGCAGTGCGCGAAACGCTGGAGCGATTGCTTGCCAGCGAAACGTTCGGACGATCCGAGCGCGCGCGCAAGCTGCTCCGCTACCTCGTCGAGCGCGAGCAGGCAGGCGAAGCCGACCGGCTCAAGGGCTTCTCCATAGCGATGGACGTCTTCGGCAAGGACGGCGATTTCGATCCGTCGACCGATGCGGTGGTGCGGGTGCAGGCCGGCAGGCTGCGCGAGCTTCTGCAGCAGTATTTCGCCAATGAGGGCGTTGCCGAACCGGTCCGCATCGCCATTCCGCGCGGCGGCTATGTTCCATCCTACGAACTCAATGCCATTCGCTTGCCGGCGGAGGTGGAGGCAAAGAGCAAGCCGCAGCCGGCGACAGAGGAGGCGGCGACAACCGCCCCGCCCGGATCGCTGGAGGACGCCCGCAACCGGGCACATCCGGCTGCATTGCTGAGCGTTCCAGCCGTCGCCCCTGCTGCACCTTCGCTGCAGCGCCATTTGCAGTTCTTCTGGCTGGCGATCGCGCTGGTCATCCTCATGCTGGGTGTGCTGATCCTTCGCCAGGGCAGCGTGGTATTGCTGACCGGCGGCGACACGGCGGTCGAGACCGCGGTGGCGACCGCCAGCATTGCAGCGCCTCCGGTTGAAAACCTTCCCCAGGTCTACATCGCCATCAAGGCCGACAGCGACGTGGCTCGCCGTGTCGCCGCATCGCTGCGCGCCGGCCTTAGCGGCTTCGACACCGTCAATTTCATCGGCCGTGATGCCGACAGCCCGCCCGATCCAGTTACCGACGCCGCCAGCTTCGTATTCGATGTCCTGCCCGGGCCGCGCAGCGGCGACATCATGCTCGAGCTGCAAAGCGTGGCGACAGGCCGCGTGCTGCTGTCACGCAACCTGACCGCCGGCGACAGCGCGAACACCGCCATCGAGGACCAGATCTCCGGCATTTTGAGCTCGGCCCTTCCCGCCTCGGGCACGATCTACAACTACATCGAGCAGAGCGGCATCCAGACCGGGCTGACGGCGTGTCTGGTGCTCAACGGCAAATATTATCTCGACCAGAACGCCCAGACGCACGAAGCCGCCTACCGCTGCCTTGAAGATCTTGCCAACGCGAAGGCGAAGTCGTCACTCGTCTATTCGGAACTCGCGTCCCTGCATCTTGAAGCGGTCACCGACCACTATCCCTACCCCGCCGACGCGACGATCGACAAAGCGATGACGTTTGCCCATCGCGCCATCCAGATGGGCCCGACCAGCCCCTACGCGCACCGCGCCCTTGGTTATCTCAACTCGCGCATGGGCGATTCCGCGGAATCGATCCGCTGGATGCGCAAGGCCTATGAGCTCAATCCCTACGATCTCGCAATGGCCGCCGCCTATGGCTACGGGCTGGTTTTCGCCGGCAGGTACAGCGAGGGCACCCCGATCATCGCTCACGCGGTGGACATCGCCAGCGCCCATCCGACATGGTGGGATTACGGGCTGTTCGCCGGAGAGTTCATGATGGGCGACATGAACAAGGCGACGCTTGCCGGCGACGGCTTGCGAACGACGGAAATGAAATCGCATTATCTGGCCGCGCGGCTGATCGGTGCCAAGGCTGCCGGCCGCGAGAAGCTGGCGAGCAGGCTTCTGCAGGAACTGACCACCAAATTCCCGAAATTCGCAGCCGATCCGCGCGCAACCTTCGTCGAACGAAGATATCCCGCCGATCTGACCAACCGGCTGGTGGAAGCCCTGCGCGCCGCCGGGCTTGGCGGCGCCAGCTGACGTCTCCGGGCGCGTGCACGACGTCAGGTGATCGCGAAGATTTTACTGGCCATCCGGACGGCCAAAGCGCAATTCAGACACAATTTGAACCGGCCAATCCGATCCCACATAGGTCTGATCGCGCATAAGACTGATCTCCGCATAAGTCTGATCTCCCGCAAAGACTGATCCTCGCATAAGACCGCCCCCGGGCATCTGATCCATAAAGTTTGCATGAGCCCATCTCTTTACGCTGCCGAACGGGGCACCGGCCCGACAACCATCGCCTTGCTGCATGGTTTCGGTGGCTGCCACGACGACTGGCGCGAGGTGGCCGCGTCCCTGGCACTCGGCGCGCGGACGTTGGCCTATGATCTGCCGGGGCATGGGCTGTCGCTCGATTTTCCGGGCAGCGGTCCGGCCAGGATTGCAGCCAGTGCCGTCCTTACGGATTTTTCCGCTCGCGGGATTAAGCGGGCCCATCTCGTCGGCCATTCGATGGGCGGCGCCGTGGCCGCCCTGATGGCATTGAACGAGCCGGAAAAAATAGCCTCGCTGACGCTGCTGGCACCGGGCGGTTTTGGTCCTGAGATCAATGCTCCGCTGCTGCGTCGTTACGCCGCCGCTACCGGCACGGATGAAATCCGCGCCTGTCTTGCCGCCATGTCGGGACCACAAAGCCGACCTTCGCAGCATAGGGTCGATCTCGTTAGCGAGATGCGACAGCGTCCCGGTCAGCTACGGACACTTGTCGAGCTCGCAGCCGCCATGACCAGGGATGATCGGCAAGGCGTCATCCCAAGCGAGCGGCTTGAAACGCTGAATATGCCAATCATGGTGGTTTGGGGAACCGACGACGCGATGCTGCCAGTCAGCCAGGCGGACGGCCTGCCGAAGCATTTTCATCTGCACCACGTGCTGGAGGCCGGCCATATGCTGGTCGAGGAAGCGCCCGGCCTGGTCGTCGAGGCTGTCCGTCGCAACATGCGGCGCCGCAGCAGGCGGCTTCGTCCAGAATTGGCTGGGGCGGCGAGCTGATCCGTCCTCGCGCGGGACGGCCGCGGCGCAGGTGCTCCTTCCACCGAACCCTTGCCGGCCCGTCGATCTGGCAAGTGCATTTTGCCGGCGGCTGTGTTAATTCGGTGTTAACCAAACCCGCGAGGCAACGCCGATGAAGGACGCAGGCGAGAACATCACCCAGATCGATCAGTCGCGAAAACTGTCCGATGCCATTCGCGACGTCAAGAACGCCTTCGCCGACCGCGACGACGTCGTCGTCGACATGCGCGAAGCGCATCGCATGCGGCTCGATCTGCTTGCCGCCGAACTCGCACCGGTCTTCGGCGACGTGCCCACCGACATGGACAGTTTCGACTTCGCCGTCTCGTCCGGCCTGCAGCCACGGCTGTGGATCGACGCCGTCAGCCATGTCGCCATGGGACGCGACCGCCGCACCTACCGCTTTCTCAAGGACACGCGCATCGGCCGCGTCGTCCTCGCCGAATCGACCGACATGAAGATCGTTGCCGACCAGGTGACGCGCTATGTCGCCGAGCGCGTTGTCGAACGCCAGAGAATGATGGAAGGCGGCATCGAGCAAGCCGTCGCCGGCCTCAAACGCGCCCTGGTGGCGGAGGCCGAGCCGCCGCTGCAGATCGCCGCGCGCAGCAACGGCTGGTCGGCGTTCTTTTCCGGCCTCGGCCTGATCGCCGCCGGCGCCCTGGTCGGCCTGGCGATTTCGCTCGTGCTGTTCTGGGACCGCATCGTCGCGATGAAAATCAGCTTCTAAAGCGGTTCAGCGTTTTCACCGAAATGCTGAACGGCTCTATCTCTTTGTTTTGACGCAATTCCGGACGGAAAACCGCTTCACACTTTTCCTGGAATTGCTCTAGCCATCGACGCCTCGGCCTCGACGCCAAGCTCCAGCGTCTGCAGGTCGCTGGGCGGCAATGCCGGCCCGGTCAGGCCGCGGCGCGTCAGCTTGATCCGCCAATTGTCCTTTTCACCGTCGATGTCGAGCAGATTGTATTGCGCCGGCGCATGCGAACTGCCGGGGGCCTGCCCGGCGGCGGCGACCCCGACCACCGGGATTTTTGTCTTGCGGGCACCGATGAAGAACAGCGACGGCACATGCGAATGGCCATGCAGCACAAGCTCGGCGCCGTGCCGGTGAAGAACCCTGTGGAAGCGCGAGATGCCGAACAACCGCTTGTTCTGCGAAACGGCGCCGCGCATCGGCGGGTGGTGGATCATGATCACCCGGAACAGGCCGCGCTTGCCTGTGGCGTCGAGCATGCCGCGCAGCCGTTCCGCCTGGCCTTCCAGAAAGAAGCCGTTGGCCATGAACGGAGCCGTGGCGCGCGCCGTGGAGACGCCGATCAGCGCAACATCGCCGCGTACGCGCAGATACGGAAAGGTGTTGCGGTCGACCGGCGTATTGATGCCGTCGCCGGTCATCCACGCCGCCCACGACCGGCAGGTCTTGTCGAAGGCGCCCGGCACATAGGCGTCATGGTTTCCCGGCACGACCGACACGTCGTTGGGCGAGCCCAGCGTCTCCAGCCAGTGCTTGGCCATCTCGAGTTCGCCGTCGAGCGCCAGATTGACCAGGTCGCCGGTGATGGCGAGATGGTCCGGCCCGCTGGCCTTCATGTCGGCGACGATCGTGTCGATGACGGCGTCGTGCATGTGGCGGCGGCGGTTGCGCTGCCAATTGACGTAGCCTACCACGCGCTTGGAGGCGAGATCGCGATAGGTTACATCGGGGAGCGGCCCCAGATGGACATCGGAAATATGCGCGAGCCTGAACATCTTTTCTTCATAGGCGAGGCGCGCGCCGCTTTCCACTCACGGTTTCGCGGACGATGACGACGCCGGATCCGGAGCAAGCCCTGCGCCAGACCGGCTGGCCGGGCCTCAGGGCGAGGCTGTTTCACCTGTACTTCGTACTGCGGCGGCCGATGACGCTCGGCGTTCGCGGCTTGATCCACGACCGAGCCTCCAACTCCGTCTTCCTCATCCGCCATACCTATGTTCCTGGCTGGCACCTGCCCGGCGGTGGCGTCGAGCCGGGCGAGACCATGATCGAGGCGCTGGCGCGCGAACTGTTCGAGGAAGGCAACATCGCGCTGACCGGATCGCCGGTGCTGAAATCGCTGCATTTCAACCGCCGCGCTAGCCGCCGCGATCATGTCGGCCTCTATCTGGTCGAGGAGTTCAACCAGACAGCACCGAAACTGCCCGACCGCGAGATCGCCGAAGCCGGCTTCTTTTCGCTCGATCGCTTGCCGGAAGGCACGACACCAGCGACTTTGCGGCGCATCGCCGAGATTTTTGGGAGTCAACCAACACTACCCTATTGGTAGGCTTGCTTGGCTATTTGAAAAATTCCAAGCTATCGCTCACGAAATGGGGGCAATACCATGGATGTCGGACAAGCAAGATCGGTGAACGTCTGGCCCTATGTAGGGGTCTATAGTCTGGTAATGATGGGCCTGACCGTCATATTTATGGGCATATCGATCATGTTCCCTTCGTTACCGGACAGCTTCGGCAACGCCACCGGCATTGCAATTGCGTTTGGGTCGACCTCCTTCGTCTCTTACAAATTCATCAGGAAAAACCTTCGACTTTTTAATCGCGACGAATATTGGAAAATAACGCTTTTTTCGTCTTTAACCTCGTGTCTGCTTTCGCTGATACTGGGAGGCCTAGCTTTTGCGGCTGGAACCATCCCGGGGGGCGACGCCATCCCTCTCTTCGTCTGGGTCTTTGTCCTGCTGTTTGGCGGACTTGTCGTCTTCGGCATTAATGCCGCAGGCTACTCCAGTCGCATGGGCAAGAATTTTCTGAAAGCAGAGCTTGCCAGACAGGCCCGTATCAACACCGAAATCTTCCGCTAATGCATGTCGCGCAAAAGTGTGCAGCGGATTCGCGATCGCGACATGCATCAAAACAAGAACCTGAAGCGTACCGCATAAGGCCGGGTCGAACGATGCGCTTTAGGTCCACCGGTCTCACGCCGCCTTCCTGAATCGCGCCCGATCATGCGGGGCGGAATAGTCGAGCTCTGGCCCGACGGGCACGATCCGTGTCGGGTTGATGGTCTCGTGGCTGCGGTAATAATGCGCCTTGATGTGGTGCAAATTCACCGTGCCGGCGACGCCCGGCACCTGGTAGAGGTCGCGCAGATAATTCGACAGGTTCGGATAGTCGGCGATGCGGCGCAGATTGCATTTGAAATGGCCGACATAGACCGGGTCGAAGCGGACCAGTGTCGTGAACAGCCGCCAATCCGCCTCGGTGATGCGGCCGCCGACGAGATAGCGCTGCTTTGACAGGCGGTCCTCCAGCGTGTCGAGCGCCGAGAACAATTCGCCGAATGCCTCCTCGTAGGCTGCCTGCGTGGTGGCGAAGCCGGCACGGTAAACGCCGTTGTTGACCGCGGGATAGACCAGCGCATTGATCGCATCGATCTCGCCGCGCCACGGTTGCGGATAGAAATCGAGCTTGGCATCGCCCCATTCGTCGAAGGCCGAATTGAGCATGCGGATGATCTCGGAGGATTCGTTGGAAACGATGGTCTGCTCGCGTTTGTCCCACAGCACGGGAACGGTGACCCGGCCCGAATAGCCGGGATCGGCCCTGGTGTAGATCTGGTACAGGAAATCGAGGCCGTAGAGCGTGTCGCCGGTGGCGCCGTCCTCGGCCAGGAACGTCCAGCCGTCGGCGCCCATGAAATGATGGACGACCGAGATGGAAATCACGTCCTCGAGTTTCTTGAGCACGCGAAAGATCAGCGTCCGATGCGCCCACGGGCAGGCGAGCGAGACATAGAGGTGATAGCGGCCGGGCTCGGCCTTGAAGCCGCGTTTTCGCCCTTCGGCCGGCGCGCCGTCGCGGTTCACCCAGTCGCGCCACTGTGACTGCGCGCGCACGAATTTGCCGCCGCTCTCCCCGGTATCGTACCAGCGGTCCTGCCATTGGCCTTCGACTAGCAATCCCATGAAATATCCTTTCGCGTTCCTACCCGATGTAGGGCAGCAAGCGGCCCCGCGGAAATCCCCGACGCTGAACAGATCGTCAACGGCTGCGTCGAGTGCATGTCGGCTGCGCCGGCCGATTGCGGCGGCTGAAAATTGGTGGTAGCGGACATCCGCATGTTTGACTTTGCCGTGATCCGGTTCGACCGACGACGAAAGAGCGCCCGCGCTTGATGAAGCGCTGACTGGCGAACGCTGCCGCTTGCAGCAAACCTTTCCTCGTATACCGGAACGCAAAGACCATGAGCCTTGCCGACGTGAAATACCTGCCGGAAACTCCGGCGCACGATCCTGAAATCGAAGCCATCAACAACGAGGCTTTCGGGCCGGGCCGTTTCGTGCTTGCCGCCTACAAGATCCGCCAAGCTGGCTCGCACGAACGCGCTTTGTCATTCGTGGCCGTCGACGGCGCAATCGTCGTCGCCTCGGTACGGATGACGCGTATCGCCGCCGGTGCCGGCCGCGCGCTGATGCTCGGGCCGCTCGCCGTGCGGCCGGCCTTCAAAAATCTCGGCATTGGCCGCAAGCTGGTGGCAATCGCGCTGGAAGCCGCCGCCAAGGCCGGCGCGCCTGCCGTGATGCTGGTCGGCGACGAACCCTATTACGGCCCGCTCGGCTTCAAGAGGCTGCCGCGCGGGCAGATCTCGATGCCGCGTCCGGTCGATCCCGATCGGCTTTTGGCGCACGAGATCATGCCGGGCGCGGTGGCAAGGCTGGTGGGCGAGGTTTGCCACGCCGACCAGGCAAGGATTGCCGAGCACATCGCCGCGATGGCGTGACCGTTCCGGCGCTGTTGCACGGTGGCTTCGCAGCATTAGTCTGGGCAGGGAGGCGAACGTCAAGATGAACCCGAACGGCCAGATTGCGATCGTCACCGGCGGCGGCTCTGGCCTTGGCGAGGCGACGGCGCGCGCTCTTGCCGTCCGTGGCGCCAGGGTTGCCGTCCTCGATCTCGGCATTGACCGGGCGGCCAAGGTGGCGGCCGACATCGGCGGCATCGCCGTCCAATGTGATGTGAGCGACGCGGAGAGCGGTGCCGCTGCTGTCGCGGGAGTGGGTGAGACGCTCGGCGAGCCGCGCATTCTGGTCAATTGCGCCGGCATCGCCATCGGCTTGAAGACGATCGGCAAGGATGGAGCGCACCCACTCGATCAATACCGCAAGGTGATCGAGGTCAATCTGATCGGCACCTTCAACATGATCCGCCTGGTCGCCGACCGGACCGCGAGGCTCGAACCGCTACAGGGCGGCGAGCGCGGCGTGATCGTCAACACCGCATCGGTCGCGGCCTATGACGGCCAGATCGGCCAGGCGGCCTATTCCGCGTCCAAAGCCGGCGTCGTCGGCATGACGCTGCCGGTGGCGCGCGATCTCGCCCGCTTTGGCATTCGCGTCTGCACCATCGCGCCTGGCATCTTCAGGACGCCGATGATGGCCGGCATGCCGCAGGAGGTGCAGGATTCGCTCGGCGCCGCAGTACCCTTCCCTTCCCGTTTGGGCGAGCCTTCGGAATACGCGGCACTTGTCTTGCACATCGTCGAGAACCAGATGCTCAATGGCGAGACCATTCGCCTCGATGGCGCGCTCCGCATGGCGCCGAAATAAAAGCGACGGTGGTGCTTTGGACGAACCCAGGAAAGATGTGATCCGCGCAACCGACGCCGAGGCGATCAGGTTGGCAAAGACGCTGATCCGCAGCGCCCGTTTCGGCGCGATGGCGGTGCTCGAACCAGGGACCGGTTCGCCGCTGGCCAGCCGCGTCGGCGTCGCCACCGACATCGACGGCACGCCATTGATCCTGGTCTCGATGCTGTCCGCCCACACCGGCGCTATCCTTGCCGACCCGCGCTGCTCGTTGCTCGTCGGCGAACCCGGCAAGGGCGATCCGCTGGCGCATCCGCGACTGACGCTCGTCTGCCGCGCCGTGCGGCTCGAACGCGGATCGAACGAACACGCCCGCGCCGAGCGGCGCTACCTCAACCACAATCCCAAGGCGAAGCTCTATGCCGGACTCGGCGACTTCTCGATCTTCCGGCTCGAACCGGAGCGCGCCAGCCTGAACGGCGGCTTCGGCAAGGCCTATCTGCTCGACCGCACCTATCTGGTCGCGACGGGAGCGATCGTCGAAGAGCTTGCCGTCGGCGAGCAATCGGCACTCGACCATTTGAACGCCGACCATCTCGATGCGATTGCCCTCTACGCAAGTCATTTCGGCGGGGCCGAGGGCGACGGCTGGATCGTCACCGGGTTCGACGCCGACGGGATGGATCTCGTATCCGGCGACGATGTCTGTCGGGTCTTCTTCCCCGAGCCGCTGGCAGCGGCACGCGACCTCAGGCCTGTCCTGGTCGATATGGCAAAGGCCGCCCGATCGGCAAATTAATCACAGCCGCACAGTTAATCGGCTTGCATGGAAAGCAAGCCTTGAGATTTGAGCGAAATGTTCTACCTTTGCGAGCGACGCTGAATCGCTGGCGTGCATCTATAGGGAAAGTCTATGGAATCCGACGCTATTGCCCCCATAGCGGCGGATGAGCAAGAAGGCATGGGGGATCTATGGTCTCGAACAAACTAGTCGCCAACGCCGGAACCGCGGCTGCGTTTCTGACGCTGATGGGCAACGAAAAACGTTTGTTGATCATGAGCTATCTGGCCGAGGGCGAGATGTCGGTCGGCGCCATAGCCGAGAAGGTGTCGCTCAGCCAATCCGCCCTGTCACAGCATCTGGCCAAGCTCAGGGCTTCCGACCTTGTCGAGACCCGCCGCGATCGGCAAATGATCTATTATTCCTGCAAATCCGGGGCGGTGCGCGAATTGCTGCACATGCTGGACGGCATTTTCGGCGAAGGTGAACTGTCCCAGATGGCTCACCGGCTGCGTCGCGCCGGGACTTGAGCGGCCGAGGCGGAGAACGCCCCGCCAAATCCGCTTTGCCGCCAAATCCGCCTTGCTGCCAAGTCGGCGTTGCTACTGAACACGCTCGTCGGCGGCCTGCGCAACCTCCTCCTTGAACTCGACCTTCGTGCCCGGCTGCACCATGGAGGCAAGGTCTTCGGCATCCCAATTGGTCAACCGGATGCAGCCATGCGAAAAGGTCGTGCCGATCTTGCCTGGTTCGGGCGTGCCGTGGATGCCGTAGCTTTCGATGGAAAGGTCGATCCAGACCGATCCCACGGGATTGTTCGGCCCGGCAGCGATGGTGAAGGGCCGCTTGGTCTTGACCCCCTTGAAAGCGAAGTCCGGATCGTAGTGATAGGTAGGGTTGTGCACCACTCGCCTGACCTCAGCCATGCCGCTTGGCGCCGGCTTCTCCACGCTCCCAATCGAGGCGGGGTAGACCGCCAGCCATTTGCCGGCACGGTCGAGCACACGCACCAGGCGAGCGCCCTTGTCGACCTCGATGGTGGCGACGCCGGCGGGAGGGTCGCCCCTGTCGACATCCGGCACCACCAAGGTCCTGCCGGGCTTCCTGAGGCTGGTGCCCGGATTGAGTATTCTCAGCAATTGTTCGCTGACATGGAAGCGCTCGGCCAATCTCTCCACCGCATTGCGGTAGCCGAGCCGCCGCAAGCGGGCCATCCTCTCCAAGCGGGCGGGAATACGCCGGGTGAACGGTCCACGCACATCCTTGCGCATCACCTCATAGGTCGCCAGCACCGGCTTGGCGGAGGTTGCGATGAGTTTGCTCCAGGTCTGTGGACTGAGCTTGCCATCGGGCGGAAGTCCGTTTGCCGCCTGAAACGCGGCGACGGCCTTGGCGAAGTTCTGGGAAAGGCGACCGTCGATCAGGCCCGGCGAGAAGCGGGCGCGATCCAGAAGGATCTGCGCCTTCAGCAGCATCGGATCGACACCCTTCGGTTCGCCGACAGTGAATTGGGCCTGATTGACGGTGGCCGGATCGAGCTTGGCGGCGCGGGCCACGCCGCATGCAAGGGCAAGCGTGGCGGCAAAGACGAGGAGGAGCCTGATCATCGATGTCCTCCCAGGACCGCAGCAGGAGCCCGCTTCTATGACGCGGCATGGCCCTGTGCGGTTCCCTCGCCCCATCGAAATTCTGCATTGAAGCGGCTTGGCCGAAGAGCCGTGCCGCGGGAATCAATATCCCCCCGTCGCCAAAGCCCGGGCAGATTCCATCCTGGCCCGGCGCCCGGTGACTGGATGACCGTTAGAACGGCGTGCATCCATTTGGACGCTGAGATACGGTCTGAGCTTCGGATCCGGCATCATGCCTTCCGAAACCGAATCCCGATTCGTGGCCGATGCCATGGTCCGCCGAGGAAGCCATGAATCCGATCCGCATAGACGACCCGCACGATCCCCGCGTCGCAGCCTACCTCGACATCCGGGAGCGAGATCTTGCCGGCCGGCGAGGCCGTTTCGTCGCCGAAGGCAAGGTGGTGCTTGACACGCTGCTCGCCGCCCGGCGCTTCGAGGCAGAATCGGTGCTGGTACTCGAAAACCGGCTGGCTGGCCTCGATGACGTCTTGCACAAGGCGCCTGCCGGGCTTCCGATCTATGTCGCATCCGGCGAAATCATCGACAGGATTGCCGGATTCCACATGCATCGCGGCATATTGGCGATCGGCCGCAAGGGTGCGGCCATCTCCGCCGAAGCCTTGCTTGGCGCGCTGCCCGCCCGCGCGCTGATCGTGGTGCTGGTCGGCATCGCCAATCATGACAATATGGGCTCGATCTTCCGCAATGCCGCGGCTTTTGGCGCGGATGCCGTGCTTCTCGACCCGACCTGCTGCGATCCGCTGTACCGCAAGGCAATCCGCGTTTCGGTCGGCGCTGCCTTGAAAGTCCCCTTCGCCTGTTTTGCCGATACCGCCGGCTGCACCGCAATGCTCGACCGGCAAGGCTTCAGCCAATTCGCCTTGTCGCCGCGCGGGCAGATCGACATTCGCGATGCCAGGAGAAACGAGCGGCTGGCGCTCTATCTCGGCACCGAGGGCGAAGGCCTGCCGGAAAGCCTGCTTGCCCGCCTGCAGACACTGCGGATCGGTATGGCGCAAGGCTTCGACAGCCTGAACGTCGCCGCCGCGTCAGCCATCGCGCTGCATCATTTTTCCGCAGCCTGATGCAGGCTGCGCAAAAGCGTGCGGCGGTTTTGCGATAACTTAAAGCACGTCTGATGAGGCCGGTCGAACGCGACGCGCTTCAGAGCCGCCGCGCTCGCGCTTGCGGAATCTCAGTCGGTCGAAGCGGCCTTCTGCAGCGCCCGCACCCGATCGGCAAGGCTGCGTCCGCCGCTCCCCGGCCGCGTATCCTCAGCCGCTGCAAGCGCCCGGGCGATCGGCGAATCCGGCCCGTCGAGCCTTGCCGTCAAGGCCACGACTTGCGCCGCCAGATCGTTCATCTCTTCGCGCAATGCCGCGCTGGGGCTGCCGGCATCATCTCCGGCCCGTGATTTCGACGTTTCGACGGCAGCAAGATCTGTCTTCAGCCGCCTGTTCTCGCGTGCCAGCGATGTCAGCCTGGCCTCCAGCCGCTCGCGGTCGGCGTCGAGCTTGGCGGTTGTCTTTTCGATGTCGCCGTTGGCGGCCGCATTGACCTGACTGCCTGGCACGCCGGCAAGACCCGCCGCAGGCGCCCTTTCAGCGCTTTTCGGCTTTTCGCGAAGGCGCACCAGTTCCCTCTCGCGGCGCTCCAGCCTGTCCTCGCGATCGGCCAGCGTGGCGAGCAGGCGTTCGATTTTCTTTTCGAGGTCGCCGGTTCTTTTCTTCTCGGCCTTCAGCGCGTCCCGCAAAGCCTTGCTTTCGGCTGCCAATTCCTGGCTGCGCCTGTCCGCCTCCTTGCGCTGGCCGCGCAGCAGCGAAATGTCGCTCGCCAGCTTCTGCAGCTCGGATTCGCGCGCCACCAGCTCGATCTGCCGGCTGCTGGATGAGAAACTGGCGTCGTCATACATGTGCTCCAGTTTCCGCAGTTCGAGCCCGCGCTTTTCGAGGGCGCGCTCGGTCTCCGCAAGCCGCTCCGACAGCTGCTGCAGCTGCTCATCGCGCTTGCGAAGCTCCTCGCCCCTGGTTGTAAGATCGGCGACGACCCGGTTCTTGTCCTGCCGCTCGGCCGCCAATTCCTTCAGGGCTTCGCGGTCGCGGCCGATCTCGACCAGCTGTTCGGCGGCCTTCTCGCGCAATGACTTGACGGTCATTTCAAGCCGGCGCACCGAAACCGCGAACTCGGCGCGAATGCGATCCTTGTCGGCCTGGATCTCGGCCAGCGTCAACGGCATCGAACTCTCGACGCGCTTGCGCGTCAGCGCCACCGCCCGCCGCCACACGGCCGGAGCAATCATCAGCGCCAGAAAGCCCGCGCAGAGAAAGCCGAGAACAAAGAACAGGATCGACTGGACCAAGATGACTATCCGTTGTGCATGGCAACCGCCAAAGGTCGACTTTGCCATCTTCGCATGACGGAAATCCGGCGCCACGGCAAGAGTATGCCGCGGCAAAGCTCGGGCCGCTGGATCACAGGCCCAATCGCCGTCGCTCCGTCATGCCGGTCAGAACGGATTCCAGGTCGCGCGCTGGGTGAGCTTGAGGTAGCCGAGATTGACGCCCAGACGGGCGCCGACGCCGGTACGGATCGGCACGAGCAGCACATTGTTGTTCTTCAGCACGTTGAAACCGACGCCGGCGACGACATAGGCGGAGCCGGCGACGCCGCCAAAACGGTTATAGAGGCTGCTCACATCGTCCAGATTGTAGACCAGCATCATGACGCGCGAGCCCTCGCCGCCGAAATCCCAGCCGAGCGACGGGCCTTGCCAGAACACTTTGTGATCGCCGGCATTCTTGGTGTAGAGCGTGCCTTCGCCATAGGTCAGGCCACCGATCAGCGCCCCGGACCCCTCCTCGCCGAGCAGATAGCCGTTCGGCAGGCCATAGGTGGCGAAAATCTTCTCGACGACGGTGGCGAGCCCGCCCGATGTCGCGCCGAAGAATTTATGACCGGAATCGACGATCTCCTGGGCCGTGTATTCCTGCGCCCGCGCCGCCGATGCCGAAAAGGCGACAAGGCCGATGAGCGCGATCGTCATTGAGATGACACGGAAAAAAGTCCGGTCGTAGAATCGGGAAACCATGCTTCCAATCTCCGTCAGGGAGCACTTTCGCCGACGCCTCGCATCCGTACGGCTCTTTGGCGGCCGTTAAGGATGACTGTTAGGGGCAAACTATGCCGTAATCCTTTTTCAACCATTAAACTCTCACATGAAGATGGCGGTTCGAAGGCTGTTTTGCATCGACCGCGCAGCACCCTGCTGCGTGAACACACCATTTTCGACAATCAAAATTTTGGATTTGTTGCTGCACGCATAAGCGCTGTGTATTCAGAATGCTTGGGAGAGAGCGTGATTCGTGTTGACAGGCGTGATCATGACCGCCCGGTCATTGTGTTGTGAAATTTGCAGGGATTTTTGCCGATGGCCGAGCTTTTCACCCTTTCCGCACCCGACCTGGCGGCGCTTTTGTGCAGCCGGGTCTGCCACGACATCATTTCGCCGGTCGGCGCCATAAACAACGGGCTTGAGCTGCTCGACGAGGGCGGCGCCGACGAAGACGCCATGAAACTGATCCGCCAAAGCGCCAAAAACGCTTCCGCCCGCCTGCAATTCGCCCGCATCGCCTTCGGCGCCGCCGGTTCCGCCGGCATGCTGATCGACACCGGGGATGCCGAGGCCGTGGCCATCGCCTTCCTGAAGAACGAGAAGCCGGAACTGGTCTGGAACGGGACCCGTGCGCTGTTGCCCAAGAACAAGGTCAAGCTGCTGCTCAATCTCATCCTCGTCGCCAACGCCGCCATTCCGCGCGGCGGCAGGCTGGCGGTCACGCTGGAGAACCTGGAGACCGAGCCGCGCTTTGCGCTCGCGGCGAGCGGCCCGATGCTGCGCGTGCCGCCCAAATTCCTGGAATTGCATTCCGGCAACAGGCCGGACGAGCCGATCGACGCGCATTCGGTGCAGCCCTATTACACGCTGCTCCTGGCCCGCGAAGCCAACATGACGATTTCGATCCACGCGACCGCCGACGAGATCGTCCTTTCCGCAGCCTGAAGTTCTCCGAAAGAGCGGGGAAAGTATTCTCTCCAAGTCCTATTTACGGCGTGGTCTTAATATCTGTGAGACGCGCTTGCAGATTGATTGCGTGAAGCATTGCGAAAGAAGATTTCGCTAAAAAACACCTTCAGGAGAATTTTACCTAACGGCTTTTCGGCTTCTTTACCAGATCGGCCTATGTTCCCCGACAGATGCCACGACGCTGTCGGTTCGCCAAACGGCAAGAGGGTCCGGGAATGAAACGCTGCATGTTCGTCGATAATTCGAGCGTCATCAGGAAGGTCGCAAGGCGTATCCTGGGCGGTTCCGGCATGATGGTGATCGAAGCCGCCAGCGGCCACGAGGCGATCGAGATGTGCGCGGCCGACATGCCTGATATCATCGTCGTCGACGGCGCCTTGCCGGACATGCAGGCGCAGGACCTCATCCGCCGCGTGCGCGCCATGGAAAGCCCGGTATTGCCGCAGGTTTTGATTTCGCTGGTCGAGGTCGATGTCGGGGCGATCATGCGGGCAAAACGGGCCGGCGCCCAGGGCTACCTGCTGAAGCCGTTCAACCGGCCGCAACTGCTCGAGTGCTTCCGCGCCTTGAAGGTTGCCGCCTGATCAGAGCTGTTCCATTCCGACCAAAATCGGATCGGCTCTCTCTTTGTTGTTTTGCCAGGTTCTTTTCCGAAAAACCCGGCGCCCACCTTGGGATCACGCCCCTGGTTCAGGCGCTGACGCGGATATCTTCGGGCTCACGCAGCACATAGCCGCGGCCCCAGACGGTCTCGATGTAATTCTGCCCGCCAGACGCGGCGTCAAGCTTCTTGCGCAGCTTGCAGATGAAGACGTCGATGATCTTCAGCTCCGGCTCATCCATGCCGCCATAGAGATGATTGAGGAACATTTCCTTGGTCAGCGTGGTGCCCTTGCGCAGCGAGAGCAGCTCCAGCATCTGATATTCCTTGCCGGTCAGATGCACGCGCTGGCCACCGACCTCAACGGTCTTGGCATCGAGATTGACCACCAGGTCGCCCGTCGTGATGACCGACTGGGCGTGGCCCTTGGAACGCCGCACGATGGCATGGATGCGGGCGACCAGTTCGTCCTTGTGGAAGGGCTTGGTCATGTAATCGTCGGCGCCGAAGCCGAGGCCGCGCACCTTGTCCTCGATGCCGGCCATGCCGGAGAGGATGAGGATCGGCGTCTTCACCTTGGAAAGGCGAAGCGTTCTCAAAACTTCATAGCCCGACATGTCGGGGAGATTGAGATCGAGGAGAATGATGTCGTAATCATAAAGCTTGCCTAGATCGACGCCCTCTTCGCCAAGGTCGGTCGTATAGACATTGAAACTTTCTGATTTCAGCATCAGCTCGATGCTTTGTGCGGTTGCACTGTCATCTTCTATCAGCAGAACGCGCATTTCATTCCCCTTTTCTGCTGCCGGACCATTTCACGACCCGTCCAGGACCGGAGCAGTGATTGCCCTGAGCAGAGGCTGCCATCGAATGGTTAATAAAACCTAATTCCCCGTCCGTGACGGTATCAGATTTTTTAACCCCTTTCTACACCTTGTTGAATCCAATAACGAATCACAGACCCAAACCGTTAATGCGGCACATTAATAAGCCAGACTAAGTGACTCTTCGGACTCGCTGGCCGGGTTTCGCGACGAGAAGCAGAATTTTTACCCGCCCTTAAGTCCTGAGCCGTATGATTAACAATGCCCGTAAACGAATGGTTACCGCCGGCAAAAAACTTTAGGAGTTTGTTTCCCATAGTTCCGGGAAAGCCGGTGGAAACGGGTCAGGCCTGGGCCGTGCCGGGTGAATTGGACGATATGTGCAGGTGTGCGTTTCCGGGAGTACCGAATCATGAAGTCACGTGAAAACCTCGTTCGGCTGAAGCAATTTCAGGTGAGCGAGAAGCGGCGGCAGCTGCTGCAGCTCGACATGATGATCGCCGAATTCGAGCGCATGGCCGTCGAGCTGGAACTTCAGATCGCTGCCGAAGAGAAGAAGGCCGGCATCACCGACATCAATCACTTTGCTTATCCAACCTTCGCCAAGGCGGCACGTCTACGCCGCGACAACCTTAGAAATTCGCAAAGCGACCTCGCCCAGCAGCGAAATGTCGCCGAATCATTGCTGGGCGAAGCCGAAGCGGAGCTTTCCAAGGCCGAGATGCTGGAATCGCGCGACACCAAGGCGCGCGACACGGAAGCCGGCGGCCGCAGCGCCATGATCGGCTGAAAACAAGACTTTAACGCGCGTCGCGCTTGCGCGCTATTGCTGCGCACCGAACTGTGCCCGCCTCAGGCACCCAGATCTTCTTGCTGTTCCGCCGCCCGTGCGCGCGCATTTTTGATGTCGGGCACATGCTGCTCCGACCAGGCTCTGATCTGATTGAGCAGTCCTGCCAGGTTCTCGCCAAGTTCGGTCAGCTCATATTCGACCCGCGGCGGAACGACCGGGAAAACCTCGCGCCGAACAAGCCCGTCGCGTTCCAGGATACGCAGCGTCTGCGTCAGCATTTTCGGCGTGATGCCTTCGAGCTTGCGCGCCAATTCGCCGTTGCGGAGCCGGCCCGGGCGCAGCGCACAGATCACCAGGTAGACCCATTTGCTGGCGAGCGTCTCGAGCACGGCGTGTGACGGGCACGACCGCCGAAAGGCGTCATAGCCGAAAGGGGAAACATCTTCACTATCCATGAGGTGCGTATATATCAAAAAGGTACATACTAGACAAGAGAATGTAACTATCCAAATGATAGCGGCACATCAAAACCAGCAGGAGAGCCTTCCATGCGTGCCATTGTCCAGAATTCCTTCGGCGGACCCGACGTCCTCGTCATTGCCGATCGCCCCGCGCCATCACCCGAGGCCGGCGAAGTGCTCGTCCGCATCGAGGCGGCCGGCATCAATCCGGTCGATGGTGCGGTGCGCGGCGGCCACTATCCGCTGCTTGGCGAGCCGCCTTTTGTCCTTGGCTGGGACGTTTCGGGAGTTGTCGAGGCGCTGGGCTCCGGCGTCTCCGGCCTCAAGGTCGGCGATGCCGTGTTCGGCATGACGCGCTTTCCCAAACAGGCGGCAGCCTACGCCGAACTCGCCGCTGTCCCGGCTGATGAGCTTGCGCCGAAACCCGAAGACATAGATCACGCGCAAGCCGCCGCGCTGCCGCTGGCCGGCCTGACGGCCTGGCAAGGCCTTGTCCGCCATGGCCGGCTCGAACCTGGCAAGCGCGTGCTGATCCACGCCGGAGCCGGCGGCGTCGGCCATCTGGCGGTACAGATCGCCAAGGCGTACGGCGCTTACGTCGTCGCGACCGCCAGCCCGGCAAAGCTCGATTTCGTCCGCTCGCTCGGGGCCGACGAGGTGATCGACTACACAAGGGATGATTTCACCGGGAAGGCCCGCGACATCGATCTGGTTCTGGACCCGTTCGGCGGCGAGCATGCGGAGCAATCGCTGAAAGTGCTCACCGCCGGCGGCGTTCTGGTGTCGCTGCTCGATGTCAGCGATGCCACCAAGGCAAAGGCCAGGACGCGAGGCATCCGCGTCGAGCGCATGTCCGTAGTGCCCGACCGCGCCGCTCTGGTGGAGCTCGGCAAATTGATCGACGCGAAAAAGCTGGCCGTCCACGTGGCAAAGGCGTTTCCGCTCGAACAGGCCGGTGCAGCCCATGCCTTTCTCGCCACCAGGCCGATCGGCAAGGTGGTGCTGACGGTCTGAAATTGCAGATCGTCACCCCTCGCAAACGTAAGGGCGCTGATCAGCGCCCTTATCCGCCTAATGCCGGTATTGCTGGATGCGCGTGGTGCGCAGGCCGGCAAGGCCGTATTCGTCGATCGACGCCTGCCAAGACAGGAATTCCTCGGTGGTGAGCTTGTAACGCTGGCACGCCTCTTCGAGGCTCAAAAGCCCGCCACGCACCGCCGCCACCACTTCCGCCTTGCGCCGGATAACCCAGCGACGTGTGTTTGTCGGCGGCAGATCGGCGATGGTAAGTGGGCTGCCGTCTGGCCCGATAACATATTTGACTCGCGGTCTAATTAGATCGGTCATCGTACTCTCTACAAAAAACTCAAAGACCCAATCGCCACCACATTACCGCCACAGCTTTAAAATTTGCCTAAGCAGACCCTAATGGTTAGGTAAGGATCATGAACGCGGCGTTAGCCTTTTCATCCGCATTTGAAACATCTGCCGGCAAGCACATTGAACCCGGCAGGAAAAATGAACCGGCCCGGCAAAGCTGGCGCAGCCGAGACGCTTGACCTATATTCCGGCCATTGGCATTGAAGCGCCGCGCAGAACGAAAGAACCATGAACAGCCTCGATCTTCCCGGACGCCCCGAAAACACCCGCGTCGTCGTCGCCATGTCGGGCGGTGTCGATTCGTCGGTCGTTGCCGGCCTCCTGAAGCGCGAGGGGTACGACGTCGTCGGCGTCACGCTGCAGCTTTATGACCACGGCGCGGCAACGCACCGGGCCGGCTCATGCTGCGCCGGCCAGGACATCGACGATGCCCGCCGCGTCTCCGAGACGCTCGCCATCCCGCATTACGTGCTCGATTACGAGGAGCGCTTCCGCAAGGCGGTGATCGACCCGTTCGCCGAGAGCTATGTGGCCGGCGAAACGCCGATCCCTTGCGTCTCCTGCAATCAGACGGTGAAATTCGCCGATCTTCTCGCGACCGCCAAGGAACTCGGCGCCGATGCGCTGGCCACCGGCCACTACATCCGCTCCGGCGCCAATGGCGCCCATCGCGCGCTTTACCGGCCGGTCGACGCCGACCGCGACCAGAGCTATTTCCTGTTCGCCACCACCCAGGCGCAGATCGACTATCTGCGTTTTCCGCTCGGCGGCCTGTCGAAGCCTGAGGTTCGCGCCATCGCCGAGGAGATGGGCCTGACGGTCGCCGCCAAGCAGGACAGCCAGGACATCTGCTTCGTGCCGCAGGGCAAGTATTCCGACATCATCGCCAAGCTGAAGCCGGCTGCCGCCAATCCGGGCGACATCGTCCATATAGACGGGCGCGTGCTTGGCCGCCACGAGGGCATTTTGCGCTACACCGTCGGTCAGCGCCGCGGCATCGGCATCGCCTCCGGCGAGCCGCTCTACGTCGTCCATCTCGACGCCGACCGGGCTCGTGTCGTCGTCGGCCCGCGCGAGGCGCTGGAAACCCACAAGATCTTCTTGCGCAACATGAACTGGCTCGGCGATGGCCCGCTGACCGATATCCCGGCGGCCGGGCTTGAGCTTTTCGCCAAGGTGCGCTCGACGCGGCCGCCGCGCCCGGCGGTGCTGCATCACCGCGCCGGCGTCACTTCGGTGGAGCTGGTTGACGGCGAGTCGGGCATCGCCCCCGGTCAGGCCTGCGTGCTCTATTCCGACCACGGCAACGAGGCGCGCGTGTTCGGCGGCGGCTTCATCGAGCGCTCCGAGCGCGGCGCCGAAGCCGAAGCGATGCTGACGCGGCTTGCCGTCCAGCCGGCGCGGGTTCCCGCCGAATAGACGGCGTTTTCTCTTTAGGGTCTGGTGTGGGCAACGGTGCCGGCGGTCAGGATGCGCAGCACGCGGATGGCTTCCTCACCGCTGGTGCGCGGTTCGGCCCGCGTCTCGATGCAGTGGATGAAATGCTCCAGCTCGCGCGTCAGCGGCATGCCCTCGCCGACCGCCACATAGGACGGCTCGTTGGCGGTGAACGCCCATTGGCCGCTGTCCTGCCACACCGCATGGCGGTAGACGGCAAGCTTGCGCTCCCACGGCTCGACATCGTCGAACACCGCCATCGCCTTGGTGCCGACCACGGTCAGCCGCCGCTCGCGGTAAGGGTTGAGCCGCGAGGCGAACAGATGGCCGCGCAAGCCGCTGGGAAAGCGCATGTGCAGATGCGCAAAGTCGCTGAGATTGTCGAGAAGGGCAGCGCCTTCGCCGCGCACTTCGACCGGTTCGGTGCCGGTGATGGCCAGGATCATCGACAGATCGTGCGGCGCCAGATCCCACAACGCGTCGTTTTCGGTGTGGAACTTGCCGAGCCCGAGCCGATGCGAGTGGATGTAGCGGACTTCGCCGAGTTCGCCATTGTCGATCAGCGCCTTCAGCGTCTCGAAGGCGGGATGAAAGCGCAGCACGTGGCCGACCATGAAGACACGGCCATTATCGGCGGCCGCCTGCACCGAGCGCTCGGCATCGGCCACCGTCAGCGCGATCGGCTTCTCCACCAGCACGTCCTTGCCGCCGAGCACGGCGCGCACCGCCATGTCGGCATGGAACTGCGGCGGCAGCGCCATGACAATGGCGTCGACATCGTCGCGGGCAAACAGCGCCTCCGGCTCGATCGCCAGGCAATCCTGCTCGCTGGCAAAACCCTCCGCACGCGCGGGGTTGACGTCCGAAACCGCGTGCAGCGCGCCGAGCGCCTTTAGGGTGCGGATGTGGTTGCTGCCCCAGTATCCGCAACCGAGGACTGCAATGCGCGGTTTCATCAATTCATGACCATGGCTTTCGTGGCCGAGACATAGCGACGTGCCTCGCTGAACTCAACCCCGGCCTGTGCGCCCAAATGTCTGCCCGGCAAAGCTTTAGGCGCCAGCAATATGCCGGCGCGGCAGCCACTTCGATGCTTGACAGGCTTGGCCTCGCAACCTTATATCCGCGCGACCTTGGCGAACGCGCCGATATGCCTGCCGATTTAAGCTGGATTTCGGGCCTTCGCCGCCCTGGCGGGGTAGCTCAGTTGGTTAGAGCACGGGAATCATAATCCTGGGGTCGGGGGTTCAAGTCCCTCTCCCGCTACCAAAAATCGAATAAGTTACTGAAATAACTAGTAAATCATGCATATGTGGTAGCGCCCCCAGACGGCTCCAGCTGGAGCAAGGTCATTTCCATTGCTGCAGAGCGCCGGACTTCGCGTCGTTGCCGTCCAGAACCCACTGACCTCGCTTGCAGACGACGTCGCTGCCACTGAACGGGCCATCGAGGCCGCGCCGGGAGATGTGATCCTCGTTGGCCACTCCTGGGGCGGAATGGTGATCACCGAGGGCGGAACGGCGGACAAGGTCAAAGCCTTGGTCTACGTTGCCGCCTTCGCCCTGCCGAAGGGCAAGTCAGTCACCAGCGCTACGGCGGGAAGTCCGCCGGCGCCTTGGACGTCGACCCCTGCAGAAGGACAGCGGCGACTTCCTGACCGTACCCCAGGAGGGGCTGGGCAAGTATTTCGCTCAGGACGCGACGCCCGAGGAGGTTGCGGTTCTCGCGGCGAATCGGCGGCCCGTCTCTTCGACGAACGGCTGACCCGGGCGGCGTCCGAGACCAAGCCCAGTTGGTTCGTGGTTGCGAAGGCTGACGGTGCGATCCCGCCGGCGTTCGAAGAGTCGATGGCCAAGGCCATCAAAGCGCATATCACCGAGCTCGAGGGCAATCACTTGATCATGTTGACCAAACCTCGTTCGGTCGCAGACGTGATCATCGACGCTGCAAAATCGGTGCGGTAGCTGTGACGGCGATGTCTCGATAGCGGTGGCAGCGCGCCTAGTGTGCGCTGTCGCTTAGGACTGTGCGAGTGGCGCCCTCTCGTGACCATCCAGCGACGCTTGCCGCGGGTCAAACTTAGCTATCCACATGCCATTGTGCGCCAAGGCCCGACACGGTGACTTACGGGCCCCTAGCGCGACTAATTCCGCTATGAAGGGACCCTGTCGATTTCAGTTCGTTGCTAGGTCTTTTGGTTCAATAGGTCCGCCAGCAAGTGCCTGCTTGGAACTACGGGCCAAGAGCGAGGGAGGGGGTTCGTCTCTTTACTCCAAGGCGCCAGCAGGCGAGGTTCTTGTTGCGCAGCTCGTCGGCGTTCTCGGCGACGAACTGGCATGTTCGCTCCAGCGCCTCAATATCGGGATCGGCGCCGACGGCAGAAGGCCGGCGAGCAGCGCCTGCACCTCAACGGTCAACGGTCACGATCTGCGCGAGATAGCCGTCGAGGAGCGCCGCGAGTTCCTGGGCGTCATCCCGCTGGACATCCGTATCCAGTTCAGCCAGGCGCTGCCGATAGGCTTCGATACCATGCCCTCCAGTCCGGCCTGATCGAGGAATATCACCTGCACGTGAGGCCGTTCGTGCTCGGCAGGGGCAAGCAAGGCCTCCGCTGCAACTGGTGTCGAGCACATTGATCGATGACGATACGGTTCATTTGATCTATGTGTGCCGCGAGACTGAACGATAAGGCGCTTCGGCGCCAACAGGCGAACCAACACGTACGTCCGCAATGGGCCTGATCCCGGACCTTCGCACCGAGGTCTCACATGTCCGCTCGCGTGCTGGGTACCCTAGCAGCGGACGGTCTGCTCGGCCCCATTTCTGCCGCCTCGGACCGCGTGGGTAGTGGAGAAATACGCCCGATTCCATTCATCCGCCCCCGGCTGTCGCAAAAGTTATATAGCGCAAACGATGACATAGGGGTTCTCAGTTTCATCCTGTCGGGCGCAGCATTGCCGCGGTTCGCTTGCCGACAACTATTCCTGCTGGAATTGACAGGGCCAATCTTCAGGCCTCGTCAGGCCAGAAGGCAACTCGGTCCGGGCGTCTCCGCAAGCCATGTTGAGCTGCCACTGGGACAGACCCACCGAATTGGAAAGGTCGACGCCCTCGATACGGGTCAGAAAGAAAAAGGCGCGGTCAAAGTCTATCGGCGCGGTGAACCTCGCTCCTCGGAAGTCCGCCCGTGCGAGATTGGCAAACGAGAAGCGGCTGCCGCTGATATCGGCGTCATGGAACTGCGCACGCCCCAGTTCTGCCTTTGTGAAATCAACATTGGTCAGATTGGCGTCCTGGAAATTCGAACGCTGCATTTCCGCGCTCGCAAACACAGCGCCCTGCGCGTCCATACGGCTGAAGTCGGTCCTGTAGGCCTCGATTCTGTCGAACCGGGCGCCTTTGGCGGTCGAGTCGGCCAGGGAAGCACGCACAAGAGTTGCCTTCTCAAGATTTGCGGCAACGAGATTGCTGTTCCTGAGGTCGGTCGAAGTGAAATCAACACCGAACAGGTTCGCCCCGCTCAGGTCCTGTCCTTCTAGGATGAGAAGCTTCTTGTCACACTCGTGCCAATTGACGCCAGGCGTCGCGGCTGCGTCGCAATTTTGAGCGGCAGTGGCGTTCTGCCAAGCAAACACAGTGCAAACCGCTAGAACCAAGCCGGATGCGCCGTAAGCTCTGGTTCGTCTCAAAGTCATTGTTGCTGGACCTCTGCCACTCGCCGACACTCAACCTTACCACATCTGCTGACACTCGAGCCACGGTGACCACCGCCGTCACAGTTGGCGCATTTCTGATATTCAAGCTTTGATGTTAATCAACCGATCAACCCGCGCGTAGGGCGCGATTTGCGAGCGCCTCCCCATATCATCCGCGGTCCAGCAGAGATTCATTTGTCACCGGCCAGGCGCATCATTCCGCAGGTATGTTTGACTAAGCCGAGGAGAGCGGTCGTTCAGGATGGCGCAGTCGCGTGCCAAGATTGGCCTCCGCTCTGGACGTTTGTCTTGCTAATGAGGAGCCTGCTCGGGTGCTGATCGCCACCGCCGGCGTCCGCTGCCGACAAGCGTGATTCCGCTTGGTTCCGCACCGATCGGTACTTGCCGACGGCGAGGTTGACCCGGCACGGGGTGCTCGTCGCGTATCCTGATTCCGCTGTCGGATAAACCCCACGACTTCGCTTAGCGAGGCCGAAGTTGATCTCTGCCATCTACCAGGTCGAACCATCAACCCCGCATATTTGTGTCGTAAGCTGACGTGCCGCGAATACGCCGTTTTCGGTGAGGGAGGATTCGAACTCCGCGCTTGGAAGAGCGTCCTTCTCGTCTTCACCGTGCATGCCGGTTACGTGGGCGGCCGAGTGCCCTTCCGCGCTTCGCCAAACCTGCCGTGGAAAAGGCCCTGCCGTTTTTTTCCGGCGGGGCTTTGGTCAGATCGCGACTATTAGTGATTTATGCTGAAACTGGTTGCGGAGTCCGGAGTCGGACTTATTTGCACTGATTAAGAGGCCCCGTCAGCAAACGAACTCGGTCACAGCACTGTATTGGCGGTATCCCTCTACCGACTCGAACCGCGACCGTTTCTTAGGTCGCGCCTACCGTTTTGCACGCCCTCCCCTGCCCGGCCGTGGCGGAAGGTTGAACCAGTTGGGCGACTGCTAGGTTCCAGACTGGAGGTAAGGTCGGCTCGCTGAAAGCGCGGCAGGTGGCACGCGGCACATGCGCGACAACGGCGGTGGAGGGTTTGAGAGGGCCGGAGCCCCGACCATTCGGCACAAAGATAACAAATAGCATCGGCGATCGGCTGAAGCCGCTCCTTCTCAGTCTGCTGGCGAACCGCGTAACCGGGGCAGATTTCCGGGCGAAGGGGTTTGCAGGCGAGCGCGTTCGTGATTCACCCTATGCGTGACGCTACCACCGACTGATTCGTTTGAAGGCTGTCGCTCGCGGAACTCCGCGGGTTGGTTACTGCGCTGATCGGCGAAGTGCGCGGTCCAAACATGGTTCGAAGTGGCCGATCGCAGGGCCGCGTCGCACGGTGCAGAAGGCCATGCATCGTTGATTATGCGCAAACTGCTATCGCGCGCCTAGTCGGAACTCGCGCATCGAACAGTACATCACATCGTCCGTCCCCAGCGCACCGGCGGCCTCCCCGCTCGCAATCCAAATAGACGTCTTTCAGCTGTTTGATTGGCATGTCAGCGTGAGCGAACGCGAGGTCCTGGGCGTCAGAAGCCGACAATGAAGCCGGACTGATTGCGATCAGCACGGTGCCGAGCGTCACAGGCGCGAGGGACTTAACAACTGACATGATCATTTTGAGATCCTCCCCAGCTCCCGTCGGTCAACATCCAGTCCTTGGGGTCGCAGGTGTAGTGCCGTTCGAAGGTCCCGTCCGCGCGCCGCTGCTTGTCGAAACCTCGATGTAAGGCTCGATCGCGCGCTCGTGGACCAGCCAAAGGGGATCTCGGCCGAGGCGTAGCCACTGCCGGCGGCCAACCGTTTCGGGATCGAGGCCGAAGCGATCCTGGTGCGCTCGATCGTCGTGCCGGCCGCGCCTGCCTCCGCATGACGGATGGCGCGGCTTCGCAAATCGCACATGATTTCGTCACGTGAGATGCCGATGTCGCCAAGGACGTCATCGGGTAAACGGCTCAACTGGTCCGTTGCCGACAAGAGAGCTTTTCGCTCGGCGCGGAGGCGTAACCACCTGCGAAATGGACCAATGGCGGCAGCATGAATTATAACCATGATTAGATCCTCCCTTCATTGATCTGAATTGACCGGTACGGAACGGCGCGAACGGCACTCCGGGCGAGAGCGTCAGCCGTCCGCGAGGCAAATTAGGCGTAGTGGTCGATGGATTGGTTTTGCCGCGGCGTGCCCATACGGCGGGCGGTGGCTGGCCCCGGGCCACGCATGTAATAAAGCTCCGGGCGGTAGCGCGGCGCGACGAATTTGCGAAACCCCGCAGCAAGTTTTGTGACGGGAGCCAAGAATTTCATGACTGTTCCCTTTCCCTTCGCCGGCTTGCACACGAGCCGGCGGGCCTGACGTTGCAACAAGGATATGACAGTCGAACCAGGCTCGGCTGTGGGAATTCCCACACCGGGAAAAAGATTGGCGAAATCCGCTCCCAGTTTGCATCCCGGAAAGCGGGGCCTGCGGCCATCAAATTTCCTTGGATAGGGAGTAAGGTGAAGTACACTTGATTGAACAAGAGACCGTTGTGACAGGCTCTCTGGCCTTCATCTCAAGACTTTGCGATGCCGACCTCGCCGCGCTGACCAAACGGTGGCACGAGCGCAGCTATCGACACAACGAGCTAATCATTTCCCACGGCGACACTGGTCGCGATGTCTTCTTCCTGCTGGAAGGACGTGCTCGCGTGACACTGGTTTCAGCGGACGGCAGGGAGATAGCGTATCGCGATGTCGAACCGGGTGACATTTTCGGGGAGCTCGGAGGCATTGACGGGATTGCACGCTCCGCCAGCGTAGTCGCGCTGGAGGCAACCCGCGCTGCACGGCTGTCCGGCACAGCATTCCGGGATATCGTGATGACCCACCCGACTTTTGCCTGGGTGCTGCTTGAGCATCTGTCTGCCCAGCTCCGGCGCATGACCGAGCGGGTATTCGAATACAGCACTCTGGTCGTGCGAAAACGGCTGATCGTCGAGATCCTGCATCGGGCGGAGAAAGCCGCACTCGTGGACGGCGAGGTGTCCATAAGCCCGGCACCGACGCATTCCGAGCTGGCGGCAACGATGAGCACGCACAGGGAAGCGGTCTCGCGCGAAATGAGCGACCTCGCCAAGAGAGGCCTGATCGAAAAGCGCGGCAGCAGGTTATTGCTGCATGACGTCTCGGCACTACGGGCGCTGGTCGACAAGAAGGAATAGCGAAGGCTGTCGCTGCGGCGGGGGGCACCGCACGTTTCATACTCCTCGGCCGCAAGTGAAGCGTTCCCGCATCTCCCGGTTCAAGGTGATAAAGGCGCTCCCGACATAGCGTCCTGTGCCACGCTCGGCCATTAGGGCGAAAGCCGGCTCGGCGTAGATGATCGACTGGATGTAGAACGCTTCGTGAGGGGGATAAATCCCGCCATACTGAACTGCAGTCAGCGTCTCCCGCCGTTTCCGAGTGTCTTCGTCCAAACCTTCCACGGCAATGCTCCCGATCCCGTCTTCTGGCCCCACTTAGTCCTTCCCGAGGACAAGGCGCAATCGTCGGTCGAAGTAACGCTTGTGAAAGACCTCACGGCCGCTCCGGAGCTTATAGGTCGTCCAGAAGTAAATGGCGTTTCTGTTGCTGCCGGCGAGATCAATCCCGGCCATTGCCTCCATGTTCGGCCTCGAAGCGGTTCGGCGGCATTCCTCAAGAAGTGCCTCGAATGGCACCGTCAGAAACTGCTTCAGTTCCGCTTCCGCGAACAGGTCCTCCACGGGATCGAACTTGCCGATGCCGACCCGCTCGCATTCGCCCAGCGGCCTAGCTGGCTTAATGCTGCGAAACGCTAGTTCAAAACCCCTGATTTCCCCCCTCCACCGGTCGCCGGTCCATCACCTCGCATACCCGCGCGGCGTGTTCAGGTTTGACACGGGGACCCAGGCACACGCGACGAAGCGCATCGTCGAGAAAGTGCTTAGGCCCGGCTTGGCCAGTAACGAAGCGCCATTCCTTCTCGTGAGCCCATTCACCGCGCTTGCGCGTGATGCGAGCGATCACCGCCTCTTCGAGATGCTGCGCCCCCATGTCGGCGAGCGTGAGCGATGGCAGAGCGTTGCGCACGCATAGGTCACCGGGCGCAGTTTCTCTGCATGGAAGTCACTGATCATGAGGTCAGCAGTATCGAACTCTAGGCACATGCCCGCGAAGTTGCTGCCGTGATAAGCCCACATCGGCAGATGGGTGGGCCGATCTTGCTCATGAGGTTCTGGGCTTTGGTAACGTTCTCCAAGATCAGCGCCATCAAGCAATGCTCCGTTCGTAACAATCAAAGGCAACGTGGGACCCCCTGTCAGGAAGGCGCGGCGACTACTTCGGCACGGCTTTGAGCATTTCACCTTTAATCCTGACGGTCTCAAGCTTGTACGCCCCGCCGTCGTTGTTGAACCATTGACACATAAACCCGCCGGCACTCTGCGCCTCGTTGATCGTCATGTTAGGACCGCCAGACTTTAGCTCCACCACATCGCCAACTTTGAAATCAGACATAAATTCTCTCCCAATGTTTGAGAACGACCAGTAATCAGACGTGGGACGCGGTGGCAAGCGGAATGGAGACCTAGCTAGATTTAGCGTAGCACCCCCTCCTCCTCGGCAGCTTCCTCGAAGGCTTTACGGACATCGTTGGGCGAGACCCGGCCCTCAAAGGCATCGCTGCAGGCTTGCACCGCCAGATTCCACTTCGGTCCCCTCTCGGTCCACTTCGTGAGTTCCTCGGCGGCACCCTCGACATTGTTGCAGCCGTAGGTGACCCCAGGTCGGTCGGTCTTGACGTACACCGGAGGGGAGAACCAATGGGTTGCCATGAGGGGGCCGCTCTGCGCTCATCATCGAAGGCCGTGGGCATACCGCTTCGCGAGCCAGAGGTCCGCTTTCGTTGCCAGACGGGCAGAGCGCCTAAACTTCAAATCGCACGGCCCAGAGCAGATGAAACTACAGCCGCATGTGTTGCCGGCAGTTCGAACAGCATGGGCAGGTGGCGACACTCGGCTTCGTCCACGATCAGCGCCTCAATAGTCGCAATGGAAAGATGGCTTCTGAGGCGCAGCCGGACAACCGCGGCGAGCTTGTGAACGGGCACCGGTACCGCCCCTGCGTACTGGTCTAGAAGATTGTTGATCTCGGCAACTACTTTTGGATCGACGGCGTGGGGCAATGGCAGCATGAGAGCGCTTCCTTTCGGAAGTAACTCTAAGCCGATCGGGGCGATGAGTCTTGGCGCGTACGTTTTTAACCAATGTCGCGGACATCATTGGACGTCAGGTCACGCTCGTTAGCGTTGCGCACATTAGAGCGGCAAGGGCCCGCTGCACAGCCAATCGCAACGCAAGCGTGAACCATTCTCGCGTTACTGTGTTTGTAGGGACGCCGCGCTATTTCTTCGACTTCACCGACACTGGCAAAGTCTTCCTTGACGTTGTGGGTACCGATCTCCCGGACCTCGAAGCTGCAAAGGCGGAGGCGGTAAAGGCCTTGGTCGAGATTACTAAGGATAAGCTGCCGGATGGCCCCTCTCGAGAATTTGTGATGACCGTTCGCGACGAGTCCAACGAAACGTTCTTAGAGGCTATGATCAAGTTTGAGATGCGGGCGCGCTAGTCTAGCTCTGCAAAGATGGTTTCCGATTGGTATCACTTAATAAACAGCTCTCGCTTACAAATAGACAGTTCTCGGTTGAATGAGCGTCGCGCGCGCGCAGACATCGATGACCTTCGGCTCTCCCTTGATGCAACCCGCCGCGTAATTGCGGCATCCCGTAAGCTGCTGGACCGGATGGCGAACCGGGTCGATGAACACGAGTGGAGGGTTCCTACTCTGGTGAGAGATACACCTTGGCTTCCTTGGCGGCAGCCTCAAAGGCCTTTCGTACCACCTGAGGGTCAATCGGATCGCCCTCTAGATCTGACAGGCAAAGGTTCACCGCCTTGTGCCAGCGGGGTCCACTGCGGGTCCACCTCTTGAGTTGCTCAAGGGCTGCCCTCGCATTGTTGCAGCCATGCCTGTCGCCGGTTTCAGTCTTCACGAACACCGAAGGAACGAACCAATGGGTTGCCATTGAGGGATAATTAGAGGGGGTGGGAATGTTTGGTAGAGATGTCTGGGCCGGTGATCGAATTTGGCTCGCGCGAAGAGCGACGCGGCCTGCTAATCAGGAAAAAGCCTACCCTCCTCCTTAGCGGCAGCCAGGAATGCCTTACGGGCCTCCTCAGCTTCCATCTCGTCGAATATCACGGCCATGCAAACGCTCACCGCGAGGTCCCAGCAAGGGCCACGCTTCGTCCACTTCAGCAGCTCCTCGCCGGCTGTCTCGGCGTTGTTGACGTTGCGAAGGGTCCCGGGACGCTCGGTCTTGACGGGGACCGGAGGGGAGAACCAATGGAGTGCCATACAGTCACTCTTTGTCGGCCCTATCAAGTTCCTGCAGCAAATGCTTTTGCTCAGCCGGCAGCTCCCGTTCTACAGGCAGATTTAGCAGGTTGCGAAGGTGATTGCGGATTACCTCTGAAGTGATCCACCGCCGCACAACTTCGGCAATAACCTTCTGTTTGGCTTTATCGATTTCAGCCATGTTCGGGCCTGCATGCTTAAAAGGACCGAACTGCACCGCGAGCGGATTTGTTCCTTTGAATGATGGGCGGAATGTTTGGTAGAAATTTCTCAGCAGGGGATCGGATTACTGGCTCGCGCGAGGCCCCCCTGCCCTCTCGACCCTATAGAGCGCGCCTCGATCCGCCTTTGGTCCCACAACCCCGGATCGGTCGTCCCGACGTACACCCGAGGCCGAACCAATGGGCTGCCGGGAGGACTATTCGTGGAGGTCGAACGCGACTGACAGTCCGAAGGCCGGGGCCGCAGTGACTATAAGGTAGACCAGCTCATCGTCAGCTTAGCGCGCTGTTTCCGCCCGGGTGGAGCTAGGCTGTCAGTTTAGTGAAGTCGTGGCGCCGCGCGCGAACATGTGCCAGCAAATTCGTTTCGTTTACGACCCCTGATTGAAAGAGATTCAGCGTGGTCGAGACCAGAATCTGACCGTCTATCGAAGTGCTGTACCATTTAGCGTCGGCGGTTATCTGGTCGACAACCCGCTGGCAAATCGCCCGATCTTTAGGTCTAAGGAACTGACTTTTCAGCGCTCGTAGCATCTCGATGCCTTTAAAGGGGAGTCACTTGTCTCCCACGCGACCACGCGTGGGTCTCCCGAGAATGGATACTAAACGCATCTGGACAGAAAATTGCCATTCGTTTGAGCGGTACCGATGCGGGGCGTTGGGTCGATGACGTGGTTGCGATCCCGGCCGCGGTACGGAGGCGGGTCACCGACGACCGCCTCAGGGATACACGCACTTCCTTAGGGGGCGGCCCAGCAGCTTGGGTTAGGGGGCCGCTTGGCCTGACCAGCGAGCGTTCGGGAATGCTCGACTGACTGGTTAGTACATTAGACAAATCTAATGTACTTGAACCATGCGAACGAAGTACGCGGCGGTAAGAAAGTGGCTGGCACGATTCACTTACCGCGCGCTTTTGCCTTGGGTTCTGGCGAGCTTTCTGACGGGTTTGCAGCCAATTTTGCAGATCGCCGATCTGTTACCCACAGGGACTTTTTCCTCGCCACCAAATCGTCACGATCGCCCTCAGCGGTCGCTCGGCTATGCATCGCAGCTGTGGCGTCGTCGGCTCTGTTGGTTCGATAGTCTTCTTTTTGGATAGTCATCGTTTGCTCCCAGTTTCATAGCCCCTCTTTTTGCCCTGGCGGGGAGATTAACTGCCGGTGCATTACGCGAGTCAATCGATTAAACGACCACCCCGCAGTCGCGAGGGGCGGGAAGCAAGCCGACAATTTTAACGTTGGAACGGCTTACAATGTGCCGGCAACACAGCCGCCCTTTCGTCGGTGTGCGTTGATCGCGTCCATGTTGCCCTTCAGCTCCCCGATACGAGCATGCGCTGAGGGCGGGACGAAGTCTATGTGCCTTGACGGCGGAATATAATCCTATTTTGTGGATGCCGCACCCTCGCCGACACGAAGCCGTTTCGGTCCTACGTCCTTCATCTACGACCGCATAAGATTGTCAACAATCTGTAAAAGTTTTGTTGACAGATAATTGATTTGAGCCTTGACTCACAAAAGTCCGCGTATCGGTCGAGTTCTGTCGCAACAATGCGCGGCCTCCAAAGGGGAAAGAACAATGATCAACAGACGTTCAATAATCACATTCGCCGCACTCGGCGCCGTCTCTGCGCTGGCAATCATGGCCGGCGGCACAATCACAGTGCAAGCCGCCAACAAGGAACTCAAGATCGGCTTTGTCGGCGTGACGAGTGGCGCGGCCGCTGCGTGGGGCACATCCAACGTCCGCTCGATGCAGACGCGCGCCGCCTGGATCAACGAAACCGGAGGTGTGAAGATTGGTGACGAGACCTATGACATCAAAATCGTCACCTTTGACGATCAGAAGGACCCGAAGCGGGCGATCGCCGGCATGGAGAAGATGGCCCAGGAGGGCATCCACTATGTCGTCGGTCCGAATGTCGACGACGGCGCGGCGGCGGTGCGTCCTGTGGCTGAATCCAAGGGCATCATCTATTTTCCCTACGCATTCCCGAAGGAACTCTACACCTCGCCGGCGTCCAACGCCGTGCTCGGCATGATCGCCAACTACCAGTCAGCTCCGGCGATCTACAAATATCTCATGGAAAACAGGGGCGTGAAAAAAGTTGCCTTTGTCGCCGCCAACGAATCCGATCCGCTGAGCCAGCGAGATGGCGGTGTTGCCGCGGCAAAGGCGCTCGGGCTTGAGGTTGTGGCTGCCACGGACGTCTACCAAAACGATACCCGCGACTTCACGCCGGTACTGACGCCGATCGTTTTGCAAAAACCGGACCTGCTGGTGCTTTCGGGTGTCGCGCCCGGCAATGCTCCGCTGCTGATCCGCGCCGCGCGCGAGCTCGGCTACGAAGGTCTGATCTCCACCGAAACGGCGCAGGATGCCAAGGTGCTGGAAGAGGGCGCGGGCGAGTTGGCCAACGGCTTCATCTCAGTCGGCGGCGCATCGACGCCCGAAATCGCGTCCGACATGATGAAGGAGTTCGTCGACCGCTATACGAAAATGTTCGGCGAATACAATGACGAGTCCAACACCAAGGTCTACGCGCTCGAATACATCATCGAGACGCTGAAGGCGAATCCGGCCGCGATCGACAATGTCGAGGAGTTCAAGAAGACGATCGACACTTTCTCGGCGCCCAATCCCTATCTGAAGGGCGATGCCAAGCTGACCTATGTCGGAATGACGTCGTTTGGCCAGAAGCGCCAGCTTTCGGTCCCGATGGTGGTCACGGAATACCGCGACGGCAAGTTCGAGACGCTCTTCGTCGCTCAAGTCGATTGACGCAATTGCACTGAAGCGGATTGCCGCAGAGGCTCGTGCATTCGCCTTGAGCCTCTGAATGGCCGGGAACCATCCTGATGGAACAAGTCATCGCCAACGGGCTTTATCTTGGTGCGCAATACGCCTTGATCGCGCTCGGTCTGACCCTGATCTTCGCTCTGATGAACGTGCTAAACTTTGCCCATGGGCAGATGTACGTTCTCGGTGGCTTCATCACCTACACCGTCTATGGCCAGCTCGGCATGCCTTTCGTCGTCGCGCTCGTCGCGTCCGGGATCACGCTGCTGGTCATTGGAGCGCTGGTCGAGAAATTCCTTTTCAGAACGGTGATTAGGCGAAGCGTGCGGGAGGAAAGTACGATGCTTCTCGCGGCGGCGGTCGCATTCTTCCTCGACGCCGTGATCCTCCTCCTGTTCGGCGAAAAGCAGCGCGGCGTGCCGAAGATCGTCAACGGCGTCTTCGTCTCCGACAGCCTCATAATGCCTTACGACCGGCTGCTGGTCGGCGCACTCGCCATACTGTTCATCGCCTCCTTCGTGCTTTTCATGCAGTACAGCAAGCCGGGACGCGCCATGCGGGCGCTGGCGCAGGACCGGGTCGCGGCACAGCTTATGGGCGTCGAGGTCGACCGCTATTCGATGATCGGCTTTGCGCTCGGCGCCATGCTTGCCGGCATAGTCGGCGGGCTGCTGGTCGCCATCACCGGCGTCAATTCGGGCATCGGCGGGCCGATCTCGATCAAGGCGTTCTTGATGGTGATGATCGGCGGCGCCGGCGTGGTCAGCGGAGCGATCGCCGGCGGCTTCATCCTCGGCATGATGGAATCGGTCGGCCTGACGGTGCTACGCCAATATGGCGACGTCACTTATCTCGTCATCTTCGCCGCGCTGATGGTGTTCCTGAGCATCCGCCCGAACGGGCTCATGGGCAAGCCGTGGGGGTGATCGACATGAAGCGTACACGCAACATCCTCGGCGTCGCTGTCTTCCTGCTGGTCGTACTCATCGGCGTGCCCTGGCTGATCGAGGCGACGGGTCGGCTCGACCTCTACTACACGCTGACTTCGGTCGCGCTGCTCAGCATCGCCAGCGCCGGGGTGTGGGTGACTTTCTACATCGGCCGCATCAATATCGGCCAGGGTGCCTTCGCGCTTATGGGCGGCTATGTTTCGGCCATCCTTGTCGTCCAGTATGGTGTGTCGTTCTGGCTGACACTGCCGCTGGCTGGGCTATTCTGCGCCGCTGCAAGCGTGCTGATCGGGCTGCCCATCCTCAGGCTTCGCGGCGTCTATTTCGCCATGGTCACGCTGGTTTTGACCGAAGTGGCGCGGCTGCTCGCACTGGCACTGCCGATCACCAACGGAGCCAAGGGCATGGTCAGCATTCCGCTCCCCGGCGGCATCTCGATATTCGGGCTGACCATCCTTCCGGATTTCGCGACGCTCGCCAATCCGCGTCCCGCCTTCTATCTGGTGTCGGTTGTGCTGATGGTGCTGTGCTTTGCAGCGCTCTACCGCCTAGTCCATTCGCGCATCGGCAAACTCTGCCAGTCGTTGCAGCAGAACGAGGAACTGGCCTCCTCGATCGGCGTCAATATCGCCTATCTGCGCGTCATCGCCTACGCCATCTCCTCGTTCCTCGGCGGTCTCGGCGGCGCGATGTTCGTCGCCATCTCTCAGTCGATCTATCCGTCCAGCTTCACCGTCACCGACTCGGTGAACTTCATGCTGAACTGCTTCCTCGGCGGGCTCAGCTACGTCTTCGGGCCGATGATCGGCACCTTCGTGCTCTATTTCGGCTGGGATTTCCTGTTCGAGACCGGCGAGTTCCAGTTGCTGATCTTCTCGTCGGTGCTGATCGCGCTGATGCTGTTCCTTCCCAACGGCCTGCTCAGCCTCCGGCTGTTCGGCAAGAAGCAGGGCTAGGACCATGACTGACCTTCTCCAGATCAAGGCAGTGACCAAACGCTTCGGCGGGCTGGTCGCGGTCAACAATGTTTCCTTCGCGGTCCGCGAACGCGAGATCCTTTCCGTCATCGGCCCCAACGGCGCCGGCAAATCGACGCTGTTCAAGCTGATTTCCTCTTTTCTCAATCCGACCTCGGGCGAAGTGCTGTTCCGGGGAGAGCGGATTTCAGGCCTGGCGCCGCATATCGTCGCCCGGAAGGGCGTCGTGCGCACGTTCCAGGAGACGACGATCTTCAAGGGCATGACGGTGCGCGACAATGTCATAATCGCGCATCACCTGCGTTCCAGTGCCAGCCTTGCCGGCTTCTATCTCGGCACGAATACCGCACGGCGCGACGAAGATGAATTCGGCCGCTCGGCCGACGAGATCATCGACTTCCTCGGTCTCGGCGCGCAACGGCATGAGATCGCCAGCACGCTGCCGCACGGCCATCTGCGCGCGCTCGGGATTGCCATCGGGCTCGCCACGAATCCGACCGTGCTTCTACTCGACGAGCCCTTCGCCGGCATGAACCATGACGAAACCGTGCGCACGGTGGAGATGGTGCGCGGCGTGCGGAAGCGCGGCGTGACTGTCCTGCTGGTCGAGCACGATATGCCCGCCGTCATGAACATTTCCGACCGAATCGTCGTCCTGAACTTCGGTGTGAAAATCGCCGAGGGAACGCCGAAGGAAATCCAGGAGAACGAAAAGGTCATCGAGGCCTACCTCGGCGCCGAAGATGAGACGATCGGATTTTAGCCATGAGCGAACTGCTGAAAGTCTCCGACGTCGAACTCTACTACGACCATGTCTATGCACTGAAGGGTGTATCGCTCAACGTCAACGAGGGCGAGACCGTCGCGCTAATCGGCGCGAACGGCGCGGGCAAATCTTCGATCCTGCGCGCCATCACCGGCCTGAAGAAGGTCCGCAGCGGCGAGATTCATTTCCAGGGCCACCGCATCGACGGAACGCGCCCTGACGAGCTGGTCAGGATGGGCATCGCCATGGTGCCGGAGGGTCGGCGCGTCTTTTCCTACATGACGGTGCGCGACAATCTGATGATGGGCGCCTTCACCCGCATCGACAAGGCCGAAATCGCAAGGACGCTGGACATGGTGCTCGGGCGCTTCCCGCGCCTGAAGGAACGCTATTCCCAGACGGCGGGTACGATGAGCGGCGGCGAACAGCAGATGCTGGTGATCGGGCGGGCGCTGATGGCCAAACCGAAGCTTCTGCTGCTCGATGAACCCTCGCTCGGCGTCGCGCCGAAGCTCGTTCAGGACATCGCCCGCTCCATCGTGGCGATCAATCGCGACGAAAAGGTCAGTGTTCTCTTGGTCGAGCAGAATTCGCGCATGGCGCTGCGCATCTCGCAGCGCGCCTACGCACTGACGACCGGAAAGATCGCGCTGGCCGGACATTCGGCTGAGCTGCTTGGCGACGACCGGGTCAAGAAACTCTATCTCGGCGGCGAAATATGAAAGCGCAAATGGACGTACTCGTCGTCAATCCGAACACCACCGCGTCCATGACCGAAAAGATCGGCGAGGCGGCGCGCCGCGCGGCTTCGGCCGGCACCAGGATCATCGCCGTCAATCCGAAGGACGGGCCGCCGAGCGTCGAAGGCTATTTCGACGAGGTCTTCGCCATCCCGGGAATGATCGGCGAGATCCAGAGACATCCGGCGGCGAGCGCCTGCGTCATCGCCTGCTTCGACGACACCGGCCTCGACGCAGTACGCTGCGTCCGCGAGATGCCGGTGGTCGGCATCGGCGAAGCGGCGTTTCACATGGCGAGCCTGATTGCCGGCAAATTCAGCGTGGTGACGACGCTGTCGCGTTCGGTGCCGGCGATCGAGCACAATCTGGTTCGCTACGGCCTCGCCAGCCGCTGCGCCAGGGTGCGGGCAAGCGACGTTCCCGTTCTGGAGCTCGAAGTGCCCGGCTCCAACGCCCGCCATCGAATTTCGGAGGAGATCGAGCGCGCCATCCGCGACGACCGGGCCGAAGCGATTGTGCTGGGATGCGCCGGCATGGCCGACCTCGCCGCCGCGCTCAGCCGCGAACATAGCCTTCCCGTGCTCGACGGCGTCGCCTGCGCAGTAAAACTCTGCGAGAGCCTCGTCGGCCTTGGCCTGTCGACCTCAAAGCGCGGCGGCTACCAGGTTCCACTCGAAAAATCCTTCGCCGGAATCTTTGCGCCCTTTTCGCCCTCCGGCCGTGTATCCTGATGCGTGCAAAATTGTTGACATTCCCACACAGGATGTTCGATGTGCGGCCGGAAACGCGGTGTTCGTGCCGCTATGCGATCCGGCCGCCGGGACAATGAGACGATGGACCTGCTTGGGCCAAAGCCACGGGATGGCGACAAGCCGACGATGCGCTGGTTTCCGGTCTATGCCGGCCTGCGCGACGCCATCGTCAGCCACCGCCTCGCACCGGGCACAAAACTACCCGAGGACGAACTCGCCTCGATCTATTCGGTGAGCCGCGCGGTGATACGCGCGGCGCTGCAGGCGCTGTCGCATGACCGCTTGGCTCGGCTCGAGCCGAACCGCGGCGCGTTCGTCGCCCAGCCGACCAAGCAGGAAGCGCGCGAGGTGTTCGAGGCGCGGGCGCTGATCGAGCCCAAGGTCGCGGCGCTTGCCGCCGAAGTGGCAAAGCCGGCCGAGATCGCGCAACTGCGGCTTCATCTCGAAAAAGAGCACGAGGCCCTGCATGCCGGCCGCGACAGCGACGCCATCATGCTGTCGGCAAAATTCCATGTCGGCATCGCCGAAATCGCCGGCCATTCTATCCTGACCGGTTTCGTCAAAGACCTGCTGTCGCGGTCGTCGCTGATCATCGCGCTCTACTGGCGCCGCCGCGACACCACCTGCGAAAGCCACGCCCATCACGCCCTCGTCGATGCCATCGAAAAGCACGACGCACAAAACGCGTCCGACCTGATGCGAAGCCATCTCGTCGAACTTCTGTCCGGCCTTGATCTCTCGCTTGGCGAGAAGAAGCCCGAGAGCCTGTCGGACATCTTGCGCTGATCTGCGTTGTCAAACTCTTCGCCAAGCTTCGCATTGCAGATGTCGTCGCGATGCTGGACGAATATCGGATCACCCGCAACCGACACCGGCCAACGAAGCTCGCGCGCAAGTGGCCGCTCTCAAAGCTAGTAAAGCCGAAGTGCCATACTTGATCGCCCCCGATCGGGCGCTCACGGCGAAGCCAGGATGCACGTCACCCCGCAATCCTGACTTGGCGCCTACCCCTGAAACGTCCCAATGCGACATTTCTACTTGCCAGCAACGCGACATTCGAACTTGGTTGCAACATGATCTCAGGTTGATTGGCGATCCTGCCCCCGGTCCACCCGGTTCCGAAACGGCACTATGCGCCATCTTGGGACGTTCAATGCGGCGGGGAACTTCGCGATCCGACCCTTCTTCCCGACCTTGACAGCCAAGTGCAATATGCACCAGTTGCGTCTTCGGTCGTTGCAAGCCGTTGACACGATATGATTCAGCATTGTTGGGCGGTAGCCCGAGGATTGAATCCGATATTCGCCTCGCTGGAATGTCTAATGCGACTCCGTCATGATCCTTCCGGCCCTGTCGAGCGACGCTGCCAAAGCCGGTGACGCCAATGCAGGTGATGAGGTCAGGCTAGATCAGTGCAGCAGATCCGCCCGGCGACTTTTCTTTTTGCGGCCCGAGCCCTGCGGGACATGGGCGACGGCTTCGTGGCCGTTCTGTTGCCGGTCTATCTCCTCGCATTAGGCTTCGCGACTCTGCAGGTCGGCATCATTGCAACCGCATCGCTGCTCGGTTCAGCGCTCTTGACCATCGCCGTCGGACTCCTTGGTGCCCGACACGATCACCGCCAACTCCTGCTTGCCGCCGCCAGTCTGATGGTCGCCACGGGTGTGGCCTTTGCTGTCGTCCACGACTACGCGCTGCTTTTGGTGATCGCCTTCGCAGGCACCATCAACCCGTCGGCCGGCAGCGTCAGCGTATTCGTGCCCTTAGAGCATGCCGTGCTAACACGCGAAGTCACCGACGCCGCGCGGACCAAGATGTTCGCGCGCTACAGCCTTGTGGGTGCGCTCGCAGCCGCGGTTGGCGCGCTCGCTTCGGCGACACCTGATCTTCTGGCTCCAGCCGGCCTCGATCAACTCACCGGCATCAAGGCGATGTTCGTGCTCTATGCGTTGCTGGGCCTGCTCGGCGGTCTCCTTTACGCGCAGATCCCGCAGCGCCGTCCAACGTCGGACTCCGGCAGCACGTCCGCGCTTGGCCCCTCGCGGAATATCGTTTTCAGGCTTGCGGCCCTTTTTAGCCTTGATGCCTTTGCAGGCGGCTTCCTCGTCCAGTCGTTGCTTGCCCTGTGGCTTTTCGAAAAATTCGACCTGTCGCTTTCGGAAGCGGGCTTTTTCTTCTTCTGGTCCGGCGTCCTTTCGGCGTTCTCATTCCCCGTTGCCGCCTGGCTGTCGCGGCACATCGGACTCATCAACACGATGGTGTTCACACACATTCCGTCCAGCATCGCCCTGATGCTGGCGGCGCTTGCGCCGACGCTCCCTCTGGCGCTCGCCCTGCTGCTGATCCGTGCCGCGCTTTCGCAGATGGACGTCCCGACGCGCTCATCTTACGTCATGGCGGTCGTCACGGAGGCGGAGCGGGCAGCAGCCGCGAGCTTCACATCGGTACCTCGCAGTTTGGCTGCCGCAGCCAGTCCCGCCCTGGCGGGCGCTCTGTTCGCTGCCTCGTTCCGGGCATGGCCCCTCCTGATCTGCGGCACACTCAAAATCATTTATGATCTGCTGCTGCTGATGCAGTTCCAGAACGTCAAGCCGCCAGAGGAACGCTGATATTTGGGTTGCTTGACCCACCGGGAGGGATCAATCGGGAAGGCAAATGTTGGAAAGGTGATCGATCACTTCGGCTCTGACTCCGGACTTGTCGAATGCCTAATGTGACCCGACATCCTCGACGCGAGGCCTGCAGACCATCACCCGCCAGCGCAGCAGACAACGAAAGTCTCCGCTGGGCTCTGCCGATCAGGCAGGCCGTGCTTTGTAAAAGCGGCACCAACCATCGGGGCTGATTTCACCTGCGACAATCTCGGATGCATTCGGCTTCAGGAAATGGGAGCACCCGGCCCAGCGGCGACGTTTGTTTGGAACATCCTAATAAAGCGCCACAGGCTTTGGGGTTGTTTCGGCGCCGCGCCGCAGGCTGACCTGTCATGCAGGAAGCAAGCCCACCTGCACCTGCAATCGCCCGCGCCGGTCATCGACACCTTAAGAAGTTTCCGGCGAGACAGCGCTTGGCCTGTTGTGCCGACCCGCAATTACCTCACCACGATCTTCTTTAATGATCTTTCCTCCCAATCGAACCCAAAGAAGCGCCGAGTGCTGATCAGATCGATTGAGGTACTCGATCAGATCACTCTTTTCCTGATCGGTCAGAGCAAGGCCGAGATAGCCGTCATAGTGCTCCTTCTGCGCAAGACGTCGATCGGTTCCACTCCTCCTGCCAGGGGCCGATCAAGTTTAAGGACCCGACGTCTCCACCCGGCTCCAGGTCTATTTCTATAAACCCGTGCGTCACCGTCCTGCTTCCTTGATCCCTTGCCTTCCCTTACAATCCCTTCCGGATACAGAGGAGTTCCGCCATGAGCGAAGACGCCGTCAACATGTCGATCCGCAAGTTCCTGAAGGAAGTCGGCGTCACCTCTCAGCGCAAGATCGAGGAGACGGTGCGCGAAGGGCAAATCGGCGGCAAGAAGCTGAAGGTCCGCATGACGCTGACGGCGGAAGGCACCGGCCTTAACCACGTGGTGGACGGCGAGATCGAACTTCCATAAGCCGGGCGAAGCGACCTAGCGAGACGGCCGAGGCGGCCGAAAGCGTCGAGACGGATCAGCGGTTGGAATGGCGTCTGGCCGGGTGGATGTAGTACCGCTCACCCCACGCTCTTGCGACTCTAACGGAACGCGAAACACCGATCCTTTCCAGTCGTTGGTTCAACGAATCTATGGAGGCGCCCGACGAGGATATGCGGTTGTCGAGGAACCGGGCCGACGTGTCGTCGCGGAGGAACTTGATCGGAACGGCGATGTGCTACCCCTGGGTTGACGCGGCGGCGTTCGCCCGCCGCGCCGTTACGTGAAGCGGCCGGGCGACCGTCTCCAACGCCGGTTGCCCGTTTGAAACTCGAGCGCGGCCGCAGCATCGATTTGATCTGTCGCCGGCCCGCAGCGTCTCCAGCGCCTCCAATTTGCCGTGCAACCATTTCCAAGGCTGGCAGGCTAATTTCGATGGGGCGCACCTCGTCCACTCTGGCGCCCGATCCCATATCGCGTTGCCCAACGACGAATGGTCCTGTCATCGCGGCCAGCATAGTCGGCGGCTGATTTGATATCCCGCACTTCATCGGGCCGCATCAGGATGGATCGAGGGGGGCGCCTTGTTTCTGGCGCTGTTTTGACAGGGAGCGCGTTGGTCATTCGGCCCATCGCGCCTGTCGCGGCTGCAAAGACGGCCGGACCATATTGGCAGCGCTCATCACTGATAGAGGAACGGCGGCACCCCGCTCGCCCGATATCAGGGAACGATATCGCCCCCCATGTATTAGAAACTGATGGACACTATGGAACCCCACGGCCACGGGATAGCGGCCGATATTTTGACATCGGAAGTTGCCATTGCCAGGCAGCGCATCCATCGGACCGAGCTCGCGCTTCAACGCACTGAAGAAATGCTGGCCAAGAATCTCGCGCTGCGCAGCAGGATACAAGCTGCGGTCGAGGCCGCAGACCGCTTGGTGAAGATCGATCCCCCCAGCTTTGAACGGCGTCGCCCAGGTTGAACTGGGCCGGCGCTTCATTCGTCGCGCCCCACCGGCCACCGGCGCCACCACTCAAGCACCGCGGCAACCATGTCCACAGACGGCGAGCGCGGTTCATCGTGGGCGGACTGGTGCTCGGCCAGGAACCGATCGTCGTCCATGCGGCCGATGGCTTCAGCGACGTGGGCCAGCGATTGGTCGATCCAGGCCGCGGCGGAGCGATCGGTCGACGTCATGCCGACGGCTCGGTGTCGGGGATGCTCGGGGCGGCAGTGGGTAGTGGTACACTCGCCGGAAAGGTCGGCAATTGGCGCGTTGTGCCGGTTCGGAACCGGGTGGACCTGGGGAGAATCGTCAATCAACCTTGGGTCTGTTCCACTTCTCCGAAGCTGACGTTCGCGGTGCGGCCCGGAATGCCACCGAACCTGCCGACATCATAGCCACGCCTCGAGTAGAGGCTTCGTCTCGAGCACCTCGGCACGGTTCCGTTCGCGCGATAGAAGCAGCGGTTGGCGATTGAGCAGCATGGAATCGCCGAATTCATGCGCGCGGTATCGATACGCGGTGAAGGCTGCGGAGGCCTTAGCGAGCAGAGCATCATCGGCAAAGGCGCGCAGGAGCTCGAAATGGCTTTCGCCGGGCTGGTGGACGCCTGTGAGAATCGCATCGACCACGCGAAGCCGCGTGCCCCGCGCGATGCGCCCTGTCGCAATGCCATTTCCGGCACGCACATTGCCGCCGGGATTGGCGGCTGCTTCAAGTGCGCGCACTACGCTTGTGCCGATCGCAATGATGCGGCTGCCGCGCAGCTTCGCCCGCGCGACCTGCGCCGCGGTGCGCCCAGGGATGCGGTATGGCTCGTCGAAGGGAAGGCGCGAGTCGAGCGCGGGATCGCCGGTGGAAGACACGCCCGCAGCATGCGTGAGTGTTGCAAAGCCAACGTCGTGCCGACGCCAGGCTTGGAGCGTGCGCCAGTCGAGCGCGAAGCCTGCCGACGGCGCCTCGAACGCGACCGGCCCGGCGGCAATCTCCAAACATCCCACAGTGCCAACGGCTGGGGAACATGCGCGTATTGGATCGGCCGGCCGTGCTGCGCCAGTCCTGCAAGCACCGCTGCGCGGTTGCCTGGGAAGTGCAACTCGAGAAGGCGTGGATGGTCGAGAAGGCGCTCGACGACGGCGTCAAGCGAGCCGAGCCGGAGGCGATCGCCTGGTGACAGCGGAGGTGGAGGCAGCCGGTCTTCCGTGCGCGTGCGGTGATCGCCCGAGCCGAAGGCAATCGCCACGAAACGGGTTGGATCGGGAAGTGACAGCCAGCCCGCCAGGCGGATCTCGATCGCCTCACCGCTTGGGACATGCGTGCCGTGCAAGCTGGCAGGCAAGGTCGCGGCGTCATTGGCGACGACCTGATCGCCGGGACCGAATAGCGTCGCGATTCCAGCGCGCGGCAGGTCGCGCATCGTGCCGTCCGCCTCGACGACCAACAGCCTGGCTGCGCGCCGATCGGAACGATCGGCGGCAATCATGCGCATGCCCCGGCGTGAAGCGTAGCGCGGACCTGTAACGCGTCGATCATCTTTTCGATGATCTCGGCAGCAGCCAGTTCGGGGCGTTTCAATGTAGACGGATCGGCGTCAGGAAGCGCTAGCGCGTGCAGCGGGGTGTCCATGTCGCCAGGGTCGGGTGCGAGGAGCCGTATGCCGTCGGCTTTCGCCTCGTCCTCCCAAATCGCCGTCAGATGGGCAAGAGCGGCCTTGCTCGCCCCATACGCGCCCCAGCCGGGATAGGCGTTCACCGCCGCGTCGCTGGAGATGTTGATCACCATCGCGCCACGGCCCTCGCGTGCGGACGCGGCAAGCGCACCGAACAGGGCCTTCGTCAGCCGGAACGCGCCGACCAGGTTGACCGCGAGCGCCACTTCCAGCTCCTCGCACTCAGTATCGGCGAGGAGCGCCAGAGGGACAGGGCCGAGGCTCGAGGCATTGTTGATCAGGACGTCGAGCCCGCCGAGGCTGGCAGTGACCTGTAGTGCGATCGAGTAGGTGTCCTCCTTCTTGCCGACGTCGCCGACAATGCCGTGCGCGCCCGTCTCGTCGGCGATGCGTTCGACATTCGCGGCGGTGCGAGCGACGAAGGCCACGCACGCACCCTGCGCGGTCAGCTGCCGCACAAGCGCCATTCCGAGCCCGGAGGTGCCGCCCGTGACCGCCACGCGAAGTCCTTGAAGATCAATATTCGACTGCATTGCCGGTGCTCCTTCAAGCTTTATGGCCCTTGCTACAAGTTCAAGTTAACTTGAAGTCAAGCGGGAATCGTGCTTTCGTTCATGCATGGATTCCATGCTGACCATCACCGACGTGTCGCGGCGCAGCGGCGTCGCCTCATCGGCCCTGCGCTTCTACGAGGAGCGCGGGCTGATCGCGTCCGAGCGGGCCGGCTCGGGACACAGACGCTATCCGCGATCCGTGCTGCGCCGGATCGCCTTCATCGTCTTCGCGCAGCGAATTGGGCTGACGCTGGAGGAGATCGGCGCCGAGCTCGCCAAGTTGCCAGCCGATCGCGTGCCGTCGCGTCGGGATTGGTCGCGGTTGTCGGGCCAGTGGACTAAGCGCATCGACCAGCGCATCGCGGAGTTGCAGCGCCTGAGGTCCGGGCTTACCGAGTGCATCGGTTGCGGCTGTCTGTCGATGGACCGGTGTAGCCTTGCGAACCCTGCCGATATGGCAGGACGCAAGGGGCCGGGGCCGAGGTATTGGCTGGGGTGAGTTGGCAGCGTGCCTGTCACTATTGCAGGACTCGGCAGCGCAAGACTTCGCCAAGTGCGAGACGCTGCGGCCCGGTAAGGTTCAGCGGCGGTATTGTTCGTCGCTGACTTTCTCCATCCGCTCGACGGCCTTGCCATCAAGTGCTTGCGTCGTCCTGCCAGATGGTCGTTCCTTCTAAAAACGCGGCTGCATTTCAGCAGGCCAAGCGAAATAAGGAAATACGTCGAACTGCTCCGGGTGCGGCAGTCATCAACCTCTTCAGTCCCGCCCGAAACGTTTGAGTATTGGAGCCGTTGCGCGTTGGCACAGGCTGATCGGATTGATCCGGCGGTTGGGGAACCTTTCTTGCGGCAACGAAGGACGAAGATGGTGTTTAGGCCATCGGTAATGGTAGCCCGTTCAAAATTTCGCCAATCGTTGGTTGATCGCCCGAACGGTACTGCATTCGGTACCGCATGACCCAAGGCTTTACGTTAAGTATCCGAATTTGTCAGCTTTTTCGGCGCAGTTCGTCCCATCCATCATCGTCGAGTTCGTGGTTGCTCGATCTCGATTTGCTGTCAGGCCGCTTGCCAACGATAGCAAAAAAGCGCCCCCTCAATAGTGGGTGTCGCGATGTAGCGGTCTCCCGCTACCAAGAATTTCTCAAGTAAACTTGACAATCGGCTAGCCCTTAAAGCTGGCCGATTGTGTTTCACGCCATGTTGCAAGCAGCCACCGGTGATTTGCAAGGATTTCCTGCGACACTCGGCAAATCCACGCGACACGCGCGCGACATGGATTGACCTCTTCAGGCACCGGCTTCGAACCTGGCCCTGGCAGCTTGGTTCCTTTCGTTATGCTTGCCACCGAGGCCGCGCGAGCGAACTTGCTGACACGTGGCTACTGGTGCCCAAACTGCCGAAATCAGTCTTGGGGAAAGACCACTACCAGGAGCGATTTGGTACGCATTTCTAGACCAGAACCGTGGAAAGCAAGTCTGCATTTAGACATGTCGGTACGAATCTGTACCTAAGCTCCGATCTGGCGCTGAAAAATGCGTTCACCATTGCTTCGCAAGGATCTGAGGAGGATACGATCGCTTGCTGATCGTTAGGGCGCAAGCGGCTGAGAAATGGCTGAGGTGTGCTCGTGCTCTTGCTCCAAAACGGAGGCTGTGGGCATGGCTCAGCTTCAGCAATCGATCCTTCGCAACCGTCTGCTGGCTTCGTTGTCGCCTGACGACTTTGTCCTGGTGCAGCCGCACCTGGAGGCGGTGTCGTTTGGACTGCGCGAACATCTGTTCAGAGCCGATCAAAGGATCACCCATGTCACCTTCCCCGAATATGGGGTTGCCTCAATCGTCGCCGACACCGGGGAAGGACGGTTCGAGGTCGGCATGGTGGGATCGGAGGGCCTGGTGGGTGCCCCCATCGTGCTCGGCGTGGACCGTTCGCCGCACACCTGCCTGGTCCAGGTCGCAGGCGAAGCATTCCGCATTGGGGCGGGCGAGCTACAGGCCGCTATGGACCATAGCCCCGCGCTGCGGGCGCTCCTTCTGCGTTTCGTGCATACCTTCATCGTGCAGGTCAGTCAGACGGCCTATGCCAACGCCGGCTACTCCGTCGAGGAGCGGCTCGCGCGCTGGCTTCTCATGACGCACGACCGGCTAGAGCAGGACGACATGCCCATCACCCACGAATTCATGAGCATTATGCTGGGCGCGCGTCGTCCGGGCGTGACACTTGCAGTGCAGATGCTGGAGGGCGCCGGTGCGATCAGGGCCACGCGTGGTCGCGTCGGGATGAGGGATCGAGCGAAGCTGGAACAGATCGCCGGCCAGTCCTACGGCTCGCCGAGAGGGAATACTCCAACGTATTCCAGTTCCCGATCAAGCGAGAGAGAGATGAGTGGCGGACTTGCGTTACTTCATGAACATTCGTTACCGCGGTCGGCTGATACCCGATCACGAAGGTGACGAACTGGCAAACGTGGAGGATCTGCGCGAGCATGCGCTCGCCACCGCGCACGATCTCGTCTTCCGAACCCGCATGGACAGCCTCTACGACTCGTCCCTCTCATCGCGCAAATTGGACACAACGCGGCGGTTCTGCGACCTGCAGGCGGTGTCCGGGCAGTCGCGGACGAGCCTGTCCTTGCCGTAGCCCTTGGCCCACATGCGGTTGCGGTCTATGCCGCCGGCGGCGAGGTAGTCCATCACCGCATCGGCGCGCTGCTGCGACAGCGCCATTTCACTTGCGCCGGGATCGTCGGCGAAACCCTGCAGCTTGAGCAGCCAGCGCGGATGCTTTGTTAACCAGGCGATCTGGGTGTCGAGGGTGGCCTTGGCGACAGAATCGAGCGCGGCCGAACCTTGCGTGAAATAGGTGCGGCGGCCGACATTGAGGATAAAATCCTCCTCGCTGCCCGGCTGCACGTTCTGGAAGCCGGCAACCTCGGTGTTGGTGATGTCAGGCGTGGAAGGGGCGAGCGTGTTGCTGGTCGAGCAGGATGCGACCAGCATCAGCAGGCCGGCAGCGAGCAGCCGGCGCGTGTTTTCAATCATACGGTTCATGAGGCGCCAATCATTCGACAGTGGTGGAAGCGGGCGCCTGGTCGGCGATGTGCGGCAGGACCTGCACCGCGGTGCCGATCGGGCAGCGCTGGTAGAGGTCGATGATGTCTTCCGGGAACATGCGGATGCAGCCGCTGGAAGCGTCGGTGCCGATGCTCCATGGCTCAAGCGTGCCATGCAGGCGGTAGCCGGTGTCAGCGCCGTCGCGGTGCAGATAGAGCGCGCGCGGCCCGAGCGGATTGTTGGACGCGCCGCCTGCGATCATGGGCGGTAGTTCCGGCCTGCGCTTACGCATTTCGGGGGGCGGGACCCAATCCGGCCACAGCGCGCGGCGGTCGATCGTCGCGCGGCCGTACCATTTGAAGCCGTCCTTACCGACGCCGACGCCGTAGCGGATGGCGGTCTTGTTTTCCATGATGACGTAGAGGAAATGGTGGCGGGTATCGACCACGACGGTGCCGACCGGCTCGCTGCTGAAATACTTGACGATCTGGCGATGCCATCTCTTGTCGATCTTGGCGAAGTTGGTCTTGCGATAGACAAAATTGTTGTCGCTGGCGGTACCCGCGAAAAAGGATTTTGCCGCCGCGGCTTGAGCAATATTGCTGGTTGCACCCACCGCGACCAGCGCCAGGCCGCCGAGCACGACACCCCTGCGTGACAAAACCATCGGCAATATCCCCCATGCCAAAAGCCTAGCTCAACCATAGTTGAGAATTACTTCGCCTCAAAGTGGAAAATGCCGCGTTGCTGCAGACCGCCGGAAGCGGACTGGCGGGCGGTGAACAGATGCCATTCCAGCACTCCGCTGTACGCGCCCGCCGGTGCCGCAACGAAGCTGCGCCGAGTTAGCCTTGAGCACGAATGTGCATGACGGAGACGAGCCAAATCCCGTCGTCGACTTTGGTGATTCCGAGCCTCTGGCCGGCGAGCGTTGCGCTCGAAGCAGAGCGGTCGCGCTATTCTGCCAGCCTCCTGCATAGCCGCATTCCGTCGCGATCGACTGCATCGCTCTCAGAAGGCGCCCGGCGGCGGAAACGGCTAAAACGCCTGCTTTTTCGCCGGCAGCTCAGCCGCTTTCCGTCGAAGGGTGAACCCGTTGCCTAGTCCGAAATGGTTACTTGCGCTGCAGCTAATGTGGTCACATTCTTGGGCAGTCGGAAGCCGCATGGATCGGCCAGGCGCGAGTAATCTCTTCGCCGGCGTCTCGAGGCAGTCGACCACACGTTTGCGGTGCTCTAAGGGGGAATCAATGAGATTGGCGATTATTTGTGCGGCAATGGTGATTGCCGTATCCACCGCCGCCGTTGCGCACGAGAAAAAGAGGCTGGTCAACACAGCGTCGGCCTGCGCCGACCTGTCGCGCAGCACGATCAAGAAAACCAGGGAAACAAAGCTGGATCGCAGTTCAACCGGAACTGTCTCCAGCGGGATTTCGAAAGACAAATCGGAGCCGCGCCTGGGCTATGAAATGGTTAATCCTGCAATCATATCTATCTATTAGCTGCGGAAAAGCAGGCAAGTCTATCGGCGTCCAGGCTACGCAGGCTTGATCCTGCGGGACAGAAGTTGCCACTGCCTGCGCTCAATGTTTGATGCGGTCGCGCAGTGCGTACCAAAGCATGCCGAGCAACGTGGAGCGGGCCGCTCAGCGCCGTGCCGCCGGGGAACGGCAGCGTCGACAGGATCACCCCTTGCCCGAATAGCCATGCGCAAAATAGACCTCGCCGTAGCGACCGACATGCGGCAGGCGCGGTGTCGTCACCTGGCATTTGCATCGAGTCGCAGCCGAATGAAAGTCATATCGGGCGTGGCGCTGTAGCCGAAGGCTGAGCTCGGACTCAGAAAGGCACCTGCGCTCAACGGCCATTCGCCCGGCGGACCCGCCAGATGACGTTACCGACGTCATCGGCGACGAGCAGTGCGCCAGTCTGATCGATAGCTACGCCGACCGGACGGCCCATCGCCTCACCATTACGCCCGATGAAGCCAGTGAGCACATCTTTCGGAGGACCGCTCGGTTTGCCACCACGGAACGGTACGAAGATCACCTTGTAGCCGCTATGCACGCTTCTGTTCCACGAGCCGTGCTGGCCGACGAAGGCGCCGTTGCCGTAGGCCGGACCGAGCCCGGCGCCTTTGGAGAAGGTCAGTCCCAGCGAGGCGGTATGAGAGCCCAGGGCGTAGTCGGGCTTGACCGCCGTCGCCACGAGATCGGGGCGCTGCGGCTTGGCGCGTTCGTCGACGTTCTGTCCGTAGTAGCTGTAGGGCCAGCCATAGAAGGCGCCGTCACGAACCGAGGTCATGTAATCCGGCACGAGGTCGTCGCCGATCTCGTCACGCTCGTTCACAGCGACCCAAAGCTCGCCAGTTTCAGGATTCCAGGAGAGCCCGTTCGGGTTGCGCAGGCCCGAGGCGAAGACCCGAGTACGACGGCTCGACCGATCCACTTCAAGGACAGCGGCGCGGTTCTTCTCCGCGGCTATGCCGTTTTCTCCAACGTTGCTGTTGGAACCAACGGTGACATAGAGCTTGCGTCCATCCGGACTTGCGATCACGTCCTTGGTCCAATGATGGTTGAGGTCCCCGGCCGGCAAGTCGATGATCTTTTCCGGCGATGTGCCGGCTCGGGTCTGGCCGTTGGAGTAGGGGAAAGCGACGAGCGCGTCGGTATTCGCGACAAAGAGCTTGCCTTTGGACAGCGTCATGCCGAACGGCGAATTGAGGCCTTCCGCGAAGGTCGTTCGCACATCCGCAATGCCGTCGCCATCGGTGTCGCGCAGGAGCGTGATGCGGTTGGCGCTTTTGGTTGCGGCGCCGGCCCGCTTCATAGCCAGGTCCATGAAGACCTTTCTAAGACTGAAGCCTTCGTCATGCTTGGCAGGGGCATTGGTTTCAGCAACCAGCACGTCGCCGTTCGGAAGCACATGCAGCCAGCGCGGATGGTCGAGGCCGATAGCGAAGGCGTTCACTGCCAGCCCCTTCGCCGGGGTCGGCATACCTCCTTTCTGCCAGCCTTTCGCCTCGGCGATGTTAACAGTCGGGATCAGCGTCGGTCTTGGTTTCGGTAAAGTGGGGTTGGGGCCATAGCCGATTATTGCCTCGGCTTTTTGCGCCGGAATGCCAGCGCAGCTCGCCATGACGGCTCCCAACAACGCTACGAGTACGCTTCCTCGGAAGCCGGCATGCATCGGAAGTCCTCCGCATGGATTTGCGTCGTGCTCTTTGTGTAAACGGAAATCAGTGGCTTATTCTTCCAATTGCTTCGAAACAGCGGTGCGTGATCCGAGGGCCAGGAATTCGCGACAGATCTGCTCTCGGTAGAAATATGGCGCGAGGAGATTGTGGCAACCGCCCGAATATCTGTCGCGCGATATGAATCTCACATTCGTATCGCGCGAAATCGATACGGCTTGCGCTTTTCGGTATCGAGTTGCTCATGGGCCAACATGCGTTGGAAAGGAACGAGACCGTGAACGGCGGGACCCACAATGACCCACCGATTGCACTGGCTGGTGAAACAGCTGTTGTCGCTGCTTAGCAAGGCGCTGCAAATCTGCTAAAGTCTGCGGTGGGAGGAGACGGATATCCAATCGCTGCCGATAGCACATCCAAGTGTAGCGAAGGCGAGACCCGACGCATCACTCCCGCTCGCCTATTCTCTCGCGACGCTCTGCTGGCTCCTGTCGGCCGGCGTCTATATCGCCGCCAAGTGGGTTGCCCCCGAGATGCCGCCTTGGGCACTCTGCTTCTGGCGGCTGACGCTTGCCTGCGCGATCCTGCTGCCTATCGTCCATCGTCATCACGGGGCGATGCTCGAGCTGATCCAATCCCGGGTGATCGAGGTGCTGGTCATCGGCGCCATCGGGCTGACCTTGTGTCAGGGCATGATCTACACGGGCCTCAACTACACCAACGCGACAACCGCCGGCATCATCATGGCGCTGTCGCCGATCATGACGATGGTGCTTGCCCGCTTCGTGCTCGGCGAGCCCCTCGGTGTCTGGAAAGCGCTTGGAGCGCTGGTCGCTCTGGCCGGGATGGTGGTGATCGTGGCGCGCGGCGACCTTGCTGCGCTGATGCAGTTGCAGTTCAATCCCGGCGAGTTGTGGATCGTCGGCAGCGCCTTTTGCTGGGGCCTCTACACCGTGCTGCTGCGTCGCGCCAAATTCGCTATCGAGCTTCTACCGATGGTGGTCCTGCTGCTGGGAGCCGGCGCGCTGGCCGCACTGCCCCTTTATCTCTGGGAACTGTTTTCCGGGGATCGTTCGGCGCTGCATGCGAACGGCCTGCTGGCCCTCGCCTATGTTGCTGGCCCGGGCGGCGCCCTGATGTACTATCTCTACAACCGTAGCGTCGAGACGCTTGGCGCCGGGCGCGCCAGCATGCTGCTCTATCTGCAGACCGCCTTCGTCGCCGTTCTCGCTTATCTGTTCCTCGGCGAAAGCTTGCACGACTACGATCTCGCCGGCGCCGCCCTCATCATCGCCGGCCTGCTGCTCGCCACAGCGATCAAGCCGAGGCAGCGCACGGTGCGTGTCGCGTAGTGAACCTCAGCACCGCCGCTTCGGCCAGCAACTCGTAAGTCTTTGACAGTCCTTTCGGCCGGTGCAGCCCATGACATTGAAGGCGGCGCGTGTTGGATCGCCATAACATCTTCTCAGCGGGAACACCGCCATGGCCGCGTCGAGCGGTGATCAATGCCGTTCAGCCATCATGCCAAAGGGAGACGGCTCTCGTGCCCGCCCATCCTCGAGCTCGAGCATCGAATCAAAATAAGTTTTCCAGCGCGTATCGTGGGTCACAACGCAGATCGCGACATTGCGGCTGTCCGCCAGATGCCTGAACACCTTCATCACCATCTCCGCCCGTGTACCATCCAGTGCGGCGGTAGGTTCGTCGGCTAGAATAACGGTGGGATCGTTTGCCAAGGCCCTGGCGATTGAAACACGCTGCTGTTCGCCGCCGGAAAGTTGGGAAGGATAATTGGAGCCGCGATGTTCGATGCCCAACGCGGCGAGAAGCCGGCTGGCTCGCGCCTGCGCCTGCTGGCGACCGACATCATTGACCTGCATGGCGATGGCAATGTTTTCGGCGGCCGTGAGAAAGGGGATCAGGTTCGCTTTCTGGAACACAAACCCAAGATGGGTCCGCCTGAAGGCCCGTAGCTCGTTGAGCTTCGCACCGGGACGCGAAATCACCGTGCCGTCGAACAGGACCTCTCCCGTTGTCGGTGTCTCCAGCAGACCGGCGATCATCAGCAGCGTCGTCTTGCCGGAGCCGCTGGGCCCGACGATACCGGTAACACTGCCGGGGCTCAAGGTCAGCGAACCTGCCGCCAACGCGGTGACCGGCGAGCCGCCGCTCTCGTAGACCTTGCTGGCGTTCCGAACCTCCAGCGTGGCGAGGCGGCGCTTCGACATCAGGCCAACACTTCCTGTGCACGGACCGCGAGCGCGCGACGAATCGCAAACCAGCTGGCCGCAAGGCTGAGTGCCATCAGCACGAACGACAACACGCCAAGATCGGATTCGGTCATCAGCACAGTTCTCGGAAATCTCGGATAGATCGTAAACGAGATGGCTATGGCCAGAACGAGGCTGCAAAAGCCGATCAACCCCGCCTGCTGCGCAATCATGCCGATGATCACCCGGTCACGGGCGCCGATCAGCTTCAGAAGTGCTATCTGCGCGACCTTCTCGATTGTCATCGTATAGATGGTCAGTGCTATGACGGCGCAGCAGATCAGCAGCGTCATCGTCGTGAAAGCCAGGATCTGGACGCGGAGCTTGCCGAGGCGGCCGTCCAGTAGAAGCGTTTCCTGGTCCTGCTGCGTGAGGACCTCGACGTCGCCCCAGCGTTTGATCGAGTCACGCACGACCTCCTTGTCAGCGCCCGGGAGAGTTTCGACGATGACCGCAGCGACACTTCCGGTCTCGTCGCCGAGACCCATGCGCGTCTTGCCCTTGGCCGCACGGTTGAGGAGGATCGCCTCGCTGGGCAGCAGTCGGTTGATGACCTGCGCGTCCGGGATGGTGACGAACAACAATCCGTCGCCACCCATGTCGACCTGCCCGGCCGACACGCCCACAATCGTATAGCTATCTCGTCCAAGCCGGATCTCGTCACCCACAACCAGGCCTAAAGTCTTGTCGGCTATGGCCTCGTAGCGATTTGATTGGAAGTACCGGCCGGCGATCAACGGTATCCAGCTGCCACTGTCGCTTGGATAGTCCACACCAGTGACGGACATTCGCAGCGGAAGCCCGTCAATTTCGAACTGCTGGTTGTATTGGATGAACCGCCGCGTTGCCGCCACACCGGCCACACCGGCCACGCGGCGATCGAGATTGGCCGGTACGGCGGAGGATTCGGCGAACGGTCCGGACTTTCCCCCTTCGACGACCCAGAGGTCGGCACCAATGCCGTCGATCACGATCAAGGCTTCGTAGACGATGCCGCGATACATGCCCAGCATGCCGATCGTCGCCGCCATCAGCAGGCCGACGCCGAAAACGGTCAGGATGAACCTCAGCAGGTTATGCCTGATATCTTTGACCGCGAGATTCACCTGCTCAATGCCTGGAGGTTAACCGCTTGGTACTGGAAGCGGCCTGTCGGACTGAGCACGACATCGCCGACCTTTAGGCCGCGCGTGATCTCGATATCGGTGCCGCTGGAGTAGCCCAGCGAAACAGGAGCCCAATAGGCCCGCCCGTCATGTGCAATCCAAAGACCCACCCGTCCCTGGTTTCTCGCCAGGAACCGCTGTGGCACCGCGATGCCCGGTGACGGCGATTCCGCTTGGATGGTGACGCTTGCACGCTGACCCACAGCCCAGTTCGCCGGCACCTCGCGCAATTTAAGATCGACCGTGAACTCGCGCGTCTCTTGATCGACCTGCCGGCCGATCCGCGCAATGGAAGCAGCGTAGGGCCGTTGCGGATCCGATGAGAAGGTGACTTTGGCTACTTGCCCCGGCCGAAGCGACCCCATCGCGGATTCGTCGAAGCGTGCCATGACCAGCAATGACGTTGGGTCGACGATCTGCATCAGTTCGACGCCCGGAGAAAGCAGGTCTCCCACCGTGCGGCTGCGGGAAACCACCACCCCATTGACAGGCGAGCGTATCGAGGTTTCGCCGAAACGGCTCCGTATCTGCTCGACCTCGGCGGAGGCGGCCGCGGCCTGGGCCTTTGCGCGCTCGATGCTAGCGGTCGCTCGCGCCAATGCGGCCTCGGCTTGTTTCTGGGTGCCTTCGAAGAGGTCGAACTCGGCCTGAGAAATCGATTTGCTGGCGAGCAGGCTCTTCCTGCGATCCAGATCTGCCTTTGCAGTACGGGCGGCGATAACCAGCCGGTCACGCTCCAATTCGGCCTCGCGCACGCTCTCCGCAGCGGCCCGGTCGTTGGCGACCGCTGCGGCAAGCTGATACTCGATTTCAGTCGCGTTTAGCGTGGCGAGGATATCGCCGGTCTTTACCTCGTCATTCCGGTCGACGCGAACGTCGGCCAGGAATGCCTGGATCCTTGCCGTCACGACGACCTGGTTGGTTGCACCAAGGAGGCCGGGTCCGGCGATTTCACGCGCGATCAGCCTTCGCTGGGCGACATAGGACTCCACCTGAGCAGGCCAGATATACCAACCAGAAAAAAGCCCGACTGCCGCCAGAACGGCAAACAAGATTAAGATGAAGCGAATCACGTGCCTTTTACCTGCACCGGCTTCCACCGGCCCCGCTGACCCTGAATCGACGCATCACTATATCGCCGCCTGCTCGGTTGAATCGACCGCCGGTTGCCCAGCCAACAGCCGTTCGATGACTTCCCTCAGGATATCTTCTGCTTCTGCACGGTCATAGCCCAATTGGTCGAATATCAAGGTCAGACCAAGACCGTTCGCGGTCGGAAAGGTACGCAGATCCATCTCGCTGGTACGTGGTTTTTCTCGTCGCATGTCAGGCAGGGGCGTCACTTTGAACATGCCGAGATCAAGTTCGCCACTGGCATGGGCCCTTTGAAGGGGGGCCGACTGTGTGGCGCGTGTCCATCTGTCGACTGTTTGGGTGCCGGCGACGAAGAGGGAGGTATAGGAGCCCTTGGCCACGACTTCGTCATGCACGTCTCCGAAGTAGTTCGAATCCATGAAGGGCGCGAACTGGATAGCCTCTTCTATCCCTTCTCCGAGCGAACCGGCTAGCGCTTCGATTGTCTCGAACCGCGACAGCCGCGCACGCACGGGGACGTCCGAGGCGACGAAATTGACATAGTTCTCCAGCCGCCGGTCGTGGCGCAAGGCTGCTGGAACCTGCATCACTATATCGTCCACGCCGCCGCGCGCCCCGATGGTCTGCGCAAAGGCCGCGATGATCATGGCCGTTTCCGTCGTGCCGGCTGCCCTGGCACGCTTGCGCAGCGCATCCTGCTGGTCGCTGGCTATCGAGAGCGTCACGTCCTCGCTAAGGCTGCAATCGATCAGGTTGACATTCGTCCGCCGGCCTTTCGCCTTGCGCCCGAGATTGGGAATTTGCGGCAAGGGCTCGGCGAATACCTTGCGCAGGAATGCGTCGCGCCGTTCGAACGAACCGGGTTTTCCGACATGGTCGAAATCCCGGATGAATCGGTCGATACTCATTTCCACCGGATCAAGAGGCAGGCCGAGATAAGCCTTGACTGTTTCCTCGACGATGAGGCCGAGGGAATAGCCGTCAATAACGAGATGATGTGCCTTGGCGACGATAAGGTCGCTCTCGGAGCCGAACCGGATGACGGTGACACGGAACATCGGCGCCTGGATATCTATGCCTTCCTGCGCGAGTTCGGTTGCGCGCTCTAACGCTTCGGATTCGTCGGCGACCTGCTCGACCCTGAAGAAATCGGTCGGGGTCCTTTCCAGATACGCGCCGTATCTAGCCCCCTTGCGGAAGAACCGGGTACGCATCACCTCGTGTCGCGCCATGACCGTTTCGATCGCCCGTCTGAGACGATCGGCGTCCATTTGCGGCCGGATCTTGAACTCCTTGCTTACAATGAATGCGGCACGCGCATGCGAAGTCGCGTCTGGATGTTCCTGGAAACGCAGTAATCCCAATTGCGTGCTAGTTACTGCTATCTCTCTTTCGACGTTGGGCACGCCGTTGAGCGGTGAGCGCTCGACATCCTGGCCTCCACTCGGCTGACCAGACCACTCGCGCAGACTCCAGCCCATTGCGATGGGCACCAGGCGGCCTGACGTTTCGAGCTCGGAGGAAAGCTCGTCGAGAAACTGATCGAGTAGCAACCGCGCTGCTGCTTCTTCGACGACGTCGAGATCCACGGTCAGCCGGCAGACAACGCCGGCTTCGCTGGTCGCTGCGGACAATTGTATCTCGTGCGCGGATGCGGGGATCGCATCGAGAGGATGGTCCAAGGCGGCGAGCCCCGTAACTTGGCTACGGTCGAGAAAAGCGAAGCCGAATTGGCGCAGCGAAACATGGCGAATGCGCAGATCTTCTTCGAGCGCCAGCTCCAGAGACGACGTATCCATTGACCGATGCGCGTGGCCGTTTGCGTCGGCACGCTCGACCTTCCTCAGCAGATCGTAACCGAGTTCATTCATGGCTCGCAGGACAATCGGATAGGACCCATCCAAGGGGCCTATCAATCCGCTTGGTGCTCCCTGCCCGCGCTCGCTATACCAGCGGTCGACGACGATTGATTGGAGCGAGAGGCGGCTTGCCAAGGCCTTGGCATAGGCGGCCAGAAAGCGCGCGGCCGTCAACTCCGATCCCGATGCGAATGCTGCTGCTGGAAGCGTGATCTCCAGCAACCCGACACGGCCCCTGTTGGTTCCCATACCGACGGGAGACGCGGCACGACTGCGGCCGGGGATCGGTGCGATCGCAGGCGCGTGGTGAAGTATCTCCTTCCAATAGGCGAGGTCGCGACGATACTCGCTCGATCCGGGCATCGGATGAGCTGTGCGCGCATAGTCGGTAAAACTAGGCCCTGCTTCGACCGCTTCTGCTTCGCCTTGCACAAGCTGCGCAAGCAAAAGATGAACCGACAACGTGTCCGCAGCCGCGCGATGAGCCCGGATTTGTAGCTCGTGACCGCCATCCTGCCGCTGCCACGCGCCGATCCGCCATAGCGGACCAGGCAGCGCCACATCGCCCAAACGACCGCCCGGCGAAAGCACTTCAACAATCGGTTGAGCCTCGAAGCCGATCTCCACGGCGCCGGACGCCGATATCGCACCGGTCATCCGGAGCGCGTCGTGTCGCTCGACCAGTCGCGCCAATCTTGTCGCAAGCGCGGCCAGCGACACGCCAGGCTCAATACTCGTCTCGACCAGGATCTGATTGTCCGCCTTTGCGACCGCCGACGACATCGGCAGTCCATCCAGCATCATCGCATTGACCTGGCGGCCAAGAGGCCGGAAGGCTTCCTGCGCTGCAACGCCATCGGAACTCGCTTGTGCGGCCAGGACCTGCAAGGCGGACGCCTTCAGCTTCGCCTCAAAAGCGGAAGCAACGAGGCGCGACAGTCCCGCGATCGTCGGCGCTTGCAGGAACTTGGCGACAGGGATGTCGACTTCGACCTGAGCCTCGACGCGGTTTTTCAGTTCGAACGATGAGAGGGAGTCGAGACCGAGCTCACTGAGTTTGCGGTCATCCGCCAAGGCGCTTGCCTCGACCTTGAGGACTTTCGCCACTTCGCGCCGGATCATGTCGGCGAGCAGGTCGTCCCACGCCTCGCGCGGCGCGGCTGCAAGCTCGGCCTGAATGCGAGACCGCCCTCCGGTTCTGTCTCCAAGCAGCGACGAAATCCTCGGATTCGTCGCTGCGCCGGGGTTCGTGCGTGCGATCGCAGCCCAGTCGATATTCGCAAAGCCGAGATTCTCCGATCTGGCGCGCACAAGATAGGACAGGGCCGCCGCCGCTTCAGAATCCTGAACCGGCTTGATGCCTACGCTATCGAGATAGTTGGTCATTGCTTCCGACCTGGCAACGAATCCACTGCCGGCAATCATGCCCCAGGCGGTGGACGAGCCGGCCAGGTTGCGACCCCTGCGGTACGTGGCGATTGCGTCCAAAACAGAGTTGGCCGCTGTGTAGTTGGCCTGCCCAGACGAACCGATAACCTGCGCGATCGAAGAGAAATTCACGAAGAAATCCAGCGGGATATCGTGTTCGACAACGGCGACGTGCAAGTTCCACCCGCCGGCTATCTTCGGCCTCAGCACACGGTCGATCTTGCCTGCATCGAGCTGCGAGACGAAAGCGTCCTCGATCACCGCGGCGCCATGCACGATGCCGCGCAAAGGAGCGTCACCCCCAGCATATTCGCCGATCAGCCTGCCGACGGCGGTGGCATCGGTCACGTCCAGAGCGGCGCGAACAATGCGCGTGCCACGTTGCTCCATGATCTCGATAGCCACAGCCGCTTCGGCATCTGGAACACCGCTTCGATTGGCAAGGATGATGGTTCCCGCGCCTTTCTGACTGAGCCACTCGGCGATCGCAACGCCAAATCCCTTGAGCCCACCGGTGACGAGGTAGGAAGCCTGAGCGGAGACGGCGAACTGTGCGCCTAGGTCAAGTTCGATGTCCACGGAAGGTTCGTCGAAAGTGACGATCACCTTGCCGATGTGCAGCGCTCGCGAAAGCATGCGCATGGCTTCCGCCGCGCGCGATGCCGGGAAGCGGGTCGCCTCCAGCGGCTTATAGACGCCGGCGGCAACCTTAGCCTCCACCTCCGCCAGCAATTGTCTGAAGAGGCTCTCCTTCTCGACGGGAAGCGTCGAGAGATCGATGACCGAATAGGCGTTGTTGCGATAAAGCGAGCGAAGCCCGATGGGCTTGTCGTCGGCGAGATCGCGCTTGCCGATTTCGACCATCCGGCCGAAGGGCGCCAGGCACTCCAGGCTCTTGTCGATGCCGTTGCCAGACAGCGCGTTCAGCACCACGTCGACGCCGCGGCCACGCGTCAAGGAACGCACCTCGTCGGCGAAATCGAGAGCGCGCGAGTTCATGACCTCATCCACGCCCCATGTCTTCAGGAAGGCGCGTTTTGTGTCGCTGCCTGCGGTGCCGAAGACTCGAGCCCCCACATCATGCGCGACCTGGATGGCGGCGAGCCCGACACCACCCGAAGCCAGATGGATCAGCGCGGTTTCGTCCTGTGCCAATCGGCCGATATGTTTGAGAGCGTAGTGAGCGGTAAGGAAGGCTGTCGGGAGGGTCGCGGCCTCGATCAGATCAATACCATCGGGTACGCGCATGGCGAGATCCGCCCGGAGCTTGGCGAAGCGTCTGAGGTAGCCCTTGCCCATGCCCATGATGCGATCGCCGGGCTTGAGATTGGTCACCCGTTCGCCGACCCTGCGGACGGTGCCGGCGAACTCCAGCCCGAGATTGCGCCAGTATGCCTCGTCATTCTCCAACTCGTCCGGCAAGATGCTGGTGGCCGCCATGATGTCGCGGAAGTTCAATCCGACCGCGGCGACCTCGACCATGACCTCGTCTGGCGCCAATTCGGGATCGGCGATTTCGCGTAGTACGATGTTGTCGATGGTGCCAGGCCCCGTCATGGTGACGGCGAAGTTGGAAGAATCCCGCGCGGTCTCCAGCGTCCGCCGCAACGGCGCCACTTCGTGCAAAGCCAGTTGCTCCAGCCGCGGGACATAGCGTTCGGCGCCGCGCAGGACGAATTCCGTCTCTGCGGTTTCCTCCAGCACGGCGCCCGAAATGCTCACCCCCGACTGCAGCGATGTGGGATCCGCATCGATAAGGCGGATGCCCAAACCTTTGAACTCGTTTGCCATTGTGCGAGCAATGCCGATCAAGGCGCTCTCACTCAGGCCTGAAAGGCTCATCGGCTGGTCACCTTGCACAAGCCGGCTGCCGGACGTGACGACAACCAGTTCGGGCCGCGGTTCGGACGAACTGTGCAGCCGGTCGATGACTTTTCCAAGCGTGATCAATTGGTGCACGATAGGCGTGATCCTGGCGAGAAGCTCGTCCCCGCCTGCTTTGTCGTCGAGTTTTTCGGGGGTGGCGGCGCTGAACAGGATGCCACCTGTCCCACCCGATTTGGTCATGAATGCCCGGATCGTGGCGAGCGCTTCATCCGCATCGAGGTTCAGGAACGGCGCGGGGTTTTCGACCTCGACCGTCGCTCCGCGGCTAACCAACTCAGCCAATGTCGCTTCGAGGCGCTGCGTTCCATCACCCACCACCAACCAGTGGGCGCAACGCAATGAGGGCGCTGCCGGTTTGGCCTCCTGCTTCTCGAAATGCTCGTCGAAAACACTGGAGCCCGAGCCGGCACCCTGCTTGGCCCTGCTGCCCCTGACCTTGCCCAGCGCCTTTGTCTGAAGGTTGTCGAGAACGATGAGCGGCTGCCCTTCCGGCGAGAACACGCTGAACCGCATCGAGTACGGGTCGAGACCCGGCTGGATATCGACGATCACCTCGGGCGTCAAAGGAGCGCCCAGCAGGATCTTGCGGGCGCCGATTGGCAGGCGCAACTGATACTGGGCCTTGTCTTCATTAGCCGGCGGCAGCGATTCACCTGGAACCCACACGCCGTCTCGATGTGAAGCCAGGCCGATGCCGGCCTGGAGCACCGCGTCCAGCAATCCGGGGAAGGCGAAATACTGCTTCGCCAAGTTGGGATCCTTGCTTGACAGCCTGGCAACCAGGCGGTCGCCGACAATGTCGAGTGCGTTCACCGACTGGAAATAGGGACCGTATTCAAGCCCGTGCCGTTCGGCGAGACGGTAGAATTCCGTCTTTTCGACAAGGTTCGGGCGATCCAGCAGCAGGTCGGCGGGAGCTGGTGCAAGTTCATATTTGTGGCTGAAGCCATAAGCTTCGGCACGCGTCCTCCAGCCATCCTCCGAGCCTCGATGGAACGTGGCGATGCGCAGCCTGCTACCGACCGGATCGAACGTGGTCGTAAACAGTACGACGTCGTCCTCCGCGATGGAAAGCGCTTCGTACAGTTTGAAATCACGCAGTTCCACGGACTCAGAGCCGAAATGGTCGCGCAGTGCGGCCCCCATGATTTCGATGTAACCGACGGCCGGGAAGAGGCAATCGCCGCTGACCCGATGATCAGCCAGGAATTTGAAGCCTCTGAGCGTGATTTCGTTCGTCCAGGACGGCGCCGCAGTGAAGTCGCGCCATCCAAGCAGTGCGTGCCGGGGTGCCTCGAACAGGAAGTTCTTGGTTTCCTCGGATGTATTCAGCAGGCGCTGGTTGTTCCAGGGTAACTTGGGAACGGCCACGTGGCCACTCAACGATTTCGGCCGGTCGAATTCGACGCCGGCAACATGAAGGCTGCCCTCGGCCCGCGCCAGCGTCCAGAAATCGTCAGTTTTGCGATCGAGCGAGTTCACCGCGGCGGCGTCTACCCCGCGCTCCTGCGAGATGCCTCGGATGAGCGGCGTCAGCGTGCGGTGCGGACCTATTTCCAGGAAAGTATTGATGCCGAAATCGAGGGTGAAATCCAAGGCCCTGGTAAAGCTGACGGGTTGGCGCAAATTGGCCCACCAGTAGTCGGCGTCGAACTTCGTCTCGAATATGCCGGTGACGGTCGAGATGATCGGCAGACGGCCTTCTTTCCAGGCGACCGGACCCAGTTCGCCGAGGAACCATTCCTTGCAGTCTTCCAGATGCGCGCTGTGCCATCCGAAATCCATGGTCATCCGGCGGGCCGTCGCATCGGGATAGGCTTCCGCGACCTTGGCCAGCACGCCAAGCACCGCGTCCTCCATGCCGGAAATCGTTTGCGCGATCGGGCCGTTGTAGGCGGCAATGACAACGCTTTCGTCACCGGGCAGCAAAGGTTCGAGTTGATGGACCGTCAGCCCTATCGTGGCCATTGCACCGCGCCGCTCGCTCTTCAGCGGGATGAGGCCGCGTTTGGCAATGATGCGAGCCGCCGTCTCGATATCGATGATACCTGAAACGTAGGTGGCCGCGACCTCGCCGAAGCTGTGGCCGATCAAAAGCTCAGGCCGCACGCCGGCCTTTGTCCAGCGCTCGTAGAGGGATATCTGCGTGGTGAAGATGGATGCCTGGGTAACGTCGGCATCGTTGATGCGGGTCTTTGTCTCGTCCCGCAGCATCTCCTCGACGGTCGACCAGCCGACCATCGGACGCAGCACCTCGTCGAACATCTCGGCGGTTCGGCGAAACGCACGGTCTTCCTTCAACAGGCGGCGCGCCATGGCCCACCACTGGCCGCCCTGGCCCGAGAAGGCGATGGCGAGCCGACGGTTGGATGCCCTCCCGGTGATGATGGTCGGCCCTTCCGCGCTTTGCTCGATGGCTCCCTTAGCTAATGCGCGCAGTTGGGCCTGGAGCGCGGCACGCTCCGGCTCGACGATGAGCGCTGCCCGTTGCGCGAAGTTATCGCGCGTGCTGCTCAAATGGGCGGTGATGTCTTCGACCGGGGTCTTCGCAAGGGAGCCCCCCTCCTCCAGCGCATCGGCCAGACGGCCTGCCCACAGTTCCAGTCCGGCCGTGCTGCCGGCCGAGATTGGGACGGCTATCGGATGGCCGGCTATCACGGGCCTTGGCGCACGGTTGGCGTTCGCGGACAACCCCCGCCATCCTTCCACTGCGATGGAGGCATTGGTGCCGCCAAAGCCGAAGGAGTTGACGACGGCCAGGACCGGCCGGCCGTGATGGTCGATCGGCGTCGGCGTCGTTGCTACAGCGATGTTGAGCGCGTCGAACGGAATGCTCGGATTCGGGCGCTCGAAATTCCGGTTCGGCAGCACGATGCCCTTTCCCGCCGTCAGCACCGTCTTGATGAAACCCGCAATACCGGACGCTGATTCGAGGTGGCCGAGATTGGGCTTGAACGATCCGACATAGGCCGGCTTTGACCGTGAATTCACACCGAACACGCGGCCGATGGCAGCCGCCTCGATTGGATCGCCGACCGGCGTGCCGGTCCCATGGGCCTCGACATAGTCGACATCGGCCGGATCGATGGCGGCGCCTTCCACCAGCGCCTCCAGCATCGCTTGCTGTGCTTCCCCGCTCGGCGAGGTCAGGGTGGGCGTATACCCGTCCTGATTGACCATCGAATGACGGATCACGCCATAGATCCGGTCGCCGTCGGCAATTGCCCGGTCAAGAGGCTTCAGCAAAACGAAACCGCAGCCTTCGCCGCGCACGAACCCGTCCGCCCTTTCGTCGAAGGTGTAGATACCGCCGGTCGGCGAAAGCATGTTGGCGCTGGAGAATGCGATAAACGGGCCTGGATCGAGCATGCAGTTGACGCCGCCGGCGAGCGCCGTCTCACAGGTGCCGGTGCTCAGGTGGCGCACCGCTTGGTCGATGGCAACGAGCGCCGACGAGCATGCCGTGTCGACGGCGATACTCGGCCCTTTCAGATCGAAACGGTGGGATATTCGGTTGGCCGCGATCGAGAACGCCGAACCGGTGCCGGCAAAAATATCCCCACCACCGACACGTCCGCGGCGCAGGTTCTGCGCGAAATCGTTGGTCGAGATTCCGATGAACACGCCGGTGCGCCCGCGGCGCAGGTCGGCCAATGTGCGCTCGGAATCCTGGACGGCCTCGAAGGCCACTTGCAACGCCAGGCGCTGCTGCGGGTCCATCGTTGTCACCTCGCGGGGCGACATGTCGAAGAAACTCGGGTCGAAGCCGAAAATGTCGCTGGCAAGAAACCCACCCCAGCGCGTCCGCATCTTTCCCCGGGCATCGGGCTCCGGATCATAGAAAGCATCGACATTCCATCGATCCGCCGGGATATCGACGATGCCGCAGTTCTTCTCCAGGAGAAAGTTCCAGTACGAGTCCGCGTCCTGGATTCCTCCAGGAAACCGGCAACCAATTCCGATAACTGCGATTGGCTGTGTTGACTCAATGAGCTGCTGAGGGGCATCGCCCCCACGATGAATGTTCATGCCCAGACCCCCGCCTAGTATACACCGTGGGTTGCCCAACCCACGGCGCACTTAAAGTCACGGCATATTTAAGTGCATGTCCTAACGGAAGCTCCAAGAGCAAAACTCGCCAGGTTAGCATTTTTATCGCAAAATGTGTCATTTAAGCCGATTTGATTACTTTTTAGGCCAATTTGATTAGTTTTTAGGCCGATGTGGCTGCTTTTGAAGAGAACCCGTCCGCTCGATTCTCGTCGCCAAAAACAGGCGTCCCCGAGGCCCGTTCCGGAGCGTCAACGCAATCCCAAGTCGAAATCGAAGCGGCGTGCGACGACCTGAGGACTGCGTGCACTCCAGGCGACGGCGGCCACGTGGTGCGCGCTTGGGCGGAACTCAATGAGCCTGAGGGGTTCAACCAATTCCAGTGGCGGCGAGAGAATATAGGCCTCGCCGCTCCCGTCCATCCCAATCTCGAGTCCCACCCCGGAGAGGCCGACGCCGGCAGCCTTGAGCACGGCTTCGCGACAAGTCCAAAGCCGGCAGAACATGAGGCGGCGGGCCTCTGGCGCCAGTGACTCAAGTTGTGCGATCTCGCCGGGCGCGAATAGAGAACGGGCCATGGACATCTCGCCGCTCCGCGGGGCGACGCGCTCGACATCGACGCCGACTTGCCCGGCGGCAGCCACGGCCACAAGGGCAAGATCCCCCGAATGCGAAAGGTTGAAGGCGAGGCGCCCGTCCGCAAGGAACGGCTTTCCCTGCGGGGTCTCCCGCAGATCGAGCTCTCCCGGCGCTCGGCCGGTGTACATGGACAGCACCCGGCGTAAGCCGGCATGAGCTGCCAGATGGCGCCGCTGATCCTGCTCGAAAACAAACCGTCCGCCCCTGGTCAATTCGGCTGGATTGAGCACGGCCATGTCCGACTGCGAAAGGGGAGCATCGAGAGCAACCCGCCACACATGGACGTCGATCCCGAGAGCCGGCACCACCCGCCCACCGCCGTGCGGCAAGACAACTCCGCTTTGCTTCATCTTACAGTTTTCCTGGCCGGGCGAGAGGTAGGGCTCGGCCTGCTGCAGCAATACGGCATTGACGACTGCTCCCCAAGCTTGCCCGTTAACACCATAAACCTACGCGATTCTTGTAACACCTCTCGGCACGCTCTTCATCGGCCACGCTCTAACGCGCCAGAGTGAACCAGTCCAAAGGCCGGAGGGACTTGGCTGCGATGCGGGTGCGCACCGATTTGGAACAACGAGCCTCAGAGTACCACCCGAAGCGGAGTCAGGTCATTGAAGCCGGCTGTTGTGGCGCAGCACGAGGCCGACCGCGCCGAGCAATGCGTCGTTCTCCGTGTGCTTGCCAACGATTATCCGCGTGCGCAGCGCAGGTGCCACATCACGGGACTTGATCAGCGTATGGCGTTCATATGACGCGATCAGTGGCGCCAGGAGAATGTCGCCCGCCAAGGCCATGCGGCCGCCGATTATGATGAGCGGCGGATTGAGCACCGAACCGATCAGGCCAAGGCCACGGCCGGCGAACTCGGCGGTGTCCTCGATCATCCGGAGCGCCCTCACGTCGCCCTGCTCGGCCATCATAATCACATCGTCCATCGTGACCGGCCGCCGTACGATGCGCGAAATCTGCTCGAGCGGCCGGGCAAAGTTGGCATAGAGCTCCAGGCATCCGCGATTGCCGCACCGGCAAAGGTCGCCGCCGGGATCGATGCTGATGTGCCCGAATTCGCCGGCGCCGCCGGCGATGCCGCTCACCAGCCGGCCGTGCTGGACAATGGCCCCGCCGACGCCCAGATCGACCTTGAACAGCACGAAATCGTCGTGGCCGACGGCCGCCCCCCACATCAGCTCGGCAATGGCCGAGCAGTTGCTCTCATTGTCGGCGAAGATCGGCTGTTCGAGGACCGGCCCGAACACATCGCGGATGTTGACCCCGGCCCAGGTCGGAACAATACTCGCGCGCAGCACCACTCCTTCGCGGCTGACTGGGCCCGAGACGGAGACCCCAACCCCCAGGAGCCCCGCCATCGGCAGACCGTTCTCTTCGTAGCATCGGGCAATTACTGACTTGGCGAGCTGGGCCGCCTGTTGCGGCTGGTAGTCCAGACCCATGGGGACAGTTTGTTCAGCAACGAAAGAATGCGAGACGTCGGCGACGACGCACCGCATCTCGTCGAGGCCCAGGTGGATGCCGACGCAGGTGCCCGCAGCGGGATTGAGCGTCAATGCGGTGGCCGGCCTGCCAATGCCCCTGGCCGCGTCATGATGGGCCGAGGATTCGATCACCATCCCTGACTTTCTCAAGCCGTTGAGCGCGGTTGAAACCGTCGACCGCGCCAAACCGGTAATGCGGGTAATTTGCGACGCGGAAAGCACGCCGCGCTCGCGCAAGCATCGGACGATCAGGCTCTCCGGCGACGCGGACGGCCTGTCGATCAGCCAATTTCTAAGCGAAGGTTTGTTCATGATGAGCACAAAGCATGTTGACTGATAGCTCAATATGTCATCTTGGAAAGAACGGAGATTACTGCATCTCGCCGGCCACGACCTCAAATCGCAGGCCACAAGCGGTCGATACGAACCGTGCATCACATATGGGAGTGAAACGATGAAATACCTGAGGACGGCCTTTGCGGCCGCTACCGCCTTCACCTTGATTACCGGAACAGCGCTCGCGGAGCCGAAGACCAACCTCTTGCATCAATGGGCCACCGGATCGGACGCCCAGGCTATCGCCAAGCTCGGCGAGATGTTTACCGCCAAGGGTGGCACCTGGCAGCAGACCTCCATCGCGGGCCATACGGCCAATACATTGGCCAAACTGCGTGCCGATGTGATCGCCGGCAACGCACCTCCCGCTGTGCAGCTAAAGGGCCCCGAGATCGCCGAATGGAACGAGACGGGCATGACGGCCAATCTCGACGACCTGGCGAAGGCGGAAAATTGGGAGAAGGTCGTCGCTCCCGAATTGCTGCCGGTGATGAAGCCGACCGGGAATTGGGTGGCAGCGCCGATGAACATCCACCGCATCAACTGGCTGTGGGCATCGCCGAAGGTCATGAAGGATGCGGGCGTCAACGAGATGCCGAAGACATGGGCGGAGTTCAACGCCGCCTGCGACAAGATCGTGGCCAGCGGCAAGATCTGCATTTCACACTCAACCGCCGACTGGACCGACTCGACGGTCTTCGAAGTGGTCGTGTACGGTCAGGACCTCGATCTCTACAGGAAAGCTTTCGTCGAGGGCGACGTCGATGCCATGCGTAGCGACGGCATGGTCAAGGCCTTCGAGCAGTTTCGCACCATGACCTCGAAGTACATGGACCCCGGCATGAACGGGCGTGACTGGGATACCATGTCGCATCTCGTCGGCCGCGGCGAGGCCGCCTTCCACATCATGGGCGACTGGACGATCGGCCTGCTGACGGCCGGCGGCTTCAAGGAGGGCACCGACTATATCTGCGCTCAGGCGCCGACCGATTGGGGCAAGCCCGGCTTCATCTTGAATTCGGACTCGGTCGTGTTTTTCAAGCAGAAGGACCCGGACTACATCGAGGGACAGAAGCTGCTTGCCAGCATCATCCTGTCGCCCGAATTCCAGACCATTTTCAATCAGACCAAAGGGTCCATCCCGGCCCGCCTCGACGTCGATCTTTCGAACGGCTTCAATCCCTGCCAGCAACTCTCGCAAAAGGATCTGCAAGCCTCGATCGCCGCCGGCACGCTCGTCCGTTCGATGGCGCACAACATGACGGTGCCGCAAAAGGTCCGCGGCGCAATAATGGACAGCATCACCGAGTTTGTAGCAACGCCGGATATGAGTGCGCAGGACGCGGCCAATGCGATGGCGGATGCGGCCGAAGCGCAGAAGTGACGCTGCCGATGATGGCCGGGGGCGAAGCGCCTGGCCAGACCTCGCCGGAGCAGCCCGATGTCCACCCATGATCTGATTGTACCAGCCGCAGCTGCCGCCGCCCGTCCGTGGCGCGAGCGCCTGGGCACGATGGTGCCCATTCTGGTGCTGGCGCCGTCGATTGCGGCGAGTTTCATCTATGTTTTCGTCTTCACATTCTGGACGCTCTACATCTCGCTGTCCAATTCGTCGCTGTTGCCGACCTATGGATTCGTCGGCCTGGACAACTACGCTTCGCTTTGGGCAAACCGGCGCTGGAACATCGCCTATACGAATCTCTTCCTGTTCAGCGGCTTCTATATCGTTGGCTCGATGGCGGTTGGCCTGCTGCTTGCGATCGCGATCGACCAGCGCGTCCGCGGCGAGGCGGTTTGGCGCACCATCTTCCTTTATCCGTTGGCGGTGTCCTTCATCGTCACCGGTACGGTGTGGAGCTGGCTGTATAACCCTGTCGACGGTATCCAGGCCTTCGTTCGCGGGCTTGGCTGGACCGACTTCAGCTTCGCCCTGACGGCCAACCGCAACACCGCGATCTATGCGGTGATCATAACCGGTATCTGGCAGTCGTCCGGTTTCGCAATGGCACTTTTCCTGGCCGGTCTGCGGTCGGTCGATCCGGATCTCGTCAAAGCCGCGCAAATCGACGGCGCGTCGGTTTTCCGGACCTATCGGAGGGTCATCCTGCCAACCATCGCTCCGATATTCCTGGCGGTGGCGGTCATTCAGATACAATTCGCCATCAAGACCTTCGACCTGGTGGCGGCGTTGACCCGGGGCGGGCCAGGTGTGTCCACGACCTTCCCCGCCATCTATGTCTACGACCTGATGTTCCAGCGCGGCCAAATCGGCGAGGGTGCCGCCGCGGCGATGATGATGCTCGCGGCGGTCGCGGTGGTGCTGGTGCCGTACTCCTTGTGGATCGTCTGGCGCCGGCGGGCGGAGGGCCGCAATGGTTGAAATTGCCCCCAATGCCCGTTTTGATCCGGAAGAAGCCGCTGCCACGCGCCGGCATTTCTGGAGCCGCTTCCTTGTCTATGCCGTGCTGACGCTTTTCGCGGTCGTCTATCTTGTGCCATTGCTGGTGGTGATCTTCAACTCGTTGCGCGAGCAGTCGGAGATTGCCCGCAACGGCCTCATCTCCGTACCGCGCAGCTTCCGGTTCGATGCGTGGGCGCAGGCCTGGGGATCCTACTGCGTCAGCGGTACCTGCGAGGGCATGAAGCGCAATTTCTTCAACTCGCTGGCGATGACGATCCCCGCCACCATCATCTCGACCATTCTCGGAGCCATGAATGGCTACATCCTCTCCAAATGGCGCTTCAGGGGTTCCGAACTGATCTTCAATCTGATGCTGCTCGGCGTATTCATGCCCGGCCAGATTTCGCTGATGCCGTGGGCGTTCCTGCTCGGCAAGCTCGGCCTGACCAATTCCACATACGGGCTGGTGCTTATCCACGTCGTCCAGGGCATCTCGTTCACCACCCTGTTCTGCCGCAATTTCTACGTCAGCATACCGGACGACCTGATCAAGGCGGCACGCATCGACGGCGCCGGCTTCTGGCGGATCTTCCGCAAGATCATCCTGCCCCTGTCGCCGCCCATTCTGATTGTCACCGTCATCTGGCAGTTCACCGGCATCTGGAACGAGTATTTGTTCGGCGTCGTCTTCACATCAGGCCAGCAGCAGCCGATTACCGCGGCACTGGTCGCGCTCACGGCCGGCGGCACGACCGCGCGTGCTTACGATGTGATGAGCGCAGCCGTGCTGATCGGCGCGTTGCCACCGCTGCTGATCTATCTGTTCGGTGGAAAATACTTCGTGCGCGGCCTCACCCAGGGCGCCATCAAATGAGGCGTCGCCCATGTCCGCGTTGATGATCCGCAACCTTCACAAGAGCTACGGCTCGCTCGAGATTCTTGCCGGCATCAATCTCGAGGCTAAGACCGGAGAATTCGTCGCCCTTGTCGGCCCGTCGGGCTGCGGCAAGTCAACCTTGCTCGCCATGATCGCCGGCCTCGAAACCGTCACGTCGGGCGAGATATGGATCGGCGACCGGCTGGTTAACTCCGTGCAACCCAAGGACCGCGACATTGCGATGGTGTTCCAGTCATACGCCCTCTATCCCACCATGACGGTGCGCCAGAACATCACCTTCGGCATGGAAAGCCGCGGCGTGCCAAAAGCGGCGCAGGCGGAAGCTGTCCAGCGGGTTGCCGCGCTCCTTCAGATCGAACAGCTGCTTAAACGCAAGCCCGGCCAGCTCTCGGGCGGCCAGCGGCAGCGCGTCGCGATGGGGCGCGCCCTCGTACGCGACCCGAAGCTGTTTCTGTTCGACGAGCCCCTGTCCAACCTAGACGCCAAGCTGCGCGTCGATATGCGCACCGAAATCAAGAAGCTTCACCATCGCGTCGGCAAGACCACGGTGTACGTCACCCATGATCAGGTCGAGGCGATGACGCTTGCATCCCGCATTGCGGTGATGAACCAGGGCTCGGTACAGCAGTTCGACACGCCGAAGCGGATCTACGACCGGCCGACCAACATGTTCGTTGCCGGTTTCATGGGATCGCCGGCGATGAATTTCATCCCCGCCCGGCTTACGGGCTCGACCAGCATCTCGGTACGCGCCGCTGACGGCAGCGACGCCAGCCTTGCTCTTGCCGCGCCGATGCCCGCCGGTGCGCCAAAGGACGTCGTGCTCGGTATCCGTCCGGAACACATCTACCGTTTCACGACCGACCTGAAGTCGCGCAAACCTGCTGTGGCGTCCATGCAGGCGCCGGTCGAACTGGTCGAGCCGACCGGGGCCGAGACACTTGCCGTGCTCAGGCTGGGTGACCTGGAGATCACCGGCCGTTTCGAGCCGGACGACGCTCCCGTCATGGGCGAGACGATAACGCTGGGCATCGATATGTCGCGCGCCTGTCTGTTCGATCCAACAACCAAGGCGCTTCTGTAATCGATGTCCGTACAATTCGCGACTTATCCGAGCTTGACCGATCGGGTCGTGCTGATCTCCGGCGGCGCCTCCGGCATCGGCGCCGATATGGTCCGTGCCTTCGCCTCGAATGGCGCCCGGGTAGCCTTTCTCGACGTGCAAGACGAGCCAGCAGAGGCGTTGGTGCGCGAGCTCGCTGGTGCCGCCGGGCAGGCTCCCTTATATCTCCATTGCGATGTGACCGACGTCGATGCGCTAAAGGCGTCGGTAGAAGGCGTGCGCGCGCGGCTTGGTCCGGTCGCCGTCCTGGTGAATAACGCCGCCAATGATCAACGCCATCCCATCGACGCGGTAACGGCCGACTATTGGGACCGCAGCTTCGACGTCAATCTGAGGCATCACTTCTTCGCCGCGCAGGCTGTGCATCCGCATATGAAGGAACTCGGCTTCGGCTCGATCATAAACTTCTCTTCCATCGCCTGGCGTTTCGGAGCGGACCAGATGGTGGCCTATGCCACCGCCAAGGGGGCTGTGGTGGCGCTGACGCGTGCTTTGGCGCGCTCGTTCGGACCGGATAACATCCGCGTCAATGCGGTCGAACCCGGCGCCGTCATGACCGAGCGGCAGCGCGAGCTGTGGTTCAAGACGCAGGAGGCAGTCGACCAGACGGTGCAGCGGCAATTGATCCGCCGCGTCCTGCTGGGCGAGGAGATTGCACGCACAGTGCTCTTCCTGGCAGCCGACGACAGCCGCATGATCACCAAACAGTCCATTACCGTCGATGCTGGTCTGCGCTAGTGACGCTTCTCCGCTCTCCATTGGAACCGCCAAGCTGATGCTTCGTCTCGGCCTCAACCCCTACGGACTGACCTATCATCTCGGACTGCAGGGCCGCGGCACGCCGCGGCACAATCCGGACGGCGTGGGGCTGGAAGGCTTCATTACGCTGGCGCAGGAACTAGGCGCACGCACGCTCGAGATCTACGAACCCTGGTTGACCGACTTGACTGACGCCGAAATCGTCGTCCTGCGCAGGCGTCTTGCCGCGCTGGACATCGTCCCGGTGGTGAGCGGCGGACTTCTAGTGGCAGGTCCGCTGGACAACGCCTTTCGGGCTGCGCGCCTGCTCGAGGCGACGACGATTCGTATCGCACTGACGCCTGTCCTGTGCGGCGACCGCAATGCGTGGGGACCGAAATGGAGTGAGTTCAACGCAACGATTCGCGCTGCCTTGACGGAATGGGGGCCGCGTGCGGCGGCCGAGGGCCGCGTGCTCGGCATCGAGAACCATCAGGACTTCGGCAGCGACGAACTGGTTGCGTTCTGCGAACTCGGCGGGCCGGGTGTCGGCATCACCTACGACACCGGCAACACCTTTCCTGTCGGCGAGGCGCCGCTTGCCTTCACGCGCCGGATCGCGCCCCATGTCCGCCATGTTCACCTCAAGGATTATCGCATTCAGTTCACGGATGAGGGCTACCGTCTGGTCCGCTGCGCGATCGGCGACGGCGCCGTGCCATTCGCCGAACTGGCAGCCATCCTTGGCGAGCACCACGACACGCTGACGGCGGTGCTTGAGCCAGGCGCGCTGGAGGCCCGTCACGTTCGCTGGCTCACCGACGACTGGTGGAACGGATATGCGCCGAAGACCGCCCGTGAGTTCGCCGCGTGCCTGAGTGCTGCGCGCGTGAACCGCCTTGCGGACGACGCCGACTACCGCACGCCATGGGAACGGGACGATGACGGCGCGCTCGTTTCGTACGAGCTCGACATGATCCGGCGCAGCGCCGCCAACATGAAGAAGTTCGATTTCATTGCAATGGAGAAATCAGCATGACTGCTCGAGAACTCAGCGGCCTGACCGCCTTCGTCACCGGCTCGGGACGCGGCCTCGGCCGCGTGATGGCCGACCGCTTGGCCGGACTTGGCGCAAACGTCGCGGTCCACGACCTCGATTGGACCCGGCCATCTCAATATGGCGAATTCGCGGATCTCGGCGACTCTGCCCGGGGCTTGGAGAAGCATGGGACGCGGGTGACCGCGGTCACCGGCAATATAGGCGACAAACAAGCTGTCGCCGAGATGAAGAGGAAGATCGAGGCCGATCTCGGCGACGTGCACATTCTGGTCAACTGCGCCGGCGGCGACATCGGCGCCAAGGGCGTAAAGCCCAATCCCAACAACGCACTCGATATCGACTACGAAGACATCAAGGTTCTAACCGAGAACAATCTCATCGGCACGATGCTGGTCTGCCAGGCGTTCGTTCCGCCGATGGTCAAGCGCGGCTCAGGCTCGGTGATCAACATCGCCTCGGCGGCAGCGCATATCGGATGCTCGCCCGAGGTGGTCTACTCGACGCTCAAGGCGGCTGTCGTCCATTATACGCGCTGCCTCGCCAAGGAATTGATCGACGATGGCGTACGCGTCAATGCGGTGAGCCCTGGCGCCACCAAGACGGCACGCTTCCAGGCGAGCCGCGTGGTCGATCCGCAGCGCATGGATTCGAGCAAGAAATCGCTGAACCGGTATGCGGAGCCTGAAGAGATCGCCGAAGCGGTGGCCTTCCTCGCCGGCCCGCGCGCGCGCTTTATCAACGGACAGGCCATCCGCGTCGACGGCGGTTTCACGATCTTTCCAGGTTAAGCCGCGACAGTTCACATCGGCCGCCCAGCTAAGCCTTGCCATCGAGCGCGGCACATAGCGTCACCGGGGTCGACCAGACCCACCCGCGCTTACGTTCGAAGCTTCGGTCCGTCGCGCGTCCGCATGAGCAGGATCGCCGCTATTTGACGCCCACGCTTTCAGGCCAGAGGACCTGGATTTCCTTTGGCAGCGCATCCCGCACCTTTGCCGACTGGCCAAGGTCGATATGCCGTGCAAGCACACGCAGCACCGAGCGTGCCGCATCCCCGGGATCGACAGCACGGGTCGATTTCAATTCATCGGCGATGTGTTGCAGGAACTCCTCGAGCGAGCGTGTCTTGTCGGGCATGTCGGCGGGCCGATAGCGATCATAGTAGGCGCCCCGCACGAGCAGCGGCAGTTCCGCTCCCAATTTGGCCGCCAGTCCGACCTGCAGCCTGTCCCGAAGGGTTCGCAGAACGGCGCCCAATGTATGCCAGGCGACGTGTCGATCCGGACCAAGATCCACCATGATCTCGTCTAGCCAGATGTTTGTTATTTGCAGCGTTTTGTCAAAAACGTCCAAGCCGGTTGCGCTCATCGTCGCCTCCTCGAAGGTTCTGCGGGCGAAACGGCGACCGGAGATAATTGTTTCGTGGTCATGTGAAAATCGCCTGGCAAAGCGGCGGAAACCGGTTCGGTCGGAGAGGCCTGTCGGCATCAGGTCTGCTCTACGCTCTGCATCTGCCGGATTTCGGCGATCTGTCGGAACCGGCCATTTGCCACCACGTTGAGTGCAGTCACCGCGGCCGGATTGTCGCCTTTTCATGGGCTCCCGATAGGCGATTCCCTTGAAACGGATATCGCGCACTGCCGCCAGAACGTCGCGCCGGCTCGGATATCCCTTGGATACAGTGCTGGCGTCTTTGATCGCGGCAAGAAGAAGACAGGCCGAATCGTGGGCGTTCACGGCATAATTGCCGATCGGTCCGAAGCGCGCTGCATAGCGCGCGGCAAACTCGGCCGAACCGCCACCCTGCCCGGTTCGGGCGTGGCGGAAAGCACAAGAACGTCTTGGCCAACACTGAGCTTGCGCTTATCGGTTCCGAACGCCGTCAGCAATGAGACCAGTCCTCACGTTGCCCGAACCCGGCTTTTGCCGGATATCTCTTGACCGATTGAGCGGCCCGCGCCGACAATGGCATTGGGAAGATGGCGGGATGTCGCCCACGGTGTTCGGCACCACTTGGCGAAAGCTGCGAAAGGGTTGTCATGGATTGGAAGCTGGAACTGGTCCCGGTCCCCGTATCGGGCGTCGACAATGCCATCGCCTTTTATGTTGGGAAGGTCGGCTTTCACCTCGATCATGATCACACGGTAAGCGACGAGATACGTTTCGTGCAATTGACGCCGCCCGGTTCGGCCTGTTCGATTGCCATGGGCAAAGGCATCGTCGACAGCACCCCGGGATCCATACGGGGTCTGCAGCTGGTTGTGCCCGACATCGATGAGGCGCACCGGCATCTGGCCGCCCAAGGCATCGAGGTCAGCGATATCAAGGATTTTCCCTGGGGCAGATTTGTCTTCTTTGAGGATCCTGACGGCAACACATGGTCTGTCCAGCAGCTCCCTCCTCGCAACTGAAGCAGCGCGCTGCGGCAGGACGATGCTCAACCCAGACGCGATGACCAAAAGAAAAGGCCGGACTGTTGAGCCCGGCCAAGCGTGAAGGTCTGTAACCTCCAGAGGGGAACGCGCCGGACGCAATGGGAGGAGACATCCGACGCAATCCGCATATGGGTCGCTACTGGTGACGTTTCAATGACATGCAGTGGACCAACGTCGCCTCGCCATAGAGCCAGGAAGGTAAAGCATTCGAAGGGACCGGTGGATCGCGCCGCCTGGTGGACACAAAGGTCGCCGAATGCAGGCGGCTCCTTGCATAGGGACTTCAGTCTGTAGGCCTGTCGACCAAGGGCCTGCACAGCCGAACTTTGGTCCGAAGCTGCTATCGCAAAAGCCCGAAACGCGAGAGTTTCAGGAACCGAGTTCAGAAGAGCCCCGTTGCGATGCCGACTGTTACAGGAGGCCGCTATGGATTCGAGCGTTCACCAGGCGCGTTGGCTGCTTTTTCCGTTATTTGGCCTGTGTTTCGGGATCGCAGCCATTGGATTTATTGTTGGCTGACGGTGAGAACTCGGCGCCCCCGCCGAGAGACGCAACGAAGCGAAGGCAAAAGACTTGCGCAGTAAATAGTCCCTTCCTGCGCCAGCGAGACCCACCAGTTACCATCGTGGGGCTGGTGGGTCTTGACCTTACCGATACAAACCATTGTTTTAAGCATCACACGAATTCGAACTGGAGGCAGCACGACAGGTCCGTATGATTAAGGGGATTTCCGCCATGCGAGTGGCAAGTTCGTTGATGACGACCCGGAGACGAAGGACCGGATCTTCGCGAGGACGTCATGTCGGCATTTCTGTAGTCGTTTTGACCTTCGTTCTCGTCGTGAGCCCCTATCGCGTCGTGTTCGACGGACTATCGCAGCCGCTCGGCCCGCAGGCCGCCTGGGCCAAAGACGGCGGGAACGGCAACGGCAATGGCGGGAACGGAAATGGGAATGGGGGCGGCAATTCCGGCAATCCGGGTGGAAACTCCGGCAATTCGAACTCGAACGCCGGTGCCGGCAAAGGCAAAGCAAAGTCGCAGGACGACAATCTCCCTGATCCCGCCGCTGCGGTAACCCCGGGCAGCAGGCCAAAACTCTTTATCAATGCAACCACGGGAGACCGGATCGAGGTGAGTGGGCCGAGCATTGGCGTGGTGCATTCGAACGGCCTCAGCGAGCGCGTTGATAGCGGCCAATATGAAATGCGCGATGCCAAGGGCCGTACCATCATTCGGCGCCTGGCGACGCGTTCCGATCGGGACAGGTTGCTTGAAATGATCAACTGAGGCCGGTTCACATAGCCGCCTGTGCGGCAATTTCGGCTCAAGCATGATCGCGAACAGGCGAATGCCGGCGCTCAGTCGCATCGCGTAAAGTCATTGCGGCTTCGGTCCTGTTGCTGACGTTGAGCTTGGCCAGGATTCGCGTCATGTGGTGCTTTATCGTTTTCTCATGCAGGTTCAGCCGAAGCCCGATCCGCTTGTTGCTCAGTCCCGCGGCAACCAGCGTCAGGATCTCCCTTTCGCGGCTGGTGAGTTCGGCAAGTCCGTCGGCTTTCGCCGGCTCATTTGATTGAGCCGACAGATCGGCCAACAGGCGTGCCGACAATTGTGGACAGACATATCGTTCGCCCGACGCTACCGTGCGCAGGATCGTAGCCAACGTCCTCGATCCGACCCCCTTCAGAACATAGCCCCTTGCCCCGCTCTGCAATGCGGTCATCACGTGCTGGTTTTCTTCCGAAACGGTCAGCATCACGATTTTCAGTGCCGGATGGCTCTCGAGGGCCGGTCCGATCACGCTGAGGCCGCCTCCGGGCACCGAGATGTCCATCAGCAGAATGTCGGGCCGCCGGTCTTCGACTATCCGCAAGGCATCATCCCTGCTGCTTCCTTCGCCGACGATCTCGAACCCGCCGATCTGATCGAGCGTGCGCACAACGCCTTCCCTGAACAGCGGGTGGTCGTCAACGATGGCGAGCCTGATGGCTGCTGTCATGTCTGCCCCATTTCAACGATGTTGAGAGCCATTTTCACGATCGTGCCACTTTGTGAGGACGTCACGGTAAACTGGCCCCCGAGGCTTTCCACCCGCTCGCGCAGCCCAACAAGCCCCAGCCCCTCGGGACGCACGATTTGTGGATCAAAGCCGGGGCCGGCGTCGGACACTTCGATACAAACGCGTTCGCCGTCGAAATGTTTCTCGACCGACTGACCTTCACCTCCGGCATGACGGAATCCATTGTTCAGCGTCTCCTGGACGAAGCGGAAGATACAGATCCTGGCCGCTGGCGACAGCGGTGTATGGCCGCCGGTCATCGATAATCTTACTTTGACGCCGGTTCGTTCTTCGTGCGCCTGTACGGCAATCTGGAGAATTTCACGCAGTTCGGCATGCTCTATATGCGGCAGGACAAGGCCCTTGCTGATGCTCCTGATCTCGCGCATGGCATCGTCCAGATGTGCTTTGATGGCCCGCAATTCCTGCGCACGCTTCGATTGCGGCGTAGCAGGATCGGCAATGACCGGGCTATCGATCCCCAGCGCCGCGAGAGCAACCAGTTGCGCGGGGCCATCGTGCAAGTCCGCGCCGATGCGCCTGAGATAGCGTTCGTTGAGTGCGGTGGCACGCTGCGAAGCGCGCTGCACCCGCAGCCTCAAAAATCTGTTTTGAGCGAGCAGATCGGAAAGCTCGGCAATGCGCTGTTTCAACGAGCGGCTCTGCGAACTGATCGTGCGGCTGCCACGAAACACGATTGCCGACAGCCCGAGAAAGAAGGCCGCTGTGACCGCGGCAACGTCCAGCCAGGTTCGAATGAGGGCCTGATGCAGGTTTCTTTCAAAATCAGTGGCGACTTCGTAGAATTCCGAAACGGCCACCACTTCCCCCGACCATGGCTGCAGCACCGGATTGTAGATCTCGAGGAGATGCAAGCCGCTGGCTCTTTCGGCCTCGCTGTCCGGATCGTCGAGCCTGTCGAACTCCGAAACCATTTGGCCGGCGAATGCCGCCCGGAGATTGTCGCTGGGTTCAAAGCGCTTGCCGATCAATGTCTTGTCGGTCGAATACAGGATGGTTCCGTCGCGACGCCAGAGCTTGAAGGATTCGAGCCTTGTGCCGAGTGCCCCTTGTCCCAGCGTTTCATCGAGCGCATGGGCTACGCTCTCGTCGAGGACTTCGCTCTTGCGCATATCCGGAAGCAGCGGTGCAATAACGCTGTCCACGTAAAGAGCCGTAGCGGAAGCCGAATTCTGCGTGACCACGGTTTCTATATGGTTCGTGACTGAAATCCCCACCACCACCATGGCCGACAGGGAGAATAGACCACCCGCGAGCAGGAACTGCGTGGCCAGCGACAGCGCATTCCAGCGGTCAACGAGGCTTGTCAGCCTGTGTGGCCTGGTATTCCGAATGGCCCGCTCGGCAGCACGCCGCGCCAGTGGCGCGATTCTGGAGAGCCGGCTAATCCGCTGTCGAACGTCGCTAAAAGACGCCATCCTAGGTGTGTAACCGATCAATCGCGATGGAACTAGGGCCTGATGAGAGGGCGAACAGCGCATCCGGCGCTTTTTTGCGCAAATCGTCTCATTGCGTTATTCGGTAAAGCTCGGACGCAGCCTGCTTCAGCGCCGCCCGCCCATCCGGCCTCAGATACATCATGTGCCCGCCTTCCAGCACCTCGCTGCGAATCGGCTTTGCGCCGGCAAGCGAAGGAATTTGACCAAGCAGGTAGCGCGAGCCCATGTACGGCGTCACCAGGTCGCTGTAGCCGTTGACGATCAGCACGCCGAGGCTGGGGTTCAGCGTGCGCGCCTGCTGAAGGTCGTCCATGACACCCGCATAGCCCTGACGCGTCGGGCTCGTTCCATAATCCCAATTGCCGCTGACTTCGCGGTTGAGAAGCCGATAGCTGATATCCGTACGGAAGTTCAATTCATCACGCACATAGCCGACGAAAGCGGAGGTAAGCGCCGGCACGCTTCGGTCGAGCACCGGATCGGGACCCTCGACTCCCAGGCTCTCTGGCGCCACGTCCGCCGTTGCGATGTTGCCGTCATAGGCGCTGAGAACATTGCCCTTTGCCCGTGCAAACTCCTTGGCGAACAGCCCTATGGGAATGCGTGCAAAGTGCCGCTGGACGAGATCGAGCGGCAGACCGGTGATTGCGGCGACACGCTGGCTCGCTAGGCGTCCACCCTGCTCCAGCCCACCTGCCAGCGCGGCCAGATAATCGCCGAGCGCATAGCGTTCGACTTCCGCCAGCCGCTTCTGCAGGGCCGGGCCGGAAACGCCTTCGCTGTGCAGGCGCACTGCCGCCAGCGACGGCAGTTCCAGCGCCCAGTGGAGCGGCTGGAACTCGTCCGGACGCACCAGTGTGAATTCGAGGGCCGGCGAAATCAGCACGACGCCGCTCGGGCTGATGCCGATGTCTTCCTGAAGCTTCCTGGCGAGCAATGCTGCTCGAAAGCCGCCATAGCTTTCGCCAGCCAGGAAGACAGGCGATGCCGTACGGCTGGTCTGCGCCAGATAGAGCCGGATAAACGCGCCTATCGACGCGGCGTCCTGGCTGACGCCCCAGAAGCTGTGTGCTTCCGTGCCGGGCGCTTCACGGCTGTAACCGGTTCCGACAGGGTCCACAAAGACCAGGTCGGTCATGTCGAGCCAAGTGTTGGGGTTGTCGAACAGCCTCTGCGGCGGCGGCAGGAAACTTCCATCGGCCGCTGTCGCCAGAACCCGCGGACCGAGCGCGCCCAAATGAAGATAGGCGGAAGCTGCTCCCGGACCGCCATTGAAAACGAAGGTGATCGGGCGACGCGGATCCGGTCCCGTTTCTTTCCCGGCGTGCAGAGCATAGGCGACATAGAAAATCTCGGCGGTGATATCGCCTTTGCCGGACGGTAACGACAGCGTGCCGGCCCTGGCCTCGTAATCGAGCGTCCGTCCGGCAATGACGATCGAATGATCGGAAGTCTGCGGCGGTGGCAGGAGCGAGAGAACCCCGCCTGTGGGCGGCGGCCGCTGGGCCGTCTCCGCATGACCGACCCCAGTTCCGGCAACCAGCAGCAGAAGAGCGAGGGCGATTTCTTGCAGCTTGATAGGCATGACGTCTCCGGAGCAATTGGCTGGAAACTAGCACACCGTCGGCCGAACCAAAGTCACAGCACCGTGCGCCAGTACATCTGACAAGAAGGGATCGGGAATCCGATACCCAGGCGGAAGATAGGGCGCGAGGGTCACGGCGGCAGCCTCAACCTCTTGCAGCAGATGCGTGCGGCGGAATGACGTGCCAAACGACTTCGTGAATTTTCTACCGGTTGACTCGATTGGCCCACTTCCTAGGTTGGCATTCGGGGCTCCCGTGCAATCCGAAGTTGGTATGATATCTTTCCACACCCGAAAGCTTGCCCTTCTCCTTCTATCGGCGGGCGCCGCCATCCTGTCTTCCTGCGTCATGCCAGACGACACGTCGAGCACCGCGAGGGAAGACGCCACGGCGGCGGCAGCCCGCAAGGAGATGGTCGGCCTTAGCGAGGCGGACGTTCGAATGTGCGCCGGCTTTCCGACCGCCACTGCCGATGTCGGCAAATCCGGCCAGATCTGGACCTATCAGCGGGTCGTTCAACGCGGCAATCTCAACATTGTGGTTCCGACCGTGGCCATTGGCCCGGTCCCTGCGCTCGGAGGTTCCGTCAACGTCGCCCCCGGCGGCTATTGCAACACGCAAATTCGAATGGTTGACGGTCGTGTTGCCGAGGTTGCCTACGCCGGCGACAACAACCTGCCGAACAACCGCGATGCGCTCTGTGTCAGCACGGTGGACGCCTGTGTCGCCTATGCCCGTCAGTATCATCCAAGCAGGGCAATGCGCCGTACAAGATAGCGGGATGAGTGGTATTGCCGCCGACCTAAACGTCTGGGGTTTCTGGATCTCGATCAAGCATCACCGATTTGAACTGATGTTCCCCGCGCTCAGCCGCCGACCCCATCGCGAATAGCGGAGAAATAGCGGTCGGTTCCGACCTGCCCGCCCTTGAGGGCAATTTCCAGCCCGTCGATCGCCTTTATGCGCGAATGCGCCACACAAAGCGGCGAGCCCGGCGATGCCGGCAGCGGCATTCGCACCGTCAGCGCGTCGACGCCCATCTGGCCAAGTGCATGGCTCGACGTGTCGCCGCCGGCGATGACCACGCGCGGCAGCTTCTCTTGAAGCGTCAGTTCGCGGAGAAGCTCGCCAAGACCGCGGCCGAGCTTATGGCGGGCGCCTTCCCTGAGATCGATTTCAGCACCGCGGTCGGCCGCAGGTCCGAGCGCGGTGTAGAGGATGACGCTCCGCCCGGCCCTTAGGCTGGAGCGGCCGGTTGCGACCGCGCGCGCAATAGCGTCATTCGAAGCCTCAGAAACCAGTTCGAGCGGGTCGAGTTCGATCCCGTCGAAGCCGTCGGCCAGGGCATGCCGGATCTGTCGTTCCGTCGTCGGCGAGCAGCTCCCCGAGACCACGGCGATCCTGTCGGCAGCGCCCGGCGGCGAAAAGGCGGGTTTGGCATCCACGATTCGGTTCGATGCCCATTCGACCAGCAAGGCATATTCGATGCCCGAAGAGCCGACGACGAAATAACCGCCCGGCTTGCGAGCGCGCCAAATCTCCTTGCCGGCAAGTGCCTGGGTTTCCAGGCTGTCGACATCGACAAGCACGATTCTTGTGCCATTCTCCACAAGCCGGTCGAATGCTTTCGACCGCGACGCAGACTGCAGCGTCGCCAGGTCGACCAGGCCCGAGGCGAGGCTGGTCTGGCGCGACAGATGGATCAGCAGGTCGGATTCGTCCATCGGCGTGGTCGGATGGCGGCTCATCACGGGATGGCGGTCGATGCGGAAATATTTTTCGCGATAGGCCGCGAACAGATGGCCGAAGGCGGTGTAGCGCTTCAGCTGCGGCGCGCCGACCACCAGCGGCACGCCGTCTTGCCGGAAAACCGAGCAGCCGATCTCGATCGCCCGGCCGATGCTGCCGATCGCCGGGCTGGAATCGAAGGTCGAGCAGACCTTGTAGTGGCAGATCTCGGCGTTAAGGGTCTTCAGCCAGGCGAAGGCATCTCGCAGATGCGTGTCCATCCACTGCGGCCTCTCGCTGCGGCTGGTGCCGGCCAGCCCGACGGCGCGGCAATGCGCAAATTGCGAAAGCAGCGCCTCGTCCGGCTGGCGCATGAACAGCACGGTCGGCGCGCCGCCGAGCTCGAGCGCCTCCATAACGTCGGTCGAGCCGGTCAGGTCGTCGCCATAGTAACTCAGAAGCAGGTTTTGCATGGCGTCAGGCCGCCTCGCCGCCGCCGAACTTCTCGATCGACCGCGCCAGCTCGACATGGCTCAAGGCATAATCCGACAACGGAATGTCCTGGACCGCCGCCTGCCAGGCCTGCTGCACGGCGCGCACGCCGGCGCCCGGCCCGTCCGGGTGGCTGACGATGCCACCGCCGCACAGATAGAGAAGATCCACCGTCCGGCCGGTTCGCTGGAACGTTTCAGGCGCCTGCCCGCCCCACTGGCCGGAACCGGCGACCGGCAATGCGCAATCGGCCGGCGAAAAGATCGGCGTGGTCACCGCTTTGAAGGACTCGACGAAGGACCAGTCGGGTTCCCAGTATTTCGAGGCGATGCCGTTGATCTGGAACTGGTCGACCCCAAGCAGGCGCCAGAACTGCTGCCAGACCTTGAAATCCATGCCAAGACCGGGATGACGGGTGAGAATGTCCCAGCCATTGCGATGGGCATGGAGCACAAGGCTGGAGCGTTTTCGAAGGTAAGCCATGCCGCCGAAACCGATCGAATTGATGTTGACCACGGCGCAATTGCCGCCGGCGTTTGCCACCAGATCGTGGTTTCGCATCATCTCGTCGGGATCGGCATGTGAGATGCCGAAGGCATACATGACCTTCTTGCCAGTCTTCTGCTCGTGGTCGAGGATCAGCGGCATGATTGCCCTCACCCGCTCCGACAGCGGTGAATAGGCCGGGCTCATCAGCTTCTCGTCGTCCTTGATGAAATCGACGCCGGCGGCAATCAGCTCTTGCACCATTGCGGCCGTCTCGGGCGGGCGGAGGCCCAGCGCCGGCTTGACGATGGTCCCGATGATCGGACGATCCGCGACACCGGTCAGCCTGCGGCTGCCCGTGACACCGAATTGCGGGCCCGGATGCGCGCCCCGGTACTCCTCGGGTAGCCTCATGTCGACGACCCGGATACCGGACAGGCCCTTGATCGAAAAGGTGCCGCCGATGGCGATGGTCATCAACGCCGACAAGTCGGTGCCGATGGCGTCTAGCGGAAACGCGATGTCGACGTCGGCGCGCTTGACCGGGCCATTGCGCGTTTCGGGACCGGTTTCGGGAAGAGACGGCCGATCCGCATCGGGCAGATGCCGTATCGCCAAGACTCGCGCCGCGACCCTGGCCTTGAGCTCTTCGGTCTCGCCGGCCAGCGCGACGAAGGTTCCGGTCGACTGGTCGCTTGCGATCTTGGCCGCCAGCGCCTCGATATTGCCGGGCGTTTCGATGCGATAGGTGAGAACAATCATATTCGCGCGGCCTGCCGGGGTGGTTCGAAAAAGGTTACTTGGCCCTCGAAATCTGGTATAATGAGTACATAAGCTTTGCAAGCCCTATCCGGCTGGGCAGAGCCGGGCGAGCCGGCAGCAGGCGTTCCGGAATTCGCGCCGGAAATGCTAGATAGGGGCCGGTCAAAGGAGTGATTCGCGACGATGAACCGTTCGGAGCCGATCGTCCGGCGCAAGCTTTCCGACGAAGTATTCTTGAGACTGAAGCGCCTGATCACCAGCGGCGAATTGCTGCCGGGTGACGACATGCCATCGGAGCGCGAATTGATGGAGCGCTTCGAGGTCGGCAGGCCGGCGATCCGCGAGGCAATGCAGGCGTTGAGCAATATGGGCCTCGTCGCGATCTCGCATGGCGAGCGGGCGAAAGTGCTGCAGCTGACCGCCAAGTCGATCATCAAACAGGTCGACGGCGCCGCTAAGATCATCCTGTCGTCGTCGAAGGACACGCTGGAGCACCTCAAAAACGCGCGTATCTTCTTCGAGCGCGGCATGGTCAGGGAGGCCGCGGAGAAGGCAACCGCCGAGGACGTGCAGCGGTTGCGCGCAACGGTTGCAGAGCAGCGCAGCCATCGTGGCGACTCGGAAGCCTTCATATCCGCCGACATGAAATTCCACACCCAGATCTCGGCAATATCCGGCAACCCGATCTATGTCGCCGTCAGCGAGGCAATGCTTGGCTGGCTAAAGGAATACCACACCGAAATGCTGATCTGGACCGGCAAGGAAAAGTTCACGCTGACCGAGCACGAAGAGATCATCGGACGCATCGAAGCCAAGGATGCGGATGGCGCCGAGAAGGCGATGATCAAGCACCTCGAACGCTCGCGTGCGCTTTACGTGATGAACTCCGGCAGCTGAAAATCAAGAGCAAGGTCCCGACCGGCGTAGCGGCCGGCACCTGCTCTCGGCCTACTGACTGACCACAGATCAGCCTGAGCCCGGACCGACGCAGTTTCTGTTGCCCTCTGAATCCGATGTATTTGCCGCGTGTTTTCATTCAACGATTTCCGCGGCCCGCTTTCGTCAGCAAGCCCGCATAGGCCCTCCTGGAGCCCCCGCGCTTGGCTTGGATTGGCAATTCTTGCAAAGACTATGCTAGGCTTGCCATCCACGAGAACGACACTGGAGTACCGCAATGGCTGTCAGGAGCCTTCACGTTGTGATCTGGCTGCCGTCGAATTTCTATTCGGCCGTCGTCTCGACGCTCGTGGAAATGTTTCAGCTTGTGAATGACGTCTGCCGTTCGCAGGTTCTCTCCTGTGAGTTCGTTTCAAGGAGCGCGCCGTCGGCATCAAGCACCGGAATTTCCTTCCCGACAAAGGCTCAACCATCCCGGAAAATGGATGTCCTGATTCTCATTGCCATGCCGGGTGTCGAGATTCCGGAGCTTCTGCGCTCGCTCGACGAGGAGAGTGAACATTCAAAACCGCTGATCGCGCTCGCGCAGCAGCAGGACGCAATCATCGCAGCACATTGCGGCGCGTGTTATCTGCTCGCCAATTCGGGATTGTTGGACGGTAAACGCGCGACGATATCCTGGTGGCTGAGAGCCGAGGCAAGCCGCCGGTTTCCGCAAGTGCGATGGGACGCTTCCCGCCTACTCATTCGCCAGGACCGCCTTTACACATGCGGAGGCGGGTTTTCCGGACTTGAACTCGCCAGGGTTTTGCTGATCGATCTGGGCTTCTCGAAGGAAGAGCGGATCATTCGAAAACTTCTGGTTCTCCCGCCGCCGCGCACATTCCAGAGTCCCTACGAATTTTCCCTCGATGGAATTTCGAACGGAGCCAGCCCATTCGAGGACAAGTTGCGTGAGCTCTCGAAAGACAAGATGTCGAAAATCGATCTGAAATTTCTGGCAACCGAATTGGGCATGTCTTCGCGAACCCTGTCTCGCAGGTTTTTCGACGAACTCCAGACAACGCCGGGAAAATGGATCCAGGAAAGGCGGCTGGAGTTGGCAAGGTCCATGCTTGAGGAAACGAAACTGAGCGTTTCAGAAATTTGCTATCGGGTGGGTTATCAGGACGTCGCCTCGTTCAGCCGTCTTTTTTCCAAGACAACTGGAATGGCACCGGGCGAGTTTCGAAAGCAAATCCGGTGACAACTCGGCAGCGGAGTGCTGCGGCTACACGCAACCGCTACGCAAGTGCGGCTACCCATGAGCCTCGGCAAATGACTTCAGCCGATCCTGACGATTGCGTAGGGTGTCATCACAAGATGGTCTCGGCCCGACGTATCGCGCGGAATCTGGCGTGACAGTCGTCCATCCCAAATCTTGAGAGGACGCTGATCGGAGCCGAGCCCGGAAACGTCGACCGGAACGTCGACCGGGGTAAGGTTCGCCAGCCAGATGATGATCTTGCCTGTCTGGGAGCGGCCGGCAAGTGCCAGCACCCGCCTCTCATCGGTCGTTGTCGCCGCCACACGCGCATGGCCGGCCAGATCGCAAAGTCCTTTCACCGCGTGGAAAATCGGCCGGGGTGTACCTTCTTCGACAGGTTCGCCCGACGAGGCCAGCACGCCGAATGGTCCGGTGAAGCTGCAGAGCGTCAGCATTTCGAGTTCGGCCAGCGCAACACGTGCGGCATAGCCGATCGTCCATGCGGCTCCGAACAGCCCGGTATGGCGAGGGTCGCGGTCGGCCATGGCAATGCGCTGACTGTCGGGATTGGCCTTGGTCGCACCGCCATAGGGGTTCTGGCGCATGGCAATGGTCGACGGCCCGATCCGATAGGGTTTTGGCCCGAAGATCGCCCTCACCGAGGCTGTGATGGAAGGCAGCGCCTCCAACGATTGCATGACGCTGAGATCGTCGGCGGCGTGCACGATCGGGCAGGTGCAATGCGTGACGAAATCGAGCGGGTCGGGCGGCACACGCTTGCGATTGAGTTCGGTGAAATAGCTGAACATGCCGCCGCCGAGGCGGCTGTCGGGAAAGGCGCGCCGCGTCGCGGCATAGACGCCTTCGAGCGGTGGGGCGGGCGGGCCCCCGCGGCCCCCGGTGGCGTCGACTGCCGGTCGACCGAGGGCGAGACGGCAATGGCCGAAAGCTTGAGCCCGGCCTGCCGCACCCTGTCGGCGACGCCTGAAAGCTCGGCGTCGAGATCGCCGTCGCCGGCAATGACACATTCGAGCGTTGTCCGGACCGGATAGGCGGCGGCGAGCCGGGCGTAGGATCGCAAGGCATCGAGCTCGTGGCCGCGCGTCGGGTCATAGTGGAACATCAATTGCTGCGGGCCAAGCTCGGACAGCATCGGCAGCTTGCCCAACGCCGCCTCGACCTCATCCGGGTAGATGATCACGCCGATATCCGGCAGCACCGGTCCGGCTTGGCCGAGCGTGACACGAATCGGTTCGGCGCGTGCCGCGGCAGCCGGCACTTTCCCGCCACCCTCCATCCGCAAGCTGATGGTCTGGCGGAAGGTCTCGCCGGCAGGCAGCACGTATGGCCATGGTAGCGCGAGCGGCCGGACATAGGTCTTGTAGGAGGCATCCGACCAGTTGCGCTGGTCCTCCATCTCGAAAATGTCGCCTTCCATCCGGCATTCAGCGGTGACGCCCGGCCGGACCTCATGGGTGATCGCCCGCAGATCCTTGAAAGGCTGCCAGGGATCGATCAGCTCTGGAAGCCTGGTCGCGACCACGCTACCATCGGTATGCTCGACCGTGACCGGGCTGCCGGCCAAGCCGGCAATCGGATGCAGGATGCAGAAGCCACAGCGATTGGTTTCGAAATCGCTGTCGGGAAGAGCGCTCACGTCGAAGACCAGCTGGCCATCGGCGGAGCCCTTGATGGTCGCACGAAAGCCGAGCCGGCTGCCGTCTGGTGCTTGGCAACTTGCCGTATAGCTGACGGAAAAAGCCTCGGCATTTTGTTCGATGGCAAGATCGGCCAGTCTCGGCTCGTAGGTGCCCCAGTCGCGATCCCTGACGATGTAGGCGATAGCGCGCAGAACTTCGGTGCCGCCATGCCGAATGGTGCGCAGATTGCCGTTGACGAAGTCTGCCGTCAGCGCGCCGGCTTGCAGCCTGACCGGTTCGGCTTCAACGGCACGTGTGCCGTAGAGGAGGAAGGCGTCGGCTGTCATTTCAGCAAGGCGTCGAGTTGCACCGGCTCCCGGCTTGCGGCGCCGGCGTACGCTGCCTCGACCAGCGCTAATGTCTTGAGGTTGTCCGCGCCCGAGGTCGCGGGCTCGGTTCCGTTGGTCAGGCAATCGACCCAATGTTTTTGAATGGCGACGACGCTTTCCTGGATGTTGTGCCACGGCCGCGATGCCCAGGCCAGCAGCGGCGGCGAGACGTCGCTAACGACCGTTCCGCTCCTGCCGGTGACGGTGAGGCGGTAGCCCTGCGCCAGCCGGATCGTGCCGTCCTTGCCATCGATCTCGATCAGCGTCTCGGGGAACGGCTCTGTCGCGAGCTTGCTGGCGTAGCTACAGTCGACCACGGAGGTGGCGCCGCCCGTGTGGTCCATCAGCATCGTCGCAACGTCCTCGCCGGTTATGCCCGGATTGACGCGCGCCGTTCGCGCGGTGACCGTCGAGACGTCGCCCAGCAGAAAGCGGGCGATGTCGAGGATATGGATGCCGAGATCCTCGATAATGAAGCGCCTTCCGGTCGCCAGATAGGGCTGGCCGGAAAACACGTCATAAGCCGATCGGAACGAGATCCGTCCGAAGAAGGGGGTGCCGATTTCGCCGCTGTCGAGCACCGCACGCACCGCCTGGATCGGCGACTGCCAGCGAAAATTCTCATGCACCATTAACGGCACGCCGGCGTCGGCGCAGGCTTTCACCATGGCCTTGGCGTCGGCAAGCGACGGCGCGAACGGCTTTTGGCAGATTACCGGAACGCCATACTGCGCCGCCATCTCCACCAGCGTTCTGTGGCTTGGTACGGTGGTAGCGATGTCGACGAAATCCAACCTTTCGCCGGCAAACAGCGCAGCCGCGTCGGTATAGCGCCGCGTGATGCCGAACTGGTCGCCGACGACCCTCAACCGGTCCGGATCGCGGTCGCAGATGGCGGCAATCGAAGCACCCTCTATGTCGCGCCAGGCATGCATCTGGTTGACGGCAAAGAAGCCGCAGCCGATCAGCGCGCCACGCAGCTCCGCCATGTCAGCCGGCCTTTGCCATCTGCATCAGCGTGACACGGCTCTGCAGCCGGCGCTGTGCCTGGTCGACGACAACGGCTACGATGATGACGAGGCCCTTGATTACCATTTGCCAGAACGAGCTCACCCCCATCATCACCAGCCCGTCCGAAAGGATGCCGATTACGAAGGCGCCGACAATGGTGCCGCCGATGGTGCCGCGTCCGCCCGACATCGAGGTGCCGCCGAGCACTGCCGCAGCAATGGCGTTGAGTTCGAAGCTCTCTCCGGTCGCCGGATGCGAGGCCATCAGTTCGGACGAGATGATCAGCCCGACGATCGCCGCGCAGAACCCGGAAAACATGTAGACGAACATCTTCACCATGTTGACGCGGACGCCCGAAATCCGCGCCGCCCGCTCATTGCCGCCAACAGCGAAGACATGGCGGCCGAGCGGGGTGTATCTGGCGAGATAGGCCGCCCCCAGTGCTACGACGACCAAGATCCATATCGAAACCGGCAAGCCGAGCAGCCGGCCGGCGCCGAGGAAGCCGAACCCGGTGGTGCCGAGCTCCGGCTTGCCGATGAGATTGGGGAAGGTGCGCCCGTCGGACGACAGCAGTGCCAGGCCGCGTGCGACATAGAGCACGCCGAGCGTGGCTATGAATGGCGCAACGTTAAGCCTGGTGATCAGCAAGCCGTTGACGGCGCCGATCAATATGCCGACGGCAAGCGTGATCAGCGCGATCTCGAAGACGTTGAAATAGATGGTGTAGCCGACCTGCAGGTCGACGCCGTTGAGCACGAGATAGCCGGCCACCATGCCGCACAGGCCGACGATCGAGCCGACCGACAGGTCGATGCCGCCGGTGATGATGACGAAGGTCATGCCCATTGCGAGGAATGCGTTCAACGCCACGTGCTTCGACATCAGGATAAGATTGGCGGCCGATAGGAAATTGGGCGCAGCTATCGAGAAGAATAACAGCACGGCGATCAGCGCGATGAACGTCCTCGCCTTCATCAGCGTCAGCAGGACCGAGCCGCTCGAAATGGAGTTGACCACCGCCTTGGCTGGAATGTCAGTCATGCGCCTTGCTCTCCGTGCGGGACCGGGCCGTGGCCGAGGGCCGAGGCAGCGACGAGCGCGGCCTCAGTCGCCTCCGCGCGATCGAAGATACCGGTCAATTTTCCATTGCTCATCACTGCGATACGGTCGGACAACGCCATCACTTCGTCGAGATCGGAGGTGGCAAACAGGATCCCTAGGCCGTCGCGCGACAGCTTGCGCATGGTGCGGAAAACGTCGGCCTTGGCGCCGACGTCGATGCCGCGGCTCGGCTCGTCCATCAGCAGCACCTTCGGTCCGGTGAGCAGCGCCTTGCCGATCACCACCTTCTGCTGGTTGCCGCCCGACAGCGACGAGACTTCCTGCGTCGGATCGGCGACCTTGATGGCCAGTTCGCGCACCGTCTGGGTCACCGCCTGTCGTTCGGCGGCACCACGAATGTGGAACAGGCGCACGAACCGCGACAGGCTGGCCAGAGTCAGATTGCTGGCGACGGAGAGGATCGACACCAGCCCTTCGCGTTGGCGGTCTTCGGGGATCAGCGCCAGCCCGCGCCGGATGCGCCGCGTCGTGTCGCGCTCGTGCACCTTTTTGCCGGCAATGAATATCGCGCCGGTCGAATGGCCGTGGCGGCCCATGATGCAATCGAACAGCTCGCTGCGTCCGGCGCCCATCAGGCCGTAGATGCCAAGGATCTCGCCAGCGCGCAGCGACAGCGAGACGTGGTCGACCGCAAGCCCGCCGGTGACGCGCGGTAGGCAAATATCCTCGGCGCGGAATATCTCCTCGCCCGGCACATGGCCGTCGGCCTTGGCGAAGTCCTTGGCGTCCGAGCCGATCATCTGCCGCACGATCCACTGGGTGTCGACGTCTTTCATCTCCGCCTGGCCGGTGATGCGCCCGTCGCGCAGCACCGTGATGGTGTCGCCGATGCGGATCAATTCCTCGAGCCGATGCGAGATGTAGACGATTGCCACGCCGCCCGCCTTGAGGTCGGCAATCACCTTGAACAGGATCTCGACTTCCGCCGCGCTGAGCGCCGAGGTCGGCTCGTCCATGATCAGGATGCGCGCATCGAGCGAAACCGCCTTGGCGATCTCGACCAGCTGCTGCTGGCCGATGCGCAGATCCTCGACCAGCATGTCCGGCCGGATGCCAGCCTCCAGGCGTTCAAGAAATTCCGCCGCGCGGCGCTCCTGCTCTTTGCGGTCGATCTTGCGGAAGCGGTTGGTGATCTCGCGGGTGGCAAAAATATTTTCGGCGACGGTCAGATTGCCGAACAGGTTGAGCTCCTGGAACACCATGCCGATGCCGCGATTTACCGCGTCCCCGGATGACGAGAAGGAGACCTCCTCGCCGTCCAGCAGAATGCGCCCGAGCGTCGGCTGCTCGACGCCGGCGATGATCTTCATCAGCGTCGATTTGCCGGCCCCGTTTTCGCCGACCAGCACGTTGACCGCACCCTTGCGCACCTCAAAATTCGCACGTTTGACCGCGACGGTGCCCGAATACACTTTCGAGACATCCTCCAGCTTCAGGATGACGTCTTGATCGCCGGTCATGGCTTCGGCCCGAGCTCTGCCTCCGCCGGCGTCACCAGCGGCAGGTCCCGGCCGCTGCCTGGCGTATAGGCACCGAGGATCTTGACGCTTCGGCCCTCGAGTGCCTCGCGCGGCAGCTTGGAAAGCACGGTCTTGTCGGCGTAGGCGTTGAAGGCCTTGCCGAACTGGGCGAAGTCGATCTGGTTGGTGAAATCGTTGAATTGAATGAAGTCAAGGCTGTCGCGCAGCGCTGTACCGCGCATGGCGGGTCCGATCTGCACCCGCGCATCCGCCTTGCCGTCGCCGTCGGCATCGACGTCCATTGTCGCCGCGCGTGACTGTGTATTGGCTGCAACGACCTTGCCCCCGAGCCGGACGGCGAAGGTCCATGGCGAATTCGCCTGCTTTTTCGGATTGCCGTATTTGGCGCCGGCAGCGGCGGGATCGGTCTTCGCCAAAGCATGAACCTCGGGAAACGGGCCGGCCTTCTGCTGCAGATAGGGTATCGCTTTCGCCGCCCAGATGTCCTCGACCTTCTTGTCGGGATTGAAGGCCGAGCCAGTGCCGCCATTTTCCGCTGACGGCGTCGGCAGGATCTTGCAGGCGGTCAGGCTGACTATAGCTGCAAGGAGCGATACGACAAGGATCGGCCGGGTCAGCGTGTTGAACATGTCGGCTCGTTCGGCATGGCGGTCAGGAGCACCCAGAGAAATGGAAGCAAGGGCGAAGTGGAAGCAAGGGACGAACCGGAGCTCGTCCCTTGCGCTTGATGTTACGCCGGCTCAGTTGGTGAGCGCGAACGTCTCCAGCTTGGCGGCATTGTCGCCATTGACCAGGACGCAATCCATCAATTGCTTTTCCTCGGCCGGAGACTTCTTGTTCTTGATGAAGTCGTTGGCCTGCTCGACCGCCATCTGTGCCTGCGCGAAGGCCGGCTGCAGGACCGTCGCCTTGATGCCGCCGGAGGTTATCGAGTCGCGCACGTCGTTCGACCCGTCGAAGCCGACGACGATCACGTCCTTGCGGCCGGCAGCGGCAAGTGCCGCGTAGGCGCCCATCGCCATCGTGTCGTTGCCGGAGATCACGCCCTTGATGTCCGGATTGGCCTGGAGGATCGATTCCATCTTGGAGTAGGCCTCGGTCTGGCTCCAGTTGGCCGACTGCTGCGCCACCATCTTCAGGTCCGGATAGTCGTCGATGACGTCGTGGTAACCCTTGGAGCGGATGCCGGCATTGGTGTCGGATTCCTTGCCGACGAGCTCGACGAAATTACCCTTCTCGCCCATCAGCTTGACGAATTCCTGCGCGCCGAGCTGGGCGCCCTGATAATTGTTGGAGACGATCTGCGCGACGGCAACGCCGGTGGCATTGATCTCGCGATCGATCAGGAAGGAAGGAACGCCTGCGTCCTTGGCCTTCTGCACCGCAGCGACTGTGGCGTCGGCGCCGGCATTGTCGAGGATGATCGCCTTGGCGCCGCGGCCGATCGCCGTATCGATCAATTCGGACTGCTTGTTGGCGTCGTCGTCATGGACGAGCACCAACGCCTCGTAGCCGAGTTCCTTGGCCTTGGCCTCCGCGCCGACAGCTTCCGCCTTGAAGAACGGATTGTCATGCGAGGGCGTGATGATGGCGATCAAATCCGCCGCATAGGCGGGTGCGGCGGTGCCAAGCGCCAGCATGCCGGCGAAAGCCGCAAGCGTCATTCTGCGTGTCAGTTTCATGTATTCCTCCCGTTGAAAATCCGCGCCTTGTCCCAAGGCTATATGCATTCGATTTCGCTAGCCGGCCGTAGGTGGCGGGTCGCATCAGATTCACAAGCCTTTGCCGGCTTCACTTCGACGGATCGCTTCCCACTACCCTCCACTCATCCAACCCTGAGCCTGCTGCGAAGCTTGACGATCCAATCCATCGAACAGCTAAGGCAACTGGTATAATGAGTCAATGACAATTTCAGGTGACATGTTCCGAAAGACGCGTCGCTGCCCTCAAGTGATGCGCTGAATGCTCGCGGCAATCTCCTCCGGCTCGAACACCCGTTTCCAGTCGTCGCGCATCAGAACCGGCTTGCCGAACTCTATCGCCTTGTTGCATGCGTCGGAGAACACGCCTTTGGTCTCGCCGAAGATGACGGCGCCAAGCACGTTCATATGACCAAGCAGGAAGTCGAGCGCCGCCTGCTTGTCGACCCCGCGCGCCACCACCTCGTCGACCGCCTCTTTCATGACGACGAGCAGCGAAGCGCATACCGTTTCCGAAAGGCCGGGCTCGAGCAGGGCCATCTGATCGACAGTGACGCGATGGGAGCGCATGACCGGCGCCCAGATGATCTTTGCGATCGCCTCACCCTTGGCGAAATCCTCCTCCGGTCCCTGCATCAAGGCGCTGACCATATGCTGCTTGGCCTTGACGCCGCCGAAATAGTCCTTCTTGGCCGCCATGTCGGTCTCGTCGTTGAAGATCGGCGGATGGCAGGGGTGGGTGACGAAATAGGTCAGATCCGGCCGGTTCGGCAAATGCCCGGCGAAAGGTGCCGCGGCGTCGAGCACGACGACCATCGTGCCTGACGCAAGCTTGCTCTCGATACTCGCCGCAACCTTGCCGATGTGCGTGTCCGGCACAGCCAGGATCACCACATCGGCGCCATCAAGCGCCTCATCGGCGCTGACGGCATCGATGCCGAGGCCCGACTTCAGCCGCTCGCGGCCGGCGTCGCTGACCTCGACATGGCGTATCGTATACGAAGATCCGCGAAAATTGGTTGCCAGACGGTAACCCATTTTGCCGCCTGCACCAAACAGCGCAATCGTTGTCATATGTCCGTTACTCCTGAATTCCAACGACGGCCCTAGCGATCGTCATCCCATTGACCTGTATGCACATTGCCGCCGGCTGGCGGATTAAAAACGCGGGGAAGCCGCCGCTCAAATGACGATGCCTGGACGATGTCTCGGGCGCCCGGATGTCCAGCGCAGCCACGCGGAGCATGCTACCTCAGGTACACATTATACCAGCATACCAAATTCGCAAGCGGCCGCGGCACTGCTCTGACCATTTGTTTGGCCGTCGTTTACCTCCTGTTCAACGGCAAAGAGCGATCATCGCGCTGAACCGCCGATCGGCGGGATGATTCGCAGCCAACAAAGGCCCATGCTCGAAACTTCACTCTACAGCCCGGTCAAGGCCTTCCTCGAAGGCCTGGGATTTATGGTCAAGGGCGAGATCGGCGGCTGCGATCTGCTGGCGCTGAGTGCCGACTCTCCACCGATCGTCGTCATCTGCGAGCTGAAGCTGAAGTTCAATCTCGAGCTCATCCTCCAGGGCGTCGACCGTATGGCGGCGAGCGACGAGGTCTGGCTCGCGGCATGCATGTCGGCCCGCGGCAAGGGCCGCGAGAGTGACGTGAGATACCGCAATCTCTGCCGTCGGCTCGGCTTTGGCCTGCTTGGCGTGCGACCGAACGGCGAGGTTCAGGTGCTGCTCAGCCCGACGGCATTGGCCCCGCGTCGGGATCCCCGGCGCCGCTCGAAACTAATCGACGAACATCGGCGTCGGCAGGGCGATCCTGTCGCCGGCGGCGGCTCACGTGCGCCGATCATGACCGCTTATCGCCAGCAGGCATTGGCATGCGCCGCAGCACTCGCCGACGGCCCAAAACGGCCGCGTGACTTGAAGCCCAACCTGCCGAACGCACCTAAGATTCTGCTGCACAACGTGTATCGCTGGTTCGCGCGCACCGATCGCGGGATCTACGAACTGACCGCCCAGGGCCGTGAAGCCTTGCAGCGCTGGCCGCAGCCCGATCGCAGCCACGCCGCTGCCTGAGACAGGCAACGCCGGATTTCGCGCCCTGCTCTCCGCGACAATCACGGCTTTCGGCCAGACAGCACTCAGTACAAGACAGCACCTCAGTCACGGAACCATATTTCGACACGATGGTTTTGTCGTCACCGAATTGATCGTCCGCTGAGCAAACGGAAGGAAACGGCCATGCGCCTATCGACGACAATTGCCACACTTTCGGCACTGGCCCTTGCCTCGCCGGTCTATGCGCAATCCGTGGGACCAGAGCTTGCCCCTGTGCCGCCGACGGCGCCGCAAACCTTGCCGGAGCAAGCCACGCCCCAAGGGACCACTCCCGACCAGGCTACACCGGACGATGCCTTCTCCGCCCAGAATTTCACCGCAGTGACAATCGTGGCGATGGAGGATCTGCCTCCTGACATCAAGGCACAGGCGGAGGCCGTCGTCACCCAGACCAGCGCCGAGGATTTGCGCATCCTGCAAAGTTCGATCGACGCATCGCCGCAGGCGGCATCGGCACTGGCGGCGAACGGGCTCAATTCCACGCAGGTCGTGGCGGCCAATATCGACGGCGACGGCACGCTGACGCTGATCATCCAGACGACGACGTGAGCGGCTGAAAGCGGACAAGCCGGCTCCGGCACGGAACCAAAGCCCGCCTGATCGCGGAGGACTATCATGGTCGAGGCTGCAGTTCGCAACTTCACCATCAATTTCGGGCCACAACATCCCTCCGCTCACGGCGTCCTGCGGCTGGTGCTCGAACTCGACGGCGAGATCGTGGAACGCGCCGATCCCCATATCGGCCTGCTGCATCGCGGCACCGAAAAGCTCATCGAATACAAGAACTACCTGCAGGCCTTGCCCTATTTCGACCGGCTCGACTACGTCGCGCCGATGAACCAGGAGCATGCATTCTGTCTCGCCGCCGAGAAGCTCCTCGAAATATCGGTTCCGAAACGCGGACAGCTCATTCGCGTGCTTTTCTGCGAAATAGGCCGGCTGCTGTCGCACCTCCTCAACGTCACCACGCAAGCCATGGACATCGGCGCGCTGACGCCGCCGCTCTGGGGTTTCGCCGAGCGCGAGAAGCTGATGGTCTTTTATGAGCGCGCGTCCGGCGCCCGCATGCACGCGAATTATTTCAGGGTCGGCGGCGTGCATCAGGATCTGCCGCCGGAACTCCTCGACGACATCTGGAAGTTCTGCGATCCGTTCCTCAAGGTCTGCGACAATCTCGACGAGCTGTTGACCGAGAACCGCATCTTCAAACAGCGCAATGTCGATGTCGGCGTGATCGGCCTCGATGATGCCTGGGCCTGGGGCTTTTCCGGCGTGATGGTGCGCGGATCGGGGGCATCCTGGGATTTGCGCAAGGCGCAGCCATACGAATGCTATTCGGAGATGGATTTCGATATTCCGGTCGGCAAGCATGGCGACTGCTACGACCGCTATCTCGTACGCATGGAGGAAATGCGCCAGTCGGTGCGGATCATGCGGCAATGCCTGGAAAAGTTGCGCTCACCCGAAGGCCAGGGACCGGTCGCGATCCCGAACCACAAGATCACGCCGCCGCCGCGTGCCACGATGAAGCGCTCGATGGAAGCGACGATCCACCATTTCAAACTCTACACCGAAGGCATTCGCGTGCCGAGCGGTGAAGTCTATGCCGCCGTCGAGGCGCCGAAGGGCGAGTTCGGCGTCTACCTCGTGTCGGACGGAGGCAATGTTCCCTACCGATGCAAGATCCGCGCACCTTCGTTCGCTCACCTGCAGGCGATGGATTTCCTGTCCCGAGGCCATATGATCGCCGATGTTGCCGCGATCATCGGCTCGCTCGACATCGTGTTCGGAGAAATCGATCGTTAGTCACGTCGAAGGGTCGCGGGTCCATCCTAGCCAGATCGCACCTGCCTCGACTGCGCTCGAACGCCGGTCGGACGACGGCTCTCACTTGCGGCGGGCCAACTCAAATTCTCGCATCAAAACGGACGCATGGCCGCGACTAGGCGCAGCCAAGCGTCGAGGACTTTCACAATCTGCGCGGCCCGACGTGGCACGTGCCCTTCCAAGTTCGGAAGCGCTCTCCACGGCGCGGAAAGAACGCGTGTTCCGCCGTCCCTCGTACCGCGTCAATGCGCGATCAATCCCTTCAACCAGGCAACAAATCTGTTGCCGCGGACTATCCCGCGCACCCTGGCAGCGGCCCATCGCGCTTGCATCGTAGCACCGACATGGCAATGGCAAACGATTTGGTGCAACTGCCGATCGCTCAGTTCGAAGAAGCGCTTTGCCTCACCGTAGGTATCGTCCTTCAGCCCCATGGCACGCAGAACCGGATCCTCGAAGGCGACGGTGAGCGGCGTTCCAGCACCACGCGATCTGTCGCGCGCTTCCCTGTTCATATATTCGGTGCCTGGAAGCGCCCCAAGGCATCGCGTCGGATTTTGTTCGAGAAGTTCCGCCCAACGTTCAATCCGCTGGTTTCGAGTCATCGCCGGATACGCCGCGAAGGACTCAACTTCCGCGACGGCTTGCAGTTGGTCGAGTGTTTGATGTTTCATGGTCGGCTCCTGTCGACAGGTGAATTTGCCCACGCCTTTATGAGCAATTATCGCGCCGTGGAGCGCTGACAAGGCCGGACCGCCGCAACATGAAGCATATGAATCACCTACCCGGTGAAACGGCGCTCTAGTTCGAACGCGCCGGCACCGCTCGGTGGGTTCGATGTCGACCCGTTAACCCGACTACCGCATTCCGGACAGGAACTTTTGCGGAAGCTTGCCGTTTGGCTTTGCGTTCGCTTCGGCGGCTGCAATATCAGTCTTGAAAGCAATTCCGTTGGACACGAAGCCTCAAAGCGTCGAACGAGACGTCGAGCCTGTAAATGAAACTCGGGAGCAACCGGCCCGGGTGCGAGGATCGGCACAGCCCCGGCAGGAAAAGCCCGACGGGAATGCCTCGCAGCGAAAGGCCGGTCTGCTCGGCTTTCCCAGGTGCCATCCCTATGCGGCCGCAGCGATAGCACTTGCGCTGTTGCTGGGCGCGGCAGGCATCGCGATCTGGTGGCTGAACGCTCGCCAGTACGAATCGACCGACGACGCCTTCATAGACGCGCGCACGGTGACGATCGGCGCGCAAATAGCCGGTCGCGTTACCGAGCTGGCGGTTACCGACAATCAGCATGTGCAGGCCGGCGATGTCCTCCTGCGTATCGATGACAGCGACTATCAGGCAAACCTGAAGCAGGCCAATGCCGGCGTCGCTGCGGCCGAGGCCGCAATCGTCAATGTCACCGCCCAGGTCGAGGCTCAAAACGCAAAGGTGAACGCTGCCCAGAGGCAGGTTGCCCAGGCCAAGGCGGCGCTGGATTTCGCCAAGGCCGAGGATCAACGCAACCGCGAACTCCTGGCCAGGGGCACGGCAACGCAGCAGCAGGCGCAGCAGGCGGCATCGACGTTGCGTCAGGGCCAGGCCGCGCTGGACAGCGCCGAGGCCAATGTCGCCTCGGCAAAAAGCCAGGTTTCGGTCTTGCAGGCACAGGCCAGGAGCGCCGAGGCGCAGCTCGAGCAGGCCAAGGCCAGCCAGGAGCAAGCTCGCACGACGCTGTCGCGCACGACTATCACAGCACCCGCAGCCGGGCGCGCAACGAGCATTTCCGCCGCGAACGGCACCTACGCCCAACCCGGCCAGGTATTGATGATGTTCGTTCCCGACGAGGTCTGGGTGAAGGCCAACTTCAAGGAGACGCAGCTCGATCTGATGCGGCAGGGACAGCCGGTCGAGATCGACATCGACGCCTACCCGGACAAGTCCTTCCATGGCCGCGTCGACAGCATCCAGGCCGGCAGCGGCACCGCCTTCAGCCTCCTGCCGGCTGAAAATGCCACCGGCAATTACGTCAAGGTGGTGCAGCGCGTGCCGGTCAAGATCGTCTTCGACAAGCCGCCGGATGTGCTTCTCGGTCCCGGCCTGTCGGTGGTGCCGACGGTCAAGGTGCGATGAACGGCGAAACCGCCAGAAATCAGGGCGAAAGCCGATCCGCCGCCGGGACGCACAATCCCTGGCTTATCGCCGTCGTCGTCTCCATCGCCACTTTCATGCTGGTGCTGGACACCTCGATCGCCAATGTCGCCCTGCGCAATATCGCCGGCAGCCTGGCGGCCGGAATGGACGAAAGCACATGGGTGATTACCACCTATCTCGTTGCCAACTCGGTGATCATCCCGGTCAGCGGCTGGCTGGCAAACGTCATCGGCCGCAAGCGCTACTACATGCTCTGCGTTGCGACCTTCACCGTCGCGTCGCTGCTGTGCGGACTGGCGCCCAACCTGGAACTGCTCATCCTGTTCAGGGTCCTTCAGGGACTCGGCGGCGGCGGCATGGCGCCAAGCGAGCAATCGATCCTTGCCGATACGTTCCCGCCAGAAAAGCGCTCGCAGGCCTTCGCGCTTTACGGCATTGCGGTCATCGTCGCACCGACGGTCGGGCCGACGATCGGCGGCTGGCTGACGGACCATTTCTCCTGGCACTGGATCTTCTTCATCAACGTGCCGTTCGGCATCCTGTCGCTGGCGCTGGTGCAGTGGCTCTTGGTCGAACCGGACGTACTCGAACGCGAACGCAAGGAACGGCTGAAAGGCGGCCTGAAGATCGATGGGGTCGGTTTCGTCCTGGTGGCGATAGCCTTGGGGTGCCTGGAGATCTTTCTCGACCGGGGCCAGCGTTACGATTGGTTCGCCTCGAATTTCATCACCACTTTCGCAGTGATTTCCGCGATCGCGTTCCTGCTGCTTATCCCATGGGAAATCAGTCGCAGCGATCCGGTCGTCGACATGCACCTATTGTTCACGCGCCAGTTCGGCACGGCGTTCCTGGTCATGATGGCAGTCGGTGCTATCCTGTTCAGCACCACCCAGATCGTGCCGCAGCTGCAGCAGACGACATTTGCCTACACCGCGACGCTCTCGGGCCTTTCGATGATGCCGGGCGGCATCGCCATGCTGATCTTGATGCCGGTGTCCGGATTTGTAGGCAGCATCGTGCAGCCCAAATATCTGATCATGATGGGCATGTCGGTGGTCGCAGTGGCCCTTTGGCATATGACCTCGCTTACTCCGGACGCCAGCTTCCGCTTCTTTGCCTTTGCCCGTGTCTTCCTGATGGTCGGGCTGCCGTTCCTGTTCATTCCCATTTCAACCGCGGCCTATGTCGGCCTGCCCCCGCAGAAGACCAACCAGGCATCGGCGCTGATCAACGTTGCACGCAATATCGGCGGCAGCATCGGCGTCTCGCTGTCCAACACCGTCATTTCGCAAAGCTCCCAGATCCATCAATCGAATCTGGTCGGCCACACCGTGCAATCGTCGCCCGCCTATCAGCAGGCGCTTCGGCAGGCGACTGAGCATTTCGTCGCCCAGGGTTCACCGATGGTCGAGGCGAAGCAGCAGGCGATCGGCTGGCTTGGTCAGTTGATCGCCCGCCAGGCCACGCTGCTCGCCTATATCGATGTCTTCCGCTACTGCGCGGTGGCAACCGCCCTGCTGGTTCCGCTGGCGCTGCTGCTGCGGTCAAGCAAGTCGGGTGGCAGCCAGCCGAATCCCGAAATGGGCTGACCGGCAAGTGCGACGGTGTGGTTTTCAAAAACGGGCAAGCCGGGAACCAGCCGACCTGTTGCGTTGTTCTGCGCCAAGAGGAGATGATTACGATGGCCACTATTCCCACACCCGAGCCGACACCGACGCCGGTGCCACCGCCTCCCATTCCCGATCCCAAGCCCGTGCGTGAGCCGGACCCCGACAGGCTCCCCGACGAGGACCCCGTTCCCAACCCGGATGAAAACGACATTCCACCGAAGCGGACGGCTTTTAGCCGGCAATTGCCGTGATCGTTCTGCAGTGTGTACTGCGATTGCCTGCGCCCGTGGCGCCGCCTGTCAGATTTCGAGCATGGCGTAGGGGCGGCCGGTCGGCTTGGCGACATGCATGGCAACGTTATAGACCGACGCCCCGCCCGGCGTGCGGCCCTCGTAAGCGCCGCGATGCGCATGACCATGCACAACCGCGCTGACCTGGAACCGGTCTATCGTCTCGGCCAGACGTGACGAACCGAGAAACGGGAAGATCTCCAGCGGCTCGCCTTCGACCGTCTCGACGACCGGCGCGTAGTGCAGAACGACAAGCGTGCGTTTGGCGCGGACCTGCCGCATCGCGTTTTCAAGCCGCATCGCTTCGTTCACGCTTTCCGCCACCATCGACTTGATGGCCGGTTCGCCGAAGGAGCCGAGCATGCGCGACCCAAAACCGCCAACGAAACCCTTGACCCCCACGAACCCGACCTCGTGAATCTCCGTCGCCTCGCCGTCGAGGAGGTGAACGCCCGCCTGGCGCAGAATATCGGTGACCTGCTCGACGGCGCCTGACTCATAGTCGTGGTTGCCAAGCACGGCGACGACCGGGATCGTGCAGGCACGCAGTTCCTCGGCAAGGATTTCGGCCTCCCTAGGCTTGCCGAGATTGGTAAGGTCGCCCGTCAGCACGAGAACCTGGGCTTCACGCGACATCTCGCCGAAAAGGTCGCGGTACGAGGCCTGGTCCTCCTTGCCGACATGCAGATCGCCGATGGCGGCGACCTTGAGAGTGCCGCCATTTTCCGCCTTTGCCGAAGCAGATTCGAGCCCGTCAGCCATCGCTATATTCTCCTTCACCGCCAACGTCGGCAAAGCCCCATTGCTTGACGTCGATCTCATAGTCGGTTCGTGAAAGCATGCGCCCGCGGCAGATCCGCATCCGGGAAGGCGGCAATTCGCGCTGCTTGGCCAGCCGGTCAAGCAGTTCGTCGAGCAGCCACGCGGGCACCCGGTCGCGCTCCGTCGGATAGATCCATCGGAAGTTCAAGAGATGCATCAGCAGAACTTCCCAATGGACTTCCATGTAGGAAAGCAGCCTTTGCCAGTCGATCTGGTCGTGCGCCTTGAGGATGGTATGCGCGACGTCGGCCCCATCGTGGCGGCCGCGGTCCTGGATGAAGCATTTGGACCAGATAAGCTCGGTTGGGCCGATGATCCGCACCTGGCTGCCCAGCAATTCGGCCTGGCGAGCATGCTCCAGCCACTGGTCGTCGACTGGCATTGTGCCGTTCATCGAGGTGAAGATGACGTCGAAAAAATGCGTGCCCTTGAACACTTTGCCCAGCCACCGGTCGTCCTCGACCACGACGGCGTAGCCGATCTGCTTGAAATGGGCGAGGATGCGCGCGCAGTCGCCGGCCCTGCAGAAAATGTCCAGATCCTTGGTCGGGCGGGTGATCCCGGTATAGGCGCTTACGGCATAGGTGCCGGCGACGAGAAAGGGGATGCCGGTCGCGACAAGCTCGCGGATCGCTTCGATATAAAAGACCTCCGCTTCGGCATTGCGAGGCGTCGGGGCGGCTTTTGGATCGACCGACGGAACTGATGCCGGGATGGCGCTTTTCGGTGGGGGATCGATGATCATAAGCAATGGCTCCTGGCTCGGCAGACCAGCAGCCGCCTGTATCTAATAGCCAAGCATGCCCGATGGTTCCCGCCTGCTGCATCAGGCCGACACGCCGCCGTGGCCGGCCTTCGAAGCGGCTATGGGCGTCGGTTGCGGCGGCGGCCATAAAAAGAAAAAATATGTGAGCGGCTATTTTTGGAGTCAAAATCGCAGCGCGGTCGGCCTCAAACGCGTCGGGATCGGCTCAAACGCGTCGAGGCGGAGTGGACCCGCCATCATCCTCCGGTCCAGCAAGGATTGGCTTCAACATGGTTCCGGAGCTGTCGGAGGCGCTGCGCACCCGGCTTAACAGCCACTTGAGCGCCCGTAGCCAAACCGACTCTGTTTTTCGGAACGCTGCAGGCGGCGTGGCGAAAAGCCCATTCTCCATTTTGTAGTTCCTCACTGTCTCAGTCCAATCGGCGTTCTTCAACGAGCAAAACCGGTGTTGGTTCCGCCTCGCCGTCGGGGAATGCGGGCTGGCCAGGCGAAGCCACCATTATGGGTTCAAGCAGGTTAGTCTCGCGCGGCAAGATCAGCGCCTCGCGAGATCGCATCCTCGGCGACCAACTCGCGTAATTGCTAGCCGGCGAGATTCAGCTCGTATCCTGGTGAGCCGGCTCTGGACACGGTCCGCGAAGGCTGAAATTGTGACCGGTATTTCCAGTTGCAAATTTGGTTGGGCTCGGCGGGGATGGCGCTGGTTTCTGAAGACATTGCCAGCCATCCGGCATTGCGTCGGCACGTCCAGGCTCAGTCGCGGACGCTGCTCCAGACCTATGAAGCAACCCCGCGGCTGGCTTCGGTGTTCGCCACGCAGCAACGCTGGCTGATGGCCCATATCGGCCTTGCCTTGTATTTCGATCGAGAGCCGGACGACCATCGCAAGGGACTTACGTCCGCACGGTTCATGGACGGCATCCGCCGGCATTCGGTGGCCAGCCGCAACACCGCCGATGCCTTCCTGAAGGAGATGCTGCATTACGGTTTCATCCGGCATCTGCCGATTAAATACGGGCGCATCCGTCCCTTTGAGCCGATCGCGGGCACTCTGGAGACGGTTGCCGGCTGGGTCATGGCTCATCTGAAAACGCTGGACAGCCTGGACGGTGGATCTCGACTGGCAGCATTCGTCGCACAACCGGACGTGCTCGCCAAACTGCAGCCGCTGGTGGCTGACGGCCTGCTTTCGTCGCATGCCGTGCGGGAGCCGAGACAGACCTTTTCCTTGTTCACCTGGCTCGACAATGGCGGCATTGTCATGGATTGGCTGATGTCCGGCATCGATCCCGATCATGCCGACCTGGACCGAATTCCGACTGGTGTCGTCTCAATCGGGGATTTCGCGAACTGGCTCAAGCTTTCCCGGACCCACCTGTCACGCAAATTGCGCGCTGCCGAGGAACTTGGCAGCATTGGCTGGCTGGGCCAGCGCGGTCATTCGGTCATGTGGGTGTCGAGCGAGTTCTATCAGGAATACATGACCGCCCACGCGGTCAAGCTCGCCATCATCGATGCAGCCTTCGACAGTTGTGTTGTAACTCCCGACGCCAGCTGAACCGCGAGCCGAACGCCGTCGTGGGGGCCTTGGAGCCGCCGCGACGAAGGTCTGGCATTTCAATCGATATCGAACGACACGCCCTGCGCAAGCGGCAGCGCCTTGGAATAATTCACCGTATTGGTAGCGCGCCGCATATAGGCCTTCCAGGCATCGGAGCCGCTCTCGCGGCCGCCGCCGGTTTCCTTCTCGCCACCGAAGGCGCCGCCGATCTCGGCCCCTGACGTGCCTATATTGACGTTGGCGATGCCGCAGTCCGATCCGTCGACGCCAAGAAAGCGCTCGGATTCCTGCAGGTCGCGGGTAAAGATCGACGATGACAGCCCCGCTCCCACCGCATTGTGTTCTTCTAGCACGGCGTCGAAGTCCGAATATTTCATCACGTAGAGGATGGGCGCGAAGGTCTCGTCCGTTACTGGCGAAACCTGCCGCGGCATTTCGACCAGCGCCGGACGCACATAGTAGGCCTCGGGATGGCCGTTCTCGACCCGCATTCCGCCGGTTATCTTACCGCCATGCGAAGCCGCCTCCTCCAGCGCCTTCTGCATATTCTCGTAGGCAGCCTTGTCGATCAGCGGGCCGACCAGAGCGCTTGTCTCCAGCGGATTGCCGACCGAGACGCTTTCATAAGCCTTCTTCAGGCGAGGAACGAGCTGGTCGTAGACGCTCTCATGCACGAACAGGCGCCTGAGCGTCGTGCACCGCTGACCGGCCGTGCCCATGGCGCCGAAGGCGATGGCGCGGAGCGCCATGTCGAGATCGGCCGTCGGGCAGACGATGCCGGCATTGTTGCCGCCGAGCTCCAGCACGGCACGGGCAAAGCGCTTCGCCAGCCGTGGTCCGACGTCCCTGCCCATGCGCGTCGAGCCGGTGGCCGAGACCAGCGGCACCTTGGGATGATCGACCAGGATCTCGCCGACGGCGCGGTCGCCGATCAGAACCGGCGCCAGTCCCTTCGGCGCATCGCCGAAACGTTCTGCTGCACGCTTGAAGATCGCTTCGCAGGCGAGCGCCGTCAGCGGTGTCTTCTCGGACGGCTTCCACACCACCGCGTCGCCGCAGACCAGCGCAAGTGCTGCGTTCCACGACCATACCGCCACCGGAAAGTTGAAGGCCGAGATGACCCCGACGACGCCGAGCGGATGCCAGGTTTCCATCATGCGATGGCCGGGACGCTCGGTGGCGATGGTCAGGCCGTACAGTTGCCGGGAAAGACCGACGGCGAAATCGCAGATATCGATCATCTCCTGCACTTCGCCAAGACCCTCGGATGGGATCTTGCCGACTTCGATCGATACCAACCGGCCAAGCTCGGTCTTGTGTGTGCGCAATTCCTCGCCGAGCAGCCGCACCAGTTCTCCACGCTTGGGAGCTGGTACCTGCCGCCACGCCAGGAAAGCTTTGTAGGCATTGTCGATGGTCGTCGTCGCATCGGCCGGCGAGATGGTCTTCAGCGCGGCGATCTGCTCGCCGGTCACCGGGCTGCGGACGATGAGGTCGCCGCCCGTGAGCGCGCCTTCGGCAACGCCCAGTTTCGCCAGAAGCCCGGCCGTTTCCTTCGCAATCGTCATTTTCATCCCTTTCAGATCCCGTCGCTCATATGGCGTCGGGCCAAGCCTTGCGCCATACCCGCCCCTGCCGGTCGGCACACCAGGCGCTGTCATGGCGTGGCATTACTCGCTTCAAGGAAAAATCGCCACCCCGGCATGGTCTAAGCAAAGGTCAGACCGTTGAACCAGGCGAAGGCGTCGGATCAATGCGCCGTTTGCTTGGCGCCTTCTTTCATCAGCCGGTCGATATGCATGCGGATATGCGCGGCCTCGGCGGCCGTATTGGCAAGCGCGATGGCGCGGTCGAAAGCGACGCGCGCCTCCTCGCCGCGGTCAAGCTGCATCAGCAGTCCGCCCTTGAGGCCGAAGAAATGGAAATAGCCGGAAAGCCTTCCCTCCAGCGGCTCGATCATGGCGAGTGCGGCTTCCGGTCCACGCACCTTGGAGACCGCGACGGCGCGGTTGAGCGTCACCACCGGCGACGGCTGCATCTGCTCGAGCAGACCGTAGAGCAGGTCGATCTCGTTCCAGTCCGTATCCTCGGGTTTTTCCGCCCGCGCATGCAGTGCGGCGATCGCCGCTTGCACCTGGTAGGGACCGGGCTTGCGATGGCGCAACGCCTTGTCGACCAGCGCCAGCCCTTCATCGATCATCTTGCGGCTCCACAGGCTGCGGTCCTGGTCTTCGAGCAGCACGATCTCGCCGTTCTCGTCGAAGCGGGCAGGCGAGCGTGCATGCTGCAGCAGCAACAGCGCCGTAAGTCCCATGATCTCCGGCTCGGTCTGGAACAGCCTGAGCAGCAGCCGGGCCAGCCGGATCGCCTCTTCGCAAAGCGGCGCACGCGCCGATGCCTCGCCGCTATTGCTGGAATAGCCTTCGTTGAAGATCAGGTAGACCATGGCAGCGACGGCGGCGAGCCGTTCGGAGCGCTCGACCGCTCCCGGCGTCTCGAACGGCACCCCGGCGTCGGCGATACGCGCCTTGGCGCGCGTGATACGCTGCTCCATCGCGCTTTCACCGACGAGGAAGGCGCGGGCGATCTGCTTGACCGTCAGGCCGGAGACGATGCGCAACGCCACGGCGATCTGCTGTGTGGCCGGCAGGTCTGGATGGCAGCAGATGAACAGCAGCCGCAAAATATCGTCACGGTAATGCGCCCCGTCCAGCCGCTCGGCGACGTCGCTCTCGGCATCTTCCAGGTCGGAGATCTGGTCCTCCTCCGGCAGCGGCGCCTGCTTGGCGCGCTTGCGCACCGCATCGATGCCGCTGTTACGGCCGACGAAGATCAGCCAGGCTGCCGGATCGCGCGGCGGGCCGTTTTTCGGCCAGTTGTTCAGTGCCCTGAGGCAGGCGTCCTGGAATGCTTCCTCCGCCGCGTCGAGGTCGCGGAAGTAGCGCAGCAATGCCCCCATCACCTGCGGGCGAGCGGTGCTGATTGCCGTGCTGATCCAGGCGAGTTCGGTCATGCGGAAACCTTGGCGGGATTGAAGAGCGAGACCGGCCGGATTTCATAGGAGCCGCCGCTCGGGTTGACCTCGGAAAGCTCACGCGCGAAGTCGACAGCCTCATCGAGGTCGGCGCATTCGAGCGTGTAGAAGCCGAGGAACTGTTCCTTGGTTTCGGCAAACGGGCCGTCGATGACGATCGATTCGCCCTTGACCTTCCTCAGCGTCGTCGCCGCGGTCGTCGGCAAGAGCCGCGCCACCGGGCCAAGGCGGCCCGCCTGGGCATATTTTTCCTGCACACCCAGAAGTTTTTCCATGACGGCATCGTCCTGCTCCTTGCTCCAGGAGCAGACGACGTCTTCAGAGGCATAGCAGAGGATCGCGTAGAGCATGGTTCGTCCTTTTCTCTGTCAAAGGACGAAACACTAGGACCGATGCCGACATGGCGTCGACAAAAAAATACGCCGCGGTCCGACGTCAGCTTTCTCTCGCCTTCAGCCATCTCAAGACCAGGGCCTCCTCGTCGTCGAGGCCGGCGATCGAGCGCTTGCCTTTGTTGGCATCCGCCATTTCGTCGAGCAGCCGTCCTTCGGACCAGGCGCGGAACACTTCCGGATGGATGTAGCATTGGCGACAAACCGCGCGTGTGTTGCCGAGCCGCTCGGCAACCTTGTCGATGACATTGTTCATCACCCGCTTTTGCTGCGCCTGGCTTTCGGGACGTTCGGTTTGGGCAAACAGCGACGCGGCATGAATGGTGCCGCCCCAGGTTCTGAAGTGCTTGGAGCTGAACTCCGCTCCGGCATTCTCCCTGATATAGCGGTTGACGTCGTCTGAGCGCACCGGATGCCTGTTTCCGCCCTCGTCGAGATACTGAAACAACTTCTGCCCCGGCAAGTCCTGCGCTCCGCGCACGACCTTGGCAATCCGGCGATCGACAAGCTTCAATCTCCATTCCTTGCCGGATTTGCCGACGAAGGCAAAACGCAGGCTCGAGCCCCTGATGTCGACATGGCGGTCCCGCAGCGTGGTCAGCCCAAAACTCTTGTTGTCGCGTGCATAGGCGGCATTGCCGACACGGATCATCGTGTTGTCGAGCAACCAGACTATAGCCGCCACGACGCGTTCCAGCGGCAGGCCGTGACGGCGCAAATCGACGTCGATCTGCCGCCGCAGTTCGGGCAGGCCTTCGGCGAAGGCGACCAGGCTCGAATATTTGACGCCGTCGCGCTCCTCGGCCCAGTGCGGATGATAGCGGTATTGCTTGCGCCCGCGCTGGTCCCGACCGGTCGCCTGGATGTGACCGTCGGCATCCGGCGAGATCCAGACATCCGTCCAGGCCGGGGGGATGGCGAGCGCCTTGATGCGTGCCAGCGCCTCCCCGTCGACAATCCGCCCGTCGGGTCCTTTGTACGAGAACCCCTTGCCCGAACGCAGCCGGCGAATACCGGGTTCAGTGTCGATGACATAATTGAGCGAGGCCCGAACGGCCGAGGCTTGCGCGCCGTTCTCCGGCGCTCCATTCTGCCGCACCCCGTTCTTTGGTGCAGCTTTCCTCACAGCCGATTGGCCAGACGACGATCCGGATTTGTCCAGCATGTCCTCTCCACGGAATTTCCGTAGATAAGCCGCTTGCCGGCTGCGGGTTCCACCGCCTCTTGATCTCTTGGTTCCAGCCTATCGCCGCCGCCGTGCAACGAAGACGTGCGTCATCACGCCTTTTCGAGCACGACCGGTATGACGTCGACTGCCTGCTCGCCAACCTGCCCGCCCGTGGTTTTCAACACGCCGACGATCGGCGCCACATCGGAGTAGTCGCGGCCGTAGCCGACCGTGATATGGTCGTTGCTTGCCCGCATGCCATTGGTCGGATCGAATTCCTGCCAGCCGGCATCGCGTCCGCACCACACCTTGACCCAGGCGTGCATGGCGTCGGCGCCTTCGAGCCGCGGCTTCCCGCGCGGCGGGATGGTGCGGAGGAACCCGCTGACATAACCCGCGGGAATGCCGAGGCCGCGCAGGCCGGCGATCATGATGTGGGAAAAATCCTGGCAGACGCCGCGCTTCAGGCCGAAGGCGTCGCTGGCCCGCGTCTGCACGGTGGTCGCGTCGCCGTCATAGGTGAAATCGCGGTGAATGCGGTTGCACAGAGCCATGGCCGTGCCGACTGTCGAACTGCCGGCACTGTCTTTCGCATAGGCAGTGATTGCCGGGTCGATGCCGGCATGATCGCTGGCGGCCAGAAAGTGATGCGGCGACGCCGGCGCCAGCGAGTGCACGGCGCCGAGTTCTTCCCTCAGCCGGCGTATGTCCGGCGATACGTCGAGCCCGGGCTCCGGCCGCGACACTGAAACACGCGCGCTCATCCTGATGTCGAGCGCATCATGCGCGTCACGAAAGGCGATCGAGGTGACACTGTTGCCGAAAAAGTCGGAAAAGTCGGAGCGTTCGCTGGGCGCCGGCACAAAGGACAGCGACGCGGCGACGACGCGCTGCACGCCAGGGATGGTCGGCGGCAGCACGCGCACCTGATGGCGGCCGCCGCCGGCCGCCGCATCATAGTCGTAACGCAGGTGAAGCCTGATGTCGTAGAGCATGCTGTCTCTACCCGAAATAGGCTTTGGCGAGGCTGTTGTAGAGCCCGCCGATTTCATTGGCGAGATCGCCGAGGGCCTCGGCCGTCATATCCGAGGGCTCCTTGATGGCGATCGACGTGTTGAGCTGCAGAATTTCCTTGGCCGCCGGCGACATATGGCCTTCAGCGCCGACGGAGGGCAGCAGCGCGATTTCGGCCTTCAGCCGTTCGAGCTGGAAAAGGATCGAGCGCGGGTTGAGCGGATCGAGCGCCAGAAGGTCGACCACGGTGCGCCGCCCCGCCTGCACCGGATATTGCCGACGGTGCGTCATGACGCTGTCGCCGATCTCCAGCATCATGTCGAGTGCGCCTTCAGGCGCCTGGGCTCTGGTCAGCCGGGCGAGCGTGCGGGCGATCTGGATGCCGCGTTCGAGCCTGCGGCCGATTTCGAGGAAACGCCAGCCGGCAAAGCGGTACATGTTCTCGTGCAGCAGGCCGGAAAACCCGGCCAGCTTGCGCAGGATCACCGTCATTGCCCTTGTCGCGTCATCGCCCGGCGCCACCGTGGCGGCAAATTGATGGATGGTCTTCGACAGATCCTTCAATGCCAGCCAGCCATCCGGCGAGAAACGATCTCGGATCTGTCCGGCACTGTAGACGGCGCTGTCCAGGGTGCTGATGAGCCCCAATGGGATTGCCGTCTCGACATCGATGCCGAACGGCGCGAGATGGTCCCTGATATCGGCGAGCAGCGGCATCTCGGGATCGGATGTCTCGGCCAGCCGCACATGGTAGGCGCGCAGGATGCGCACCGTGTCTTCCGACCGCTCGATATAGCGCCCAAGCCATGTCAGGTTTTCCGCCGCGCGGCTGGGCAGGCTGCCTGGCAAGGTTCGGGTAAAGCTGTCGTGCTCCTGCGGCAGCAGCGTCTCGCGCTCCACCGGCCTGTCGCTGACCACCCAGACATCCGCCGCCTGGCCGCCGCGCTGCATGGCGATGGCCGTCGGGTCGAGCGAAAAGCCGACACGGGCAAAACCGCCCGGCATCACGGTCCAGCCTTCGGGCGTCCGCGCCAGATAGACGCGCAGGCTTGCCGGCCGCGGCTCCAGCCAGCCGCCGACATAGACCGGGGTGGTCGACAGCGTCACCGCTTCCTGGCCGACGAAGTCGCCGCCGTCCCGTTCGATCCGGGCGACGAGTTCGGCCCGCTCCTCGACCGACAGCGCTGACCCGAGCTTGGTCGAGCCGTCATCCTCGAAGGCGAGCCGCGTCGACAGCGCCGGGCCGATCACCATGCTATCGATATTGGCGAGCACATGCTCGCGCTCCGCCTCCTGCCCGCACCACCACGTCGCGACGGTCGGCAGCAGCAGCTCCTCATTGCGCAGGGCGCGCGAAATCTTCGGCAGGAAGGCGAGCAGCGCGCGTGTCTGCATCAGGCCGGAGCCCAGCGCGTTGACGGCCGAAACCGCCCCCTGCCGGACCGCTTCGACTAGCCCCGGCGTGCCGATCTGCGAGTCCGGCCGCAGTTCGAGCGGATCTGCGAAGGCGGCGTCGAGCCGCCGCCACAAGACGCTCACCGGCATCAGCCCCGAAACGGTGCGCACCATCAGCCTGCCGCCCGAGACGGTCAGGTCCTCGCCCTCGAGCAGCATGATGCCGAGATAGCGGGCGATATAGGCATGTTCGTAATAAGTTTCGTTCAGCGGTCCCGGCGTCAGGATGGCGACACGGCCGCCGGCTTGCTTGGCCATGCCGATCAGCGCATCGCGAAAACGGCGGAAGAAGCCGGCCAGGCGGTGCACGTGCATTTCGCCGTAGATGTCGGACAGTGCCCTGGTGGTGGCGACGCGGTTTTCCAGTGCGAAGCCGGCGCCGGATGGGGCCTGTGTGCGGTCGCCAAGCACCCACCAGCGGCCGTCCGGGCCACGACCGAGCTCGAAGGCGCAGAAATGCAGGAAATGGCCGCTGGCCGGCCTGGTGCCGACGACCGGCCGCAAATATTCCGGGCTGGCCGCGATCAATCCGGCCGGCAGAATGCCTTTCTCGACCAGCCGGTTCGGCCCGTAAATGTCGGCGATGGTCTCCTCGAACAGATCGGCGCGCTGGACCAGGCCGGCGCTGATGTCAGCCCATTCCTGCTCCTCGATCAGCAGCGGCACATGTGCCAGCGGCCATTCCCGCTCGTTGGCGCCGGCCTTGTCATAGACGCGGTAATAGACGCCGGCGTCGCGGAGGTATTGGTCGGCGCGGGCGAAGCGCTGGGCAAGCTTTTCCGGCCCCAGGTCCTCCAGCGCCTCGATGAAGTGCCGCCAGGCCGGCCGCGGATTGCCCGACGCATCGACCATCTCGTCGACGACGCCGTCGATCGGCTGGTAGTGCTCCAGCAGACTGTGGGTCTGCGGCTTGCTGCGCAGCCTTTTGTGATTCCCCTTCGCCATGGCTGATCAGAGTCTTTGCGGTCGCCGAAGGTCAAGGGTCATCGGGAAATCTTCAGAGGCTTCTTCGTTGCGCAGCACATAACTGGACGGCGTATGGCCACGCGGCTCGAAGCGGGCGAGCCGCCGCGCCTCCGCTTCGTTGCCGTTGACCGGGAACGTGTCGTAGCTGCGCCCGCCGGGATGCGCGACGTGGTAGACGCAACCGCCGACCGCGCGGCCCGACCATCGGTCATAGATGTCGAAGACCAGCGGGGTGTTGACCGGCAGCGCCGGATGCAGGCCCGACGCCGGCTGCCAGGCCTTGAAGCGCACGCCCGCCACCGCGATCTCGCGGTTGTCGGTCACCTTCATCGGCACCAGGCGGCCGTTGCAGACGACCGCGTGACGCTCCGGGTTGAGCCCCTCGGTCTTCACCTGCAGCCGCTCGACGGAGGAATCGACAAAGCGCACGGTGCCGCCGATCGCGCCTTGCTCGCCCATCACATGCCACGGCTCCAGCGCCTGCCTGAGCTCCAGCTTGAGACCGGCATGCTGGACCTCGCCGCAGAACGGGAAGCGGAATTCGAGCTGGGCGTCGAACCATTCCGGACGGAATGCAAAGCCGTTCAGCTTGAGGTCGTCCAGCACATCGAGAAAGTCAGCCCAGACATAATGCGGCAGCATGAAACGGTCGTGCAGCGAGGTGCCCCAGCGCACGAAGCGGCCGTCAAGCGGGTTCTTCCAGGCCCGAGCGATGATGGCGCGCACCAGCAATTGCTGCGCCAGGCTCATGCGCGCGTTGGGCGGCATCTCGAAGCCGCGGAATTCGACCAGCCCGAGCCGGCCGGTCGGCCCGTCCGGCGAAAACAGCTTGTCGATGCAGATTTCCGAGCGATGGGTATTGCCGGTCACGTCGGTCAGAAGGTTGCGGAACAGCCGGTCGACCAGCCACGGCAGGGGTGCCGCGCCCTTGTCCGGATGCGGCACCTGCGCCATCGCGATTTCGAGTTCGTAGAGCGAATCGTGGCGTGCCTCGTCGAAGCGCGGCGCCTGGCTGGTCGGGCCGATGAACAGGCCGGAGAACAGATAGGACAGCGACGGATGCCGCTGCCACTGCAGCACCAGGCTTTTCAACAGGTCGGGGCGGCGCAGGAACGGACTGTCATTGGGCGTTGCGCCGCCGACGACGACGTGGTTGCCGCCGCCGGTGCCGGTATGGCGGCCGTCGATCATGAACTTGTCGGCGCCAAGCCGCGTCTGCCGCGCCTCCTCGTAGATCGCCGTGGTCGTCGCCACGCAATCCTGCCAATTCGCAGCGGGGTGGATATTGACTTCGATAACGCCGGGATCAGGTGCCACACGGATGACGTTGAGGCGCGGATCGTGCGGCGGGCCGTAACCCTCGATATGCACAGGCAGGCCAATAGCCTTTGCCGCGTTCTCCGCCGCCGCGACCAGTTCGAGATAGTCCTCCAGCGCCTCGACCGGCGGCATGAACACACAAAGCCGTCCGTCGCGCGGCTCGACCGAAAGTGCCGTGCGCACGGCGCCACCGATCTCGGTGATCTCCTGTTCGACGCGGTCCTGCTGGCCGGTGGCGGCCGTGAAGGAAACGGCCTGCTGGCGTCGCGCCATTTCGTCGGCGCCTTCAAGTTCGGCCGGAGCGGGCGAAGAAACAGAACCGGGCAAGATCGCCTCACGCGCCGGCAATGGTCCGCGCGGCAGCGATGGGTCGACCGGCACGATGTAGGGGAACTGCGCCGGCGGCACGTAAGGCAGCGTGCCGAGCGGCAGGCGGTAACCGACCGGTGAATCTCCCGGCACCAGGAACAGCCTGCCGCGCCGCGTCTTCCACTTCTCCGAGCGCCAGCGCGGTCCTGACGCCTGGCTGTTCCAGCGCTGGACAGGCAGCACATAGCCCGACGGCTTGGTCAGCCCGCGTTCGAACACCCGCGCCATGCGGCTGCGCTCCTCCGGGTCCTCCAGCTTCGAATTGGAAGGATCGACGTTGTCAGGCAGCTTGCCCTCCTTGAGCAGCCATTCGGCGGGATCCTCATAGGCTTCGCTGACCATCGTCTTGTCGATGCCGAGTTCGTCGGCAATCGCGGTCAGGAGGCTCTCGGCCTGCATCGGTCCGACATCCGCCTCGCTCTTTTCATGCGCGATCAGCGACGGGTCGCTCCACACCGGCTCGCCGTCGGTGCGCCAGTAGAGTGAGAAGGTCCAGCGCGGCAGGCTTTCGCCGGGATACCACTTGCCTTGCCCGTAATGCAGGAAGCCGCCCGGCGCGAAGCGCTCGCGTAGCCGGCGGATCAGCGCATCGGCCTTTTCGCGTTTGGTTGGCCCGACGGCGGCGGTGTTCCACTCTGCAGCCTCGAAATCGTCGATCGAGACGAAGGTCGGCTCGCCGCCCATGGTCAGCCGCACGTCGCCGGCATCAAGCGCGGCGTCAACCTGATTGCCCAGCGCATCGAGCGCCTGCCAGCTCTCGTCGGAGAACGGCTTGGTAATGCGCGGATGCTCGGCGATGCGGTCGACCCGCATGTCGAAGCCGAACTCGACATTGGCGAAGCTCGCCATGCCGGAGATCGGCGCGGCATTGCGGAAATGCGGCGTTGCCGCGAGCGGCACATGGCTTTCGCCGGTGAGCAGGCCGGAGGTCGGGTCGAAGCCGATCCAGCCGGCGCCCGGCAGATACACCTCGCACCAGGCATGAAGATCGGTGAAATCGGTCGCCGTGCCGGGCGGCCCGTCAAGCGCGACGAGGTCGGGCTTCAGCTGGATCAGGTAGCCGGAAACGAAGCGCGCAGCGATGCCGAGGTTCCTCAATATCTGCACCAGGAGCCAGCTGGAATCCCGGCACGACCCCTTGCCGGCGGCCAGCGTTTCCTCGGGCGAGAAGACGCCGGTTTCCATGCGCACGATGTAGGCGATCTCGCGCTGCAGCCGCGCATTGAGGTCGACGACAAAATTGACGGTGTTGGTCGGGCCGCGGTCGAGGGTTTTGAGGAATGCCTCCAACAGCGGCCCCGCCGGTTCCGGCGTCCGGTAGATGGTCAGATCGTCCCTGATCTCTTCGGGGTATTCGAACGGAAACGTCTCGGCCGAGGGCTCGACGAAGAAATCGAACGGATTGTAGACCGTCATGTCGGCAACGAGATCGACCTCGATCTTCAGTTCCGTCACCGGCTCGGGGAAGACGAAGCGGGCAAGGAAATTGCCGTAGGGGTCCTGCTGCAAATTGACGAAGTGATTTGCCGGCCCGACCTTCAGCGAATGGCTGAGCACTTTCGTGCGGGAATGCGGCGCAGGCTGCAACCTTATGACTTGCGGGCCCAAGACGACCGGCCTGTCGTATTTGTAGTGGGTCAGGTGATAGACGGCTGCCAGAATTGCCATGGTGCCCCTGAAGTCGGTGTTTCAAAAGGAGTTCGCTGAACCCTGACACGAATGCTGAGCATTCTCCAAGCAGAGATGTTGCGCTGCACCTAAATTAAGCAGCTTTCATAGCTCACGAAACGGAGCGCCGACCCCTGGATTCCGCAGTGTGGCGGCAAAACGTTGCAACGCTGCAGAGCCGAAGTGCGGCGGGTCAGCACCGGGCGCTTCCCGCCGATATCGATGATCGGCAGCACCGCGATGCTTCGTCCAAAACAGCGGAAAAGAAAAACCCGCCTCGGCGGGCGGGTCGTTGGAGCCAATTAGCACCATATCCAAGTTAGTAGCATAGCTGCCGGCACAAAGCAAGAACAAAATGTGGCATGGTCGACGAAAGTTGCCGATCTCCCGCTTTGCGAGGGGAGATACCAGTTACGGGCATCCTGGAAGCGGAGCCTGAACCCTAAAAGAACGCCTGCAACCCGGTCTGCGCCCGTCCGAGGATCAGCGCATGCACGTCATGCGTGCCCTCATAGGTGTTGACGGTTTCCAGGTTCTGGGCGTGTCGCATGACGTGGTAGCCGATCTGGATGCCATTGCCGCCATGCATGTCGCGGGCCTGGCGGGCGATGTCGAGCGCCTTGCCGCAATTGTTGCGCTTGACGAGCGAGATCATCTCCGGCGCCATCTTGCCTTCATCCATCAGCCGCCCGACGCGCAGGCTGCCCTGCAGGCCGAGCGCGATCTCGGTCTGCATGTCGGCGAGCTTCTTCTGGAAAAGCTGCGTCCCGGCCAGTGGCTTGCCGAACTGCTTGCGATCAAGGCCATACTGGCGGGCGCGGTGCCAGCAATCCTCGGCCGCGCCCATCGCACCCCAGGAGATGCCGTAGCGCGCCCGGTTGAGGCAGCCGAACGGTCCTTTGAGACCCGAGACATTGGGCAGCAGCGCATCTTCGCCGACCTCGACGCCTTCCATCACCACTTCGCCGGTGATCGATGCGCGCAGCGACAGCTTGCCGCCGATCTTCGGTGCCGACAGCCCTTTCATGCCCTTTTCCAGGACAAAGCCGCGAATCTGGTTGTCATGCGCGCCCCCAGTTTCCTCGGACAACTTTGCCCAGACGACGAAAACATCGGCGATCGGCGCGTTGGAAATCCACATTTTCGAGCCGGAGATCCTGTAGCCGTTCGCGGTCTTCTCGGCCCGCGTCTTCATGCCGCCCGGGTCGGAACCGGCATCAGGTTCGGTCAAGCCAAAGCAGCCGATCCATTCGCCCGACGCCAGCTTCGGCAGGTATTTCCTGCGCTGTTCTTCCGAGCCATAGGCATGGATCGGATACATCACCAGCGACGACTGCACGCTCATCATCGAGCGATAGCCGGAATCGATCCGCTCCACTTCCCGCGCGACCAGCCCGTAGGTGACGTAGTTGGCGCCGAGCCCGCCATATTCCTCGGGGATGGTAATGCCGAGCAGACCCGCCTCGCCCATTTCGCGAAAGATCCCGGCGTCGGTCTTTTCCTCGAGGTAGGCTTCCTCGATCTTCGGAGCGAGCTTGTCGGCTGCAAACGCCGCGGCGCCATCGCGCACCATGCGCTCGTCCTCCGAAAGCTGGTCCTCGATCAGGAAAGGATCATCCCACACGAATGCGTTCTTGTCGGCGGCCATGGCTCTCGGTCTCCCAAACTCATGCATGTCGCCCAAAGCTTGCCCGCGGGCCTGACCCGAGGGTGTTCGGCAGCCTGGAGATAACGACATGCATCGAAACAGAAATCTTGAAACGCGCGGCTTATCGGCTCCCGTCCTGAAAAAATCAAACGAAATAGCTTCGCCGATCTATGAGCATTGGTGATGGATCATCAATGTCGAGCGCCGCCGTCTGACCTGCCACAGCCCGGCTCGCGAAATTATTTCCGCTTTAACGCATCGGCCAACGCGGCGCCGAACGCGCCCTGCTGCGCCGGCCGCTCCGGCTGGCGTTGGGGCGCCGGCGCGCGCGGCACCGGCCTGCTGCCATTGTCGCGTGGCTTCGGTGCGCCACCGTCGCCATCCTTGCGCATCGACAGGCCGATGCGCTTGCGCTTGATATCGACGTCGACGACACGCACTTTGACCACGTCGCCGGCCTTGACCACCTCATGCGCGTCCTTGATGAACCGATCAGCCAGTTGCGAGACGTGCACCAATCCGTCCTGGTGCACGCCGATATCGACGAAGGCACCGAAGGCCGCGACATTGGTGACGGTGCCTTCAAGCTGCATGCCGGGCTTCAGATCCTTGATGTCGTCGATGCCATCGGCAAAGGTCGCGGTCTTGAAGCCGGGGCGCGGATCGCGGCCGGGCTTTTCCAGCTCCGCCAGGATGTCGCGCACCGTCGGCAGGCCGAAGCGCTCATCGACGAAGACGCGCGGATCGAGCGCCTTGAGTGCGGCGCTGTCGCCCATCAGAGAGCGAACGTCGCGCCCGCAGGCCGCAACGATCTTCTTGGCCACGCCATAGGCTTCCGGATGCACGGCGGAGGCATCGAGCGGCTCGCTGCCGTCGGGAATGCGCAGGAAGCCGGCGCATTGCTCGAACGCGCGGGGTCCAAGGCGGGAGACCTTCAACAGCTCGCGGCGGTTTGCGAACGGGCCGGTCGCGTCCCGGTGCGCAACGATCGCCTCGGCCAGCGATGCGCCGAGACCCGAAACCCGCGCCAGAAGCGGCGCTGACGCCGTGTTGAGGTCGACGCCGACGGCGTTGACCGCATCCTCGACCACCGCTTCCAGCGAGCGGCCGAGGCGGTACTGATCGACGTCGTGCTGATACTGGCCGACGCCGATCGACTTCGGCTCGATCTTGACCAGTTCGGCGAGCGGATCCTGCAGGCGCCGGGCGATCGACACCGCCCCGCGCAGCGACACGTCGAGGCCGGGAAATTCCGCCGCCGCCGTTGCCGAGGCGGAATAGACCGAGGCACCGGCTTCGCTGACGATCACCTTGAGCGGCTTCGGCCCGGACCCGGCAGGCATGTCAGCCAGCATGTCGGCCACCAGCCTTTCGGTCTCGCGGCTGCCGGTGCCGTTGCCGATCGAGATCAGCTCGACTTTATGCAGCCGGATGAGCTTGGCCAGTTCGGCCTGCGTGCCGCGGACATCGTTCTTCGGCGGGAACGGATAGACCGTCGTCGTCGCCAGCAGCTTGCCGGTGCCGTCCACCACCGCCACCTTGACGCCGGTGCGAATGCCCGGATCGAGGCCCATCGTCGGCCGTGAGCCGGCAGGGGCGGCAAGCAGCAAATCCTTGAGATTGCGGGCGAAGACATGGATCGCTTCTTCCTCGGCCCGTTCACGCAAGTCCCGCATCAGATCGAGCGTCAGGTGCAGCGACAGCTTTATGCGCCAGGTCCAGCTGGCTACTTCCATCAGCCAGCGGTCTCCCGGCAACTGGCGGCCGATGGCATAAGCATCGGCAATCATCCGCTCGACCGGCTTCACCGGCGAGGCATCGTCGGCATCGACCTCGATGTCGAGCGACAGAACCTCCTCGTTGCGGCCGCGCAGCATGGCCAGCGCGCGATGGCTCGGCACGTTGGCCCAGCGCTCGACATGGTCGAAATAGTCCGAAAATTTGGCGCCGGCCTCCTGCTTGCCGTCGACGACGCGCGACCGCAGGAATGCGCGTTCCTTCATATAAGTCCGCAATCTGCCGACCAGGTCGGCATTCTCGGCGAACTGCTCGGACAGGATGTCGCGCGCACCCTCGAGCGCTGCCTTGGCGTCTGCCACGTCTTCGCTGATATAGGCCAGCGCCAGCTCGGCGGGCATGGCCGTACGGTCGGCGAGAATAGCTTCCGCCAGCGGGCCCAGCCCACGCTCGCGCGCGATCTCAGCCTTGGTCCGGCGCTTCGGCTTGTAAGGCAGGTAGATATCTTCGAGTTCCGCCTTGGTCACGGCAGCAGCGATTTTCGCTTCAAGCTCCTCGGTCAGCTTGCCCTGCTCGCGGATCGAACCAAGGATGGTGTCGCGGCGCGCGTCGAGTTCGCGCAGATAGGCGAGCCGCTCGGCAAGATCGCGCAGCTGCGTGTCGTCGAGGCCGCCGGTGACCTCCTTGCGGTAACGCGCCACAAACGGGACTGTCGCGCCGTCGTCCAGCAAACCGATCGCCGCCGCAGCCTGTTCGGGCCGCGCGCCGATTTCGGCGGCTATGATGGTTGCGATGCGCTTGATGTCGGATGCCATGTCCTACCTGTCGTTGGTCGAAAAGAGCAGCGACCATAGGCGGAGACGCCCGCTGCGCCAACCGCAGCGTTTTCAACCCGCTGAAAGGTCCACAGGAAAGCTGCATAAGCGGTACGGATCGGATCAGACCATCCGGCTCAGCGCCTCGAAGAAAGAAATCAAATCCAGATCGAGCGGATCGTCGACCGGTACCGGCTGCGACGACATCTTTGCGATCACCATTTCAGCCATCGGATTGACGTAAAGCCACTGGCCGTGGATGCCGATGCCGCAGAAGGCGCCGCTTGCCGCGCCCGTCTGGTACCATTTGTTGCGATAGCGGCCACGCGGAAACAGGGACGCCATCGTGCCGCGCCGCCATGCCTCGGCGTCACCGCCGGTTTCGGTCGTGTCGCGCATCCAGGCTTCCGGCACGACGCGGCGGCCATTGGCCACGCCGCCTTGCCGCATCATCTCGCCGACGCGCGCAAGGTCGCGCGGTGTCACCGAAATGCCGCCGGCGGTACGCGCCGTGCCTTCCATGTCGACTGTCACCGAGGCGTCGCCGACGGCGCCGAGCGGCTCCCATAATTTCTCGCGCATCAGATCGGCGAAACGCTGGCCTGACGCGCGTTCGAGCAGGATGCCGAGCAGGTCGGAATTGGGCGAAAGGTAGCGGAACGTCCGGCCATGCGGCTCGGTCAGGCCCTGCAGCGTCGTGAGGAAAGTGGCCAGGCTCTCGGTACCCCCGCCTGGATTCCACAGCATTGCACGGCGATAGCGGGCGAAGGCGCTTTCCGGATCGAGATAGGCCTCTTCGAAATCGAGGCTGACACTCATGTCGAGCACGTGCCGCACACGCGCATCGCCATAGGCCGAGCCGGCGGCTTCGGGCAGGTAGCGGCTTACCGGAGCCTGCGGATCGAAAATCCCCTCGCCTTCCAATATGCCAGCAACAATGGCGGTCAGCGACTTGCTGATCGAAAAGACGATGTGGCGCTCACCGAACTCCATATGCGGTGCAAACCAGTCGCCGACGAATTTGCCGGCTTTCATGATCGTCAGCGCGTCGGTGTCGGAGCGCGCGAGAAACGCCGCGACAGTCTCCGCGCCGCCTGCCAGAGTGACCTTTTCGCCAAGTAGCCCGCCGAAATCCTGCGCCGGCGCCTCGCTGCTGCCCGGCCTTGCCGTCACGGCAGCGCTCGGCACCAGCTCGCCGACATTCTGGAACGACCACCGGCTGAACGGGCTTTCCCGCCAATTGCCGAGCAGCACTTGGTTTCGGGCAAAGCCATACCTGGTCTCGAACGCGGTCTTGCCGGTCATAGCGTTTCCTTCAGTATCTTTTGGCCGAGTTTCAGGCGAGCGCCGCGGCGATGGCGTGCACCGCTTTCAGCGTCGCCACAGAATAGGCGACGTTAGTGAAATCCGGATAGCTCGAAAGCTTGACCACGACCATTTTCGTATCCCAGTCGATGTGGATCAGCTGCCCGAACACGCCACGGCACATCAGCGCCCGCGAGCGCGGATCCTCGATCCAGAACTGGTTGCGATAGCTGCCTTCCGGCAGGCTGGGACTGAAATCCGGCCCATGCCTGCCATTGCGCGTCGCCTCGATCCAGTCGGCCGGCACGACGCCGCCGCCATTGCCGAGGATCAGCTGGCCGAAGCGGCCATAGTCGCGCAGCGTGGCGTTGAAGCCGCCATCGGCAACCGCATAGCCGGCGCTATCGACGGTGAAGCAGGCACTTTCATCCGCGCCGAGCTTCTGCCAGAGCTCTTCCGAGACCAGCTGCGCCAGGCGCTTGCCGCTCACCCGTTCCATGATGAAGGCAAGCACGTCGGTCTCGATCGAGCGGTATTCGAAGGCAGCGCCGTGCGGCCGGCTCTTTTCCTTGAGCCCCAGGATCAGTTCGAACATATGCGATGGCCAGCGCAATTCCGGATCGCTGTCCGGCGGCACCGGCTTCCAGCCGGTGGCGACATCGACCTGGCCGATGTCGGAATAGGGGTCGGTGTATTCCTCGGAAAAGCGCAGCCCGCTCGTCATGTCGAGCACATGCTGCACGCTGGCGCCCTCCCAGCCGGTCGCTTCCAGCTCCGGCAGATAGGTGGTCACCGGCAAACCCGGATCGATCAGTCCGCGTCCGACCAGAATGCCGAAGACCGATGCGGTGACCGACTTCGCCATCGACTGCGACAGATGCAGCGTGCGCTCGGTCATGCCGTTGAAGTAGCGCTCATAGGCGACCTTGCCGCCCTTCAGCACCAGGAAGCCGTCGGTGTAAGTCTCGTCAAGCAGTCCAGCCAGCGTCGTCGGCTGCCCCATGCTGTCGCCCACCGGCAGCACGTCGAGATCGACCTCGGCTCGCTCCAGCCTGTGGCGATGGCCATTGCCGCGCCAGACCTCGACGGTCGGCAGGATTTCGCGAATATGCTGGAACGCCCAGCGGTTCCATGGCGGCCGGTCCCAGTCGAGCTTCGGCGGCACCATCCGCGGCGGCGAACCCTGCATGATCGGCGGCGCCGGTTCGCTGTTGCGATAAGAAATCATAGGCAGTCCGATCGCCGGGAAAAGGCCCGGCGGCAATTGCCGCCGGGATTCGTCCGGATGTGGATTACTTCTGCAGTTCGGTCCAGATCTTGCTGTAGATGGCCTGCACTTCCTCTGAACACAATTTTTGCAGCTCGCCATGCGCCTTGACGTCTTCCGGGATGATGACTTCCGGCGCATCCTTCATATCGGCTGGCATGTACTTGTCGGAACCGGCAATGCCGTTGGCGTAGCGGTGGAAGGCGGACAGGCCGGCGGCGTTTTCCGGATCCATGATGAAGTTCTGGAACAGCTTGGCGTTCTCGACATTCTTTGCGTCCTTCAGGACCATGACATTGTCGCTCCAGAGGCCAAAACCTTCCTTGGGATAGAAATAGTGGATCTTGGGATTCGCCAGCCGCTGGCGCAGGGCTGAGCCGTTCCAGTCGCTGGTTGCCTTGAAATCGCCGGCGCCCATTTTCTCGATGGTATTGTATTCCATCGCGATCCAGTTCGGCTTGGCAGCAACCAGTGTGTCACGCACCTTCTTCAGCGTTTCCTTGTCGCTGGCGCATTGCGCGCCGCCGACATATTTGGTCGCCGCGAACATGACGTCGTTCATTTCCGGCACGACGTTGACCTTGCCCTTCAATTCGTCGGGTGTGTTGAAGATGATGCCCCAACTGTCCGACGGCCCCTTGTAGACATCGGTGTTCACCACGATGCCCACCGTGCCCCAGGCCCACGGCACGGAATATTTGCGGCCGGGATCGAAATCGGGATTGGCCCATTCTGGCGCCACGTTCTTGAAGTTCTCCATCTTGCCGGGATCGGTCTCCTGCACGAGGCCTTCCTTGATCCAGATCGGCACGAAGGTTTGCGAAGGCACCGCGATGTCGAAGCCGGTGCCGCCCTGGCGAACTTTGGCCAGCGCCGTATCGTTCGAATCGTAATCGGTGATGGTGACCTTGACGTTGTATTTCTGCTCGAACTTTTTGATCACATCGGGGCTGGTGTAGTTGCCCCAATTGTAGATGTTGAGCTCACCGTCGGCTCGAGCAAGGCTCGTCGAGGCGAGCAGCGCCAGCCCGATGGCGGTCGCCGTGGTCTTCCAGTTCATGGTCTTAGCTCCCATTTTCATGTCTAGTCCCGTTTCCTGCTGATGAAGAAAAACAACGTCACGATGGCGACCGACAAGAGCAGGAACACGGTCGATATCGCGTTGATCTCCGGCGTTATTCCCCGCCTGATCTGACCAAGCATGTAAGTGGGCAACGTGTCCTGGCCGCCCGATTTCACGAACTCGGTGATGACAACATCGTCGAGCGAGATGACGAAGGCCAACATCAGTCCCGCCAGAATGCCGGGCCACAGCAGCGGCAATGTAATGCGCCTGAACGTCTGCCACGGCGTCGCGTAGAGATCGGCGGCGGCGCGCTCCAGCGTCAGGTCCATGTTCTCCAGCCGCGCCCGGATCGGCAGATAGGCAAAGGGAATGCAAAACGCCGTATGCGCGGCGATCAGATAGCCGAGCCCCGAATAGCCGGTGAATATCTTTATGCGCGAAAAAAAGATCAGCAGCGCCACGCCGGTGACGATCTCGGGCACCATCAAAGGCTGGTTGATGGCGGCATATTTGAAGGTCAGGCCGGGATAGGGCGGCGTGCGCGTGGTAGCCAGCGCCGCCATGGTGGCGAAGACGGTGGCCAGGATCGCCGCCGTGGCGCCGATCTGAAAGGAGCGCAAGGTGGCGTCTATGACTTGCGTGTTCTGCCACGCCGACTGGAACCATTTGAGCGAAAAGCCGCCCCATTCCGACGTCGAGGTCGCGGCGTTGAAGGCATAGACGACGAGCACGACGATCGGCAGATAAAGCACGACGAAGCAGGTGGCGGCGATCGCGGTGAAGCCGGACTGATGCTTGATGGAGAAGCTGCTAGCCATGACGCATCTCCGATTGTCCGGCATTGCGCACATAGGCAAGCAGCGCCACCATGACGATGACCATCACAGCGATCGACAGCGCCGAGCCGAGCGGCCAGTTGCGGCCTTGCCCGAACTGCAATTCAATCAGGTTGGAAAGCATCATGTTCTTGCCGCCGCCCAATAGGCTCGGCGTGACATAGGCGCCCAGCGCCGGGATGAAGACGAGGATCGAGCCAGCGACGACGCCGGGCTTGACCAGCGGGAAAATGATGCGCCTGAGCACCTGGAAGCGCGTCGCATAAAGATCGTATCCCGCTTCGACCAGCCGGAAATCGAGCTTCTCCATGCTGGCATAAATCGGCAGCACCATTAGCGGCAGATAGACATAGGCCATGCCGATAAGGATCGCTGTGTCGGTGAAGAGTATTTGAACCGGAGCGGAAATGATGCCGAGCTTGAGCAGCACCGTGTTGATCAAACCCTCGTTGCGGATGATCTGCAGCACGGCGAAGGTGCGGATCAGCAAGTTGGTCCAGAACGGTATGGTGATCAGGAACAGCCAGAGATCGCGCGTCTTCTCGCTGCGCGTTGCCATGAAATAGGCGGTAGGAAAACCAAGGACCAGGGTGGCGAGTGTGGTCACGATGGCAAGCTTGATCGAGCGCCAAAAGATGGTGACATGGGCAGCGGCGAGCGACAGCGTGTCGTCGAAGATGTCGCGTTCCATGAACACCGAAATCCACGCCTCCGGCGAGAATTGCCACTTCACGTCGCCATAAGGACCGGGTGTCAGGAACGAATAGACCAGCACGATCAGCAATGGGCCGGTCGCTGCCAGGAAGATGATCAGCAGGGCCGGCGCCGACAGCAGCCAGCGGTCGCGGATGTCGCGCCGTTCGGCCGCCTTGGCGACTTCTTCCGCGCTCGCCATCAATCCCTCAGCACTTGCGCGGCGTCGTTGCCGATCGAGACGCCGACCTTGTCGCCCCGCTCGAAACCGCAGCCTGCGCTGCGCGTGTTCTGCTGGCGCACGGTGAAGGCTTCGCCGCTATCCAGTTGGACATGAATATGCGTGTCGGTACCGAAATAGACGATGTTTTCGACGGTTCCGGAAAGATCGCCCTTGCCGCCGGTCAGCTTTGCATGTTCCGGCCTGACCACCAGCGTGGCATTCGCCTTCGGCTGGAAGCCCTCAGCCACCGTCGCGTCGATCGTCGCGCCGGATTTTAGTGTCGCGCGCGCCTTGCCGTTGCCGATGCCGGTGATGGCCGCGGTCAGGAAATTGGTTTCGCCGATAAAGTCGGCGACGAAGCGCTCGGCCGGCTTGTCATAGATGTCCCAGGGCGTGCCGACTTGCAGGATCTTGCCGGCTGACATCACCGCGATGCGGTCCGACATGGTCAGCGCTTCTTCCTGGTCATGGGTGACGAAGATGAAGGTGATGCCGGTCTGGTGCTGCAGCCGTTTCAGTTCGATCTGCATTTCCTTGCGCAGCTTGTAGTCGAGCGCCGACAGCGGCTCGTCGAGCAACAGCACTTTCGGCTGCGGCGCCAGCGCGCGCGCCAGTGCCACACGCTGCTGCTGGCCGCCGGAGATCTGGCTGGTGCGGCGGGCACTCAGCGCCTCCATCTTGACCAGCTTCAGCATCTCGGCGACGCGCGCCTTGATTTCGGTCTTCGGCTTGCCCAGCATCTCAAGGCCGAAGCCGATATTCTCGGCCACCGTCATGTGCGGGAACAGCGCATAGGACTGGAAGACGGTGTTGACCGGCCGCTTGAACGGCGGCAGCGGCGCGATGTCCTGGCCATGCAGCAGGATTTCGCCTTCGCTGGGGAAGTCGAAGCCGGCGATCAGCCGCAGCAGCGTCGTCTTTCCGCAGCCCGACGGTCCTAGCAGCGTGAAGAACTCGTTCTCGCGGATCGACACCGAAACCGTGTCGAGGGCGGCGACTTGTGCGTCCCCGATACCGAACACCTTGCGGACGCCGCGAACCTCGATTGCACTCTTACCCGGTTGATCCGGCACGCATTACCCCATTCTCATGTCCGCTCTTGATGGCGGATCCAGTTCCCATTCGATTGTCAGCATATGCCGGTCGGCTTGGCAATCGTGCATCTGGGCCTCGGTTCAAAACGCAAGCTCCGTGCCATCGTCAGCGCCATCATCAAACCTGATAAGTGATCTTGCCGCCGCAGATGGTGCTGACCGGATGCAGCTTGTGCAAGGAAGCCGGTTCAGTTGCCTCGATATCGGCCGACAGCACCACCAGATCGGCCAGATAGCCTGGTTTCAGCCGGCCCTTACGGTGCTCCATGAATTCGGCATAGGCGCCTTCGACCGTGTAGCCGGCAAGCGCCTCGATCAGCGAGAAGCTCTGGTCGGGGTCGCCTTCTGCCCACGGTTTGCGCAGCATCGCCGCCTGAATGCCCAAGATCGGGTCGACCCGCGACACCGGCCAGTCGGAAGCGAAAACGACATGCGCGCCCGCCTGCTTCAGCGTCCGCCAGGCATAGCTGAGCGGCCATCTTTCGCGGCCGATGCGCGAAAGCGTCGGTTCCAGCGGGAAGTCCATTGCGCCGGGCGGGTGCGGCGGCTGCATCGAGGCGATGACGCCAAGTTCGGCGAAGCGTGGCACGTCGGCGCCGGTGATGACCTCGATGTGCTCGACGCGGTGCCGGCTGTCGCGCCTGCCGTTCTTCCGCCGCGCCGCCTCGTAACCGTCGAGGACCGCGCGCACCGCGCCGTCGCCTATCGAATGCACGGCGATCTGCAGGCCGCGTCGGTCGGCCTCCAGCGCCACCTCGGCGAAATGCTCCGGCGTGAACAGCGGCTCACCGCGCCAGCCCGGCCGGTCGGCATAGTCATCGACCATGACTGCGGTCCAGCCTTCCAGCACGCCGTCGTAAAACATCTTGACCATGCCGGACGACAGCCATTCCGATCGGTAGGCGGAGGCCATGCTCGATGCCTTTTCCAGCATGGCGAGCGTCATGAAGTTCTTGAAATGAAAAGGTATCTTGGTGCGACAGAGCAGCCGCCCTTCCTGCTCCAAACCGGCAAGCAGTTCGAGCTGGTAGAGGTTGCCGTCCATGTTCTGGATCGAGGTGATGCCGTGGCGGGCGCACCATTCCAGCCCGCGACGCATGAGGTCGCGATCGGCCGCGACTTCGGCGGCGGAAGGATACGGGTCGGGCTCGCCGCCTGTCGCAAGGCCGAGCCGCACGCGGTTCTGCCCGGAAAGCTCGAGGATCGGCCCGAACGCCTCGCCCTCGCGCAATTCGCCGGCCGCGAGACCGTCGGCGCCCATGACGATCTCGTTGCCGGGCCCGAGTTGCTTGCCATGCAGGATGCCGGCCAGCTCCAGCGCCTTGGTATTGGCCCACATCGTGTGGTGATCGGAAGCCGACATCGCGAACGGCCGGTCGGGGATGATGCGGTCGAGATGGTGGCGGGTGACCGGCTCTTCCCTGGACAGGATGGTGTAGTCGACGCCGGCCCCAAGCAGCAGCTTGGCGTACGGTCGTGCCGCCGCGTAGGCACGGATCGCTTCGCTCAGCGCATCGAAGCCATGCACGCCCTGAAGGTGCAGATTGTCGAGTTCGGCGGCGCCGCCGAAAAGATGCATATGTGCTTCGATGAAGCCCGGCACCACCGACCCGCCTTGCGCATCGATGACCTTCGTGGCCGGCCCTTTCAGCGCGCCCTCGATCGTCCGGCGATCGCCAACCGCCAGGATGTTGTCGTCCTTTATCGCCACCGCCTCGGCCGTCGGATCGCCTTCGTCCATGGTCAGCACACGGGCATTGGTGACGATCAGGTCGGCATTTGAACTCATGATTACCCGCGGTTCGGTTGCGCTGCCGACAGGCTAGACGACCGGCTGCCGGGCCAGCAAGCCATGGCTGGTTGGCCCAGCGCCTTGTGAAGGGCCATGCGGGACGGTTAGGGTCGCCGCGTCTCACCACGGAACAATTTCATGAAGACTGTTTTTTCGCCTCTCCATGCCGGCCATTCCGGCAATGTCGAATTGATCGCCGGCGCCATCGTGCCCGCATTTGAAAAGCCTTCGCGCGCCGAGTTCATCAGGGCGCGGGTGGAGAGCGAAAAACTCGGTCCGATCCTGCCGCCGGAAATCCACGACCTCGCCGCCGCCAGGAAGGTGCATGCCAGCGACTACATCGATTTCCTGCCGACCGTGTGGCCGCTCTGGGAAGCATCGGGCCGCAGCGGTTCGGCGATTCCCTTCACCTGGCCGACGCGCGGCCTGCGCGGCGACGTGCGCCCGAAAGGCATCGATGCGCTGCTCGGCTTCTACTCCTTCGACGGCGGCGCGACGTTCGTCAAAGGCACATGGGACGCGATCAAGTCGTCCTATGATGTCGCGCTGACAGCCGCCGCGCTGGTCAAGGCCGGTGAGCCTTCCGCCTTCGCGCTGTGCCGCCCGCCGGGGCACCATGCCGGCGCAGCCTTCATGGGCGGCTATTGCTTCATCAACAACGCCGCCGTCGCCGCGCAATGGTTTCGCGACCATGGCGCCGGGCGCGTTTCGATCCTCGACATCGACTATCACCACGGCAACGGCACCCAGGAGATATTCTATCGCCGCGGCGACGTGCAGGTGCTGAACCTGCATGGCGATCCGATGACCGAATATCCCTTCTTCCTCGGCCATGCCGACGAGCGCGGCGAGGGCGACGGCGAAGGCTTCAACGACAATTATCCGATGCCCTTCGGCACCGGCTGGGAGGTGTGGAACGCATCACTCGAGGACGCCTGCACGAGGCTTTCGGCTTATGCTCCTGACGTCGTCGTGGTTTCGCTCGGCGTCGACACCTTCGAGAAGGACCCGATCAGCCAGTTCAAGCTGAAAACGGGCGACTATCCCAGGATCGGCCGCCGCATCGCCAGGCTCGGCCTGCCGACGCTGTTCGTCATGGAAGGCGGCTACGCCGTCGAGGAGATCGGCATCAACGCCGTCGGCGTGCTGACCGGCTTCGAGGACCGCTAGAGGCGCTGCTGGTGCCCGCAACTCATATGGCGCACTCGGCGCGGCGAGCGCCACGGCGGGCCGGCGCTATCGTGTTGTTGGACCATGATGTTTTTCCAGAATGCGTTCGCCCTTTGCGAAATGATGTTCTATTTTTTGAATCCATGGCTTTGAGGGGCCGAATTCATCGGAAGAACAAACGCATTTGAGCCCGGGAAAGCATTTATGAGGGACGACACACCGGAAAGCGAAAGCGCCTCGGCGCTGGCGCCGTTCCGGCATGGCATCTTCCGGGCGGTGTGGTCCGCCAGCCTGGTTTCCAATTTCGGCGGCCTGATCCAGGGCGTCGGCGCCGCCTGGATGATGACGACGATCGCCACCTCGTCCTACCAGGTGGCATTGGTCCAGGCCTCGACCACCTTGCCGATCATGCTGTTTGCGCTGCTGGCCGGCGCCATCGCCGACAGCTTCAACCGGCGCAAAATCATGCTGATCGCGCAGATCTTTATGCTGATCGTCTCGGCTCTTCTGACCGTCTTCACCTATCTCGACCTGATGACGCCGTGGACGCTGCTCGCCTTCACCTTCCTGATCGACAGCGGCACCGCGCTCAACAGCCCGTCCTGGCAGGCTTCGGTCGGCGACATGGTGCCTCGCACCAAGGTGCCGGCGGCGATCGCGCTCAACTCGATGGGCTTCAACCTGACGCGCAGCGTCGGCCCGGCGATCGGTGGTATCATCGTTGCCGCGGCAGGTGCCGCCGCGGCCTTCGCCGTCAACACGCTGAGCTATGTCGGCCTCATCGTCGTGCTGGCCCGCTGGAAGCCGGAACTGCCGGCATCGACCTTGCCGCGCGAGACGCTGGGCGCCGCAATGGGCGCCGGCCTGCGCTACGTCGCCATGTCGCCTAACATCGGTAAGGTGCTGGTCAGGAGCTCCGCTTTCGGCTTCAGCGCCGGCGCGGTCCTGGCATTGCTGCCGCTGGTCACGCGTGACGTCGTCAAGGGTGATGCCCTGAGCTACGGCATCATGCTCGGTGCCTTCGGCATCGGCGCCGTCGGCGGCGCGCTGATCAGCGTCAGGCTACGGCAGCTGCTGTCCAGCGAAACCATGGTGCGCATGGCATTCGCCGGTTTCGCCGTCTGCGCCGTCAACGCCGCCGTCAGCAATCATGCCTGGCAGACGTCGCTCGGCCTGCTGGTCGGCGGCGCCTGCTGGGTGACGGCGCTGTCGCACTTCAACGTCACCGTACAGATGTCGACGCCGCGCTGGGTGGTCGGCCGCGTGCTTTCGGTCTACCAGACCGCGACCTTCGGCGGCATCGCGCTCGGCAGCTGGGTCTGGGGCGTCGTCGCCGACGCGCATGGCGCCGAAGTCGCCCTGATGGCGGCCAGCGTCGCCATGCTGGCGGGAGGTGCGATCGGCCTGCTGCTGCCGCTGCCGCAGCAGGCGGTGCTCAACCTCGATCCGCTCAACCGCTTCCAGGAGCCGCATCTGGCGCTTGATCTCAAGCCGCGCAGCGGTCCAATCGCGATCATGATCGAATATGTCATCCGCAACGAGGACGTGCCGGAATTCCTCGCCACCATGGCCGAGCGCGGCCGCATCCGCCGCCGTGACGGCGCCCGCAACTGGACATTGGCGCGCGATCTCGAAAATCCGTCGATATGGATCGAGCACTACCACACGCCGACCTGGGTCGAATATATCCGCCACAATCGGCGCGCCACCTACGCGGACGCCGTCATCGGCGAGCGTATAAGGGCGCTGCACAGCGGCAACGAGCCGCCGCGCGTCCGCCGCATGATCGAGCGCCCGACGACCGCCGGCACGGCGCTGGTCATGCCGAAGGGGCCGATCGAGCATTAGTGGCTGGCGGTGCGTCCAGTTGGACGAGCAAAATGAAATTGCGGCGCCTGGCCCAATCCGCGAATGCACGAACAGGATGGCCATTGTCGAGAGACGGTTATATCAGTTGATGTGACTATGACCAGTAAGGGGAGACGATGCGTTACATACGTCCGCTTTCAATTGAAGACGCCGCCGGCCTGTTGGCCAGTTCGGCCGGCACGGCCGCCATCCTCGCCGGAGGCAGTGACCTGTTGGTGAGAATGAAGGGCGGCTTTATCGAACCCGACCTGATCGTCGACATCAAGGCGATCGACGGGCTTGGCGAGATCAGGGAAACAGCCGAGGGCTTCAGCATCGGCGCGGCGGTCCCGTGCGCCGTGCTGGGCGAGAACACGGCCCTGCAGAAGGCATGGCCCGGCGTCGTCGAAGCGGCCAAGCTGATCGGCTCCAAGCAGGTGCAGGGACGCTGCACCATCGTCGGCAATCTCTGCAACGCCTCGCCGGCCGCCGACAGCGTGCCGGCACTGGTGGCCGCTGGCGCCAAGGCGGTGGTCGTCGGCCCGGGAACCAGGCGCACGATTGCCGTGGAAGCGGTGCCGACTGGGCCGGGCAAGACGTCGCTGGCAAAGGGCGAGATCATCGAGGCAATCCTGCTCGACAAACGTCTGCCGCGTTCGGGCGATGCCTATCTGCGTTTCATTCCGCGCACCGAGATGGACATCGCGGTGGTAAGCGCCGGCGTGAACCTGACGCTCGATGAGCAAGGTCGCGTCAAATCCGCCCGCCTGGCGCTGGGCGCCGTGGCGCCGACGGTGGTTCTGGTCGAGGAGGCCGCCGAGGTTCTCATCGGCTCCAAGCTGGACGAAGCCACGCTGGAGAGGCTCGCCAAGGTCTGCTCGGGCGCCTGCCGTCCGATCGACGACAAGCGAGGCACTATCGAATTCAGACGGAAAGTTGCGGGTGTGCTGGCCAAGCGGGCCGCCACGACCGCCTATGCACGTGCAGGAGGCAAGTGATGGCCGGTGTAGCAGTATCAACGACAATCAACGGCGACAATGTCGAGTTCCTTTGCCAGCCGGACGAGACGCTGCTTGATGTCCTGCGTGATCGCCTGGGACTGACGGGCGCCAAGGAAGGCTGCGGCACCGGCGACTGCGGCGCCTGCAGCATCATCCTCGACGATCGGCTGGTGTGCTCATGTCTGGTGCTCGGCGCTGAGGCCGAGGGCCGGCACCTCGAGACCATCGAGGGCATGGCGCATGGCGACAGGCTGCATCCGCTGCAGCAGAAATTCCTGGAGCACGCCGCACTTCAATGCGGCGTCTGCACGCCGGGCTTCCTCATGGCGGCCAAGGACCTTTTGGCCAAGAACCCCGATCCGACCGAGGAGGAGATCCGCTTCGGCCTCGCCGGGAACCTCTGCCGCTGCACCGGGTATGACAAGATCGTGCGCGCCGTCCAGGACGCCGCCATCGTAATGAAACAAGCGTGATGAAGGGAGCATGACGATGAATTTCGATCCACGTTACTCCGGACGCAATTTCACCTCTGTCGGCACGCGTCCCGTTCGTCCCGACGGCGTCGACAAGGTGACGGGCCGCGCACGCTATGGCGCCGACTTCAACATGGCCGGGCAGCTGGTCGGGCGCGTTCTCAGAAGCCCCCATGCGCATGCCACGATCAGGAAGATCGACACGTCGAAGGCGCAGATGCTCCCCGGCGTCAAGGCGGTGATCACCGCGGCCGACCTGCCCGACCTGACCGACGGCGATGCCGCCATGTACGACATCCTCGACAACTGCATGGCGCGCAAGAAAGCGCTCTATGACGGCCATGCCGTGGCCGCGGTCGCTGCGGTCGATGCCCGCACGGCGAAGCAGGCACTGAAGCTGATCGAGGTCGACTACGAGGTGCTGCCGCATGTCACCGACGTCGACGAGGCGATGAAGCACTCCGCACCCCTGATCAACGACGCCATCTTCACCGAGGGCCTCGAGGAAAAGCCCGTCAAGCCTTCAAACGTCACCAAGCGCACCCAGTACGGCCATGGCGACATCCATGAAGGCTTCGGCCAAGCCGATTTCGTCGTCGAACGCTCCTTCAAGACCGAGCAGACGCACCAGGGCTACATCGAGCCGCATGCCTGCGTCGCCAATGTCAGCTCCGACGGCACCGCCGACCTCTGGGTCTGTACGCAAGGCCATTTTGTCTACCGCCAGCACTGTGCCCAGCTGCTTGGCATGGAAGCCTCGAAGCTGCGCGTCACCTCGTCGGAGATCGGCGGCGGTTTCGGCGGCAAGACCCATGTCTGGGCCGAGCCGGTGGCGCTGGCGCTGTCGCGCAAGGCCGGCCGGCCGGTCAAGCTGGTCATGACGCGCGACGAGGTGTTCCGCGCCTCCGGCCCGACCAGCGCCACCTCGATCGATGTTCGGATCGGCGCCCGCAAGGACGGCACGATCACGGCGGCCGAGGCGACTCTGCGCTATAGCTGCGGCCCCTATGCCGGCATGTGGGCCGAGATCGGCGCCATGACCGCCTTTGCCTGCTACAAGCTCGAGAACGTCAAGACGGTCGGCTACGAAGTGCTGGTCAACCGGCCCAAGACCGCGGCCTATCGCGCGCCGTCGGCGCCGATGGCGGCGTTTGCGGTGGAAAGCGCGGTCGACGAGCTGGCCAAGGAGATCGGCATGGACCCGGTCGAGTTCCGGATCAGGAACGCGGCGCAGGAAGGCACCAGATCGTCCTACGGCCCGGTATATGGGCCGATCGGCATCGGGCCGACGCTGGAGGCGGCGAAGAACCATCCGCACATGAAGGCGCCGCTCGGCAAGAATCAGGGTCGCGGCATGGCCTGCGGCTTCTGGTTCAACTTCGGTGGCCAGACCTGCACCGACCTCAACATCGGCATGGATGGCTCGGTCTCGCTTGCTGTCGGCACGGTCGATGTGGGTGGTTCCCGCGCGTCGCTGTCGCTGGTGGCGGCGGAGGAGCTTGGTATCCCCTATGAGCAGATCAAGACGGTGGTCGCCGATACCTCCAGCCTCGGCTACAACGATATGACGGACGGCAGCCGCGGCACCTTCTCGTCTTCGATGGCGACGATCTCCGCCGCTCGCAACGCCATCAAGGTCCTCAGGCAGCGCGCCGCGCAGATGTGGGACATACCCGTCGACGACGTGGTCTGGGAAGAGGGTCATGCGATTGCCAAGGGCGCGACGCACGGCAACCTCTCGCCGCTGTCGCTGAAGGAGATCGCGGCCGCTTCCGGAAAGACGGGCGGACCCATCGCAGGCCATAGTGAGCTCGTCGCCGACGGCGCCGGCGTTTCGTTCGCCACCCATATCTGCGATATCGAGGTGGATCCCGAGACAGGCTCGACCAGGGTGCTGCGCTACACCGTCGTTCAGGACGCCGGCAAGGCGGTGCATCCGACCTACGTCGAGGGGCAGTACCAGGGCGGTGCCGCGCAAGGCATCGGCTGGGCGCTCAACGAGGAGTATATCTACGGCAAGGACGGGCGGCTGCAGAACCCTGGCTTCCTGGATTACCGCATCCCGGTCTGCTCGGACCTGCCGATGATCGACACGCAGATCCTCGAGATCCCCAATCCTAACCATCCTTACGGGGTGCGCGGCGTCGGCGAGACCTCGATCGTGCCGCCGCTGGCGGCGATCGCCAATGCGGTGTCGAACGCCGCGGGCGTGCGGATGACGCATATCCCGATGTCGCCGCCGCGCATCCTGGCGGCGCTCGAGGCGGAACGGGAAGGCTGATGGTCGAAGTAACGCTCTGGGGGTCGCTCGGCGCGATCGCCGGAGGCAAGAGCAAGGTCGAAATCGAGGCCAAGGATATTCGGGAGCTGTTCAGGAAACTGGCTGAACAGTATCCCGGCCTCGAGCCATACATCGATCGCGGCATCGCCGTCGCCATCGACGGGACGATCTATCGCGACACCTGGTCGAAGGAACTGCCGGAAGGGGCGGAGATTTTTTTGTTGCCGCGGTTGGCTGGGGGGTAGGTGAGGTCGTCGGCATTGCCTAGCATCAAGGTCTCGAACGTCGTTGATGGGGCCGACAACGGACCGGCAGCTTCGAGCCCGCGGATATCGAAAGCGGACATTCACGTCGATGTGGGCATGATCATGATCTGACCCCGAACAGACTGGGAGCGAGGTGCCAAAAGCTTCAACGCCGAAGAGCGATGTAGGTCAAATCAGACGATCCTCATTATGACATCGATATTGCCCCGTGTCGCTTTGGAGTAAGGACAAATCTCGTGCGCTTCATCCACCAGAATTTGTACCATATCGCGCTCCAGACTCGGCACGGCAATATCCAGTTGGACGCTAAGAAAGTGGCCGTTTTCTCCGTAGTTCAGATTCACCTCGGCCTCGATGCTCATCCCTGCAGGCAGCGCGATTTTTCGTTCGTGGGCCGCAGATGCGATTGCGCTTGCGAAGCTGGCCGACCAGCCGGCCGCGAGCAACTGCTCCGGATTGGTGCCGATGCGCGCCGATCCAGGCGTCGATAGCCAGATGTCCAGAAGGCCGTCGGAACTGCGCGAGGCGCCATTTTCGCGGCTGCCCGTGGTTGCGGTCCTGGCCGTATAGACAACCCTTGCGATGTGGCTCATTGGCATTCTTTTGCTGGTAGCGGTAACCGCCGCTTGGGCGGTTGCCGCGAACTCCATCAGGCGTCGGCTTCGACAACTGCATCGGCAAAGGCCTGCGGCGCTTCCTGGGGCAGGTTGTGCCCGATGCCGCCGGTGACGACCCGATGCGCGTATCTGGCCGGGAACATCGTGGCGTACACGCTGGCGTCCGGATGCGGCGCGCCATTGGCGTCACCTTCGAGGGTGACCGTCGGCACGCCGATGACCGGTGCCTGCGCGAGTCGCTCCTCGAACGCGTCGTATTGCTGCTCGCCGGCGGCGAGTCCGAGCCGCCAGCGATAATTGTGGATCACAATGGCCACGTGATCGGGATTGTCGAAGGCTGCGGCGCTGCGCTCGAATGTGGCATCGTCGAAATTCCACTGCGGCGACGCGAGTTGCCAGATCAGCCTGGCGAAATCCCGTGTGTATTTCTCGTAGCCGGCGCGGCCGCGATCGGTGGCGAAGTAATATTGATACCACCATTGCAACTCGGCCTTGGGTGGCAGCGGCAGCTTGCCGGCTTGCTGGTTGCCGATGAGGTAGCCGCTCACCGAGACCATCGCCTTGCAGCGTTCAGGCCATAGGGCGGCAATGATGTTCGCGGTGCGGGCGCCCCAGTCGCAGCCGCCAATCGTCGCCTTTTCGATGCCCAGCGCGTCCATCAGGGCGACAATGTCCGCGGCAATCGCAGACTGCTGACCGTTGCGCATCGTGTCATCCGACAGGAATCGGGTCGTGCCGTAGCCGCGCAGGTAGGGCACAATCACGCGGTACCCCTTTGCGGCAAGCAGGGGAGCGACATCGGCATAGGTGTGGATGTCATACGGCCAGCCATGTAGCAGGATGACGGGCGGGCCGTCGGTCGGTCCAAGTTCCGCATAGCCGACGCTCAGCACGCCGGCCTCGATCCGCTTCAAGGGCCCAAAGGACGCCGCAGGCTCGCCAGTCGTCTGTTGCGCTTGTGCCGGGCCGATCAGGCCGAACTGAGTGGCGGCGACAGCCATCGCGGCGGCGCCAAAGAACCGACGGCGATCTTGGTCGATCTCATCCGGTATATTGAGTGAATGCATTTGGGAACCTCTATCCTTGCGCGGGCGATCAGCCGAACGTGAATGCAAAGACCTCCACGCCTGAGTCGAGAAACTCGATCTCGAACTGCCGATCGATGATGGGTTTCGATTGTCGGATCAGTTGGTACAGGCGCTGCTCTGTCACTGCGCCTTCGCCCTTTTCATTGACGTCGATGCCGTGAGCCGTGCCTGGCGGCTGTCCGTCGATCAGCACGCGAAATCTCACAGACGTTCCCGGCGCTGCCGGACCCATGACCAGATGAAGGTCGCGCGCGTGAAAACGGTACGCGATGCGGCCATCGGACTTGTTCAGTACGGCGGTTTCTTTCCTTACCGTCCAACTGCCAGACAGCCCCCACTCATTCAGGCGTAGTCGCGCCGGCACGTCGTAGATGTGCGGCGCGTCCAAGACCGCTTCATCGCCGGACGTAAAATTCTGGGTGCGTTCGTAGCCGAGATAATTTTCCAGAGACTTGAGGGTCTCCCAATCGGCCGCGGCTTCGATGCCGCGGGCATCCACCGACACAGGCTCACGGTCGAATCCGCCGGCGCCAGCCTCAGTCAGCAATTCCTGGATGACCATTTCCGACTGTTGGTATGAGCCCTCGCCAAAGTGGTGATACCGGACGCGTCCTCGCGAATCGACGAAATAGAGTGCCGGCCAGTACTGGTTGCTGAAAGCCCGCCATATGAGATGGTCATTGTCGACGGCGATCGGGTAATCGATCCCCAGGTCTTTCACCGCCCGGTGCACGTTGTTCAGGTCTTTTTCGAACGCGAACTCCGGCGCGTGGATTCCGATCACCACCAAACCATGCTTCCGGTATTTCTCGTCCCAGGTCTGAACGTAGGGAAGCGTGCGCAGCCAGTTGATGCAGGTGTAGGTCCAGAAATCGATGAGGACGACCTTGCCATGCAAAGCCGACGCCGTCAGCGGCGGCGAATTTATCCACTCGTTCGCCACGCCAAGCGAAGCAAGCTCGGATTGACCCTCAAACTGGAGGGAGAAAAGTCCGTGAAGAAACGGAACCCTCATCGGTGCGGAGGCTATCGGCTGAGCCACATTCGTGTCTCCCAGAAAACTGGCAATCGGAGCCCCGATTGCCAGTGCGAGCGCCACGGCGACGAGCAGCTTGGTTGCTTTCATCGACGACGCCTTTTCAGTTTCGATCGATATCGCCGCGCAGACGATTCGGCGGCGCGCTGCGCGCTGAATCCTTCAAAGCGGAAGCTCTTTGCCGGCCTGCTCAGCCACCATGTATTCCGCGTACCAGTCCGGCCAGTTCTCATCGCGCTGGCCGCCGTTGCGCTTCTCGTGCTCGCCGTGGGCTGCCGACGCGCGTCGCAGCCCGGCAGCAAGATCCGCTCCGGAAGCGTAGGTCGTGGCATTGGAGTCGATCCGGCCGGGAAAGCGGGTGGTGATTTCCTGCAGCAGCCATTCGTTGCCGTCCGGGTCCTTGAACGTCGCGAACGAGGAGTAGCTGCGCCGCTCGGGATCGCGCCCCTTGACCGCCGGCTTGCCGGGACCTGTGCGGTGAAACGCCTCGCTGACCTCGGCGCCGTGGCCAATGAGCTCGACGCGCGCCGCCTCGATGTCCGACACGACAAGATAAAGTCCGCTTGCCGAGCCGGGCGCCGCCGTCGTGATCCCCGTGCCGAAGTGGATCGAGGCAGGCGAGCCCGGAGGTGTGAACTGCACACCCCGGAACGTATCGCCGACGACGAAATCGCCGTCGAGCCGCCAGCCCAGGCCGCTATAAAAGCTCTTGGCGCGATCGACGTCCGAGACGGGGATGACCACGACCTCGAGCTTCATGTCGAGCGCCTGCTTTTTGAGGGTCCCGGTCGCAGTTTCGCGCTTTTCGTCATGGGGCGGTTTCATGGTTTGAGACATTTGTCGTTCCTTTCGAGTGAGGTGGTTGTTTGGTTTGCCGCAGCGGCCTGAACGCGGCGCGCAACTCGGCAGAAAAGAGCTCCGGCTGCTCCCACGCGGCGAAGTGGCCGCCTTTGTCGACCTCATGGAAGTAGATCAGGTTGGGGTAGGCGCGCCGGGCCCAGGTCTCGGGGGCCCGATAGCCTTCGCCCGGAAAGACCGTGATGGCCACCGGCAGCGAGACTTCGCTGGTCTTTTCAGCGCCGGCAAACACGGGACTGCGCCCGCCGCCGTACTCCCAGTAAATTCGCCCGGACGAGGTGGCGGTGTTCGTCAGCCAATACAGCGTGATATCGTCCAGCACTTCGTCAGGCGACTTTTCAGGGTCGCTTTTGTCGTAGGTCCAGCCCGAAAAGCCCGGATGTCCGAGCATCCAAGCGGCGAGCCCTGCGGGGGAGTCATTGATGGCGTAACCGATCGTCTGGGGCCGGGTGCCCATCATCGTGGCGTAGGATCTGTTCCCCATCTTGGCGGCCATGCTGAGCGCATCGAAGGCCGCGCGCTCCTTGTCCATGAGCCCCGCCGGCGCGGGTCCGCCGGCGGCGAGCACCGCGGCAATCTCTGGCGGTACGACAGCCGGCAGGTTGACATGAATGCCGAGCAGGCCTGCCGGGGCCAGACGTCCCATTGCATTCGAAACGGGAGAGCCCCAGTCGCCGCCCTGGGCGACGTAATCTGTGTAGCCAAGGCGCTTCATCAGCTCTGCCCAGGCTCGTGCAATGCGGTCTGTACCCCAGCCAGTATCTGTGGGTTTGCCGGAGAAGCCGAAACCCGGCAACGACGGCAGTACGAGGTCGAACGCGTCTTCCGGGCTACCGCCATGCGCCGTGGGATCGGTGAGCGGGCCGACGGTCTTGAGCAGTTCGAGCACCGAGCCGGGCCAGCCATGCGTCATGATCAGCGGCAGGGCATTGGGATGTTTCGAGCGAACGTGAATGAAGTGGATGTCCACGCCGTCGATCGTGGTCATGAACTGGGGCAGGGAATTCAGCTTCGCTTCCGCTGTCCGCCAGTCGTAGGCCGTGCCCCAATACTCGACGAGCGGCCTGATCTTCGCGAGCTGTATGCCCTGCGACTGGTCCTCGACCGTCTCCCGGTCGGGCCACCGTGTCTGCGCAATGCGACTGCGAAGATCATCAAGCGGCGCTTGCGGCACATAGACTTTGAAGGGCCGGATCGAGCGATCCTCAACCGGGTTGGCGGAGGCGGGCGCGGAAAGGATGCAAAGCCCGAATGCCAGCACGGCCGCCAGTTGGTCTAGCCTCATGGCTGCACCGTCTTGTCCGGAGTGTGGAACGTCACCGTTTGTTTGGTGAAGACTTTGCCTTCTGGATCCACCACCTCGATCAGCACCATGTGCTGGCCGCTTGGCATGCCCACCAAGATGATGGTGTTGCTCTGACCGTAGTCCGCCCACGCCCAAGGCAGGTCGTCGACGGTGACGTGCAGATGCCCGACCCGCGGAGACACGTTACGCGCGGCCGCCCCGCCCACAGGCAGGATGCGCAAGTTCTCCACCCGGTACGGGATGAACACGACGCCGCCGGCCAGCGGACCCGGAAGCGGCGGCTCCACGATCAGCCTGGGTGCGGGCTCGTTGTCGATGGGAACGACTGTGCTCTGGGCAAACGCGCCCGTGGCGAGCACGGTGCAAGCCGCGAGTGCGGCGAGCGTCTTGATGAGGGGGTTCATTGCAGTCGCTCCCTTCGGAGGTTCGCTACGCAGCTATCGCTGGGCGGAAGATGACGCGCGTCCGGCGCGCCATCCCCCGCCAACACGTCATGTCTGCAACGTCTTGAATGTTGCGCGCACCTCATCGGTGAAACTCTTCGGCTGCTCCCAGGCGGCGAAATGGCAGCCCTTGTCCGTGCGGCCATAGTGCAGAAGCTTCGGGAACGCCCGTTCGGTCCAACTCTTCGGTGCGGTGTAGATTTCGCTGGGGTTCGCAGTCGCACCGACGGGAATGGTGATGCCCTTGGCGTCGAAGAAGCCGGCCTTCGCCGTTTGCGTATGTTCCCAATAGAGACGCGCCGACGAGATCGCCGTGTTCGTCAGCCAGTAGAACGTGATGTTGTCGAGGATGTCGTCGCGGGTAAGGCCCTCCGGCTCTCCATCGAAGGAGCGGGCGATCAGCGCATAACTGTCCGCATCGTGATCGAGGATCCACGCCGCCAGGCCGGCCGGTGAATCGACGATCCCGTAGAGAGTTTGCGGACGAAGAGCCATCTCGTTGGCGTAGCCCAGGCCGTTTTTGTAGAAGAACGCTACCTGCTCGTAGGCACGCTTCTCGTCGGGGCCAAGATCAGCGGGGGGCGGACCGCCGGAGGCTAGCGCCTTCACGATCTCCGGCGGAATGGTCCCCGGCATATTCGTGTGGATGGCGACCAGCTCGGGAGGTGCGATCAGGGCCATCTGTTCCGTGATGAGTGCTCCCCAATCGCCGCCCTGCGCGACGTAGCGGTCGTAGCCGAGGCGTTTCATCAGCACGATCCACGCCCGCGCGATGCGCCCCGGATCCCAACCGGTTTCGGTGGGCTTGCCGGAAAAGCCGTAGCCCGGCATCGACGGGATCACCACGTCGAACGCGTCGGCCGCGGTACCGCCGTGCGCAGTGGGATTGGTGAACGGATCGATGATCTTCAGGAGTTCGATGACCGAACCGGGCCAGCCATGCGTGATGATGACAGGCAGTGCGCCCCGATGTTTGGATTTCACGTGGATGAAGTGGATGTCGAGGCCGTCGATCTCGGTGACGAAATTCGGCAGCGCCTTCAACCGCGCCTCGCATTTGCTCCAATCATATTCCGTTCCCCAATACTGCATGAGCTTCTGCATCGTGGCGAGTTGCACGCCCTGCGTTGGCCCTACCGTCGCAGGGGTCGACCAGATCCGCCGGGAGGCCTCGTCGGATACGAGCTCGCGCTCGGGCCAGCGCGTAGCGACGATGCGCCGGCGAAGCTCGGTGAGCTCCTCCTGCGGGAAGCTAACGGTGAAGGGGCGGATGCCATCGCTGGTTGATGCGGCGGCCTTGTGTGACGGGAGCAGGCTCGCGGCGCCTGCGGCGGCGATGCCGACCGCGGCAGTGCTCAAGAGTCGCCGGCGATCCTGGTCGATTGTTTCGGAGGTTCTGGTCGTGTCCATGGGACTCTCCTGGGGTTGATGGATGCGATCTGCACTGCTTGACGTACCCCCGGGAGATGGGATTAGCCCGTTATGCGTCGTGAGCTCTTGTTAGTCGCTGCCCGCCAGCCGCTTTTTTGAGCAGATAGGAGGGGCCAGACAGTGGAGACTCCCTATGGTGCGGGAGCGTTCCTTGACTTAAACTGAGGCGCTGGGTGCAGGCGGCTCCCAAAAGAAGAGACGCCATGACGATAACGGCAAGTCAGGCCAAAGACAGATTGTCGTTTGGCCCTTTCTGCTTGGCTGCGGGTGAAAGGCTCCTGACAAGAGAGGGCGCTCCCGTAGAGCTGGGCTCGCGCGCCCTTGAAATTCTCATCGTCCTGACTTCCGCGCCGAATGAAGTCGTCAGCAAGAAGGATCTGATGTCGCGGGTCTGGCCCGATGTGGTTGTCGAGGAAGGCAGCCTGCGGTTCCACATGACCGGGCTGCGCAAGGCGCTGGGCGATGGAAAGGATGGCGCGCGTTACATCGCGACGCTTCCGGGGCGCGGCTATTGCTTCGTTGCACCGGTCTCGCGATCAAGCACACACGACGAAGCCCCATTCATCGCCGCTGGGTTTCCGCATGCGAATCTTCCAAACCGCTTGAGCAGAATGGTCGGGCGGGATGAGGACGTTCTCAAGCTGTCGGCGCAGCTGAATGCTTCGCGGTTCGTCACCATCGTTGGCGCCGGCGGTGTCGGTAAAACAACCGTCGCGATCGCAGTCGGGCATCATCTGATCGACGCATTTTATGGGGCAGTTCTGTTCGTCGATCTGGGAATGATCGGTGATCCCGGTCTGGTGACGACAGCCGTTGCCTCGATGCTTGGGCTGTCCGTTCAAACAGAAGATGCCACGCCCAACCTAATCGCTTACTTGCGCAACAAGCGGATTCTCTTGATCCTCGATACCTGTGAGCATCTCTTGGATGCGGTGGCGCCTTTGGCAGCAAGCATCGTCGATGCGACGTCACAGGTCCACATTCTGGCAACGAGCCGCGAGGTGCTTCGGGTTGAGGGCGAGCATATCTATCGATTGGATGCGCTTGCCTATCCGCCCGACGAACCTGGACTAACGGCGGCCATTGTCCAGACCTTCCCGGCCACCCAACTGTTCGTCGAACGAGCGGTGGCAGGCGGCGCTCGTTTGGACGTCAGCGATGCGGAAGCCCTGCTCATCGCAAGCATCTGTCGAAAGCTCGACGGCGTGGCGCTCTCCATCGAACTGGCGGCCAGGCGCGTCGAATCCTATGGGCTGCAACAGACCGCCGCGCTTCTTGATCAACGCCTGACACTGCTGTGGCTCGGTTCGCGGACCGCGCCGCCGCGTCAGCAAACCCTGCAGGCGACACTAGACTGGAGCTTGGGGCTCCTGACCGACCTTGAGCGCGTGGTGCTTCGCAGGCTCGCTGTATTCGTCGGTCATTTCACGCTCGATGCTGCACTGGAGGTGGTGACGAGCGCGACCCTCGACCGATCGACCGTCCTTGGCGCCATGGACAGTCTTGTCGCCAAATCGATCGTGGCGACGCGTCCGGTCGGAGCAATGATGCGCTACAGGCTCCTCGATACGACGCGCGCCTACGTTCTCGACATCCCGATCGATGACGCCGAGGCTGCCGATCTGGCAGTGCGCCACGCCGCCTACTATCGGAGATGGCTGGAGCAGACCGGGATCGAGTGGCCAAGCCTGGCGACCGGTGAGGAGCGGGCGCCTCACTTCGCCGCCATCAACAATGTCCGGGCTGCCTTGGAATGGTGCTTCGGCGACAGCGGAAACGCCGACATCGGCGTCGGACTCGCCACCGCTGTCGCGCCGGTTTTCCTGGCAATGTCCTTGTTGCCGGAGTGTCATCGCTGGTCTGAAAGAGCAATATTCGCTTTCGACGATGCCGCCCGCGGCGGACTTGACGAGATGCATCTTCAGGCAGCCCTCGGCGTGTCCTTCATGTTCATGCGGGGAGGACGCGACAGGGCGCGCGTAGCTCTGGAGAGGAGCCTGGCGATCGCCGAGGAGCGCGGCAATCCGCTGGACCGGGTGCGTCTGTTGGGTCCGCTCAACATGTTCCATCTGCGGACGGGCAATTTCGCAACCGCCCTTGAGTTTGCAAGGCGTTGTTCAGCCACAGCCGCGACCTTGGACGACTCGGTCGCCAGCGCGCTGGCACACTCGATCCTGGGCATCTCGCTCCACCTGCGAGGCGACCTCGCGCAGGCCCGCGCAGAGCTGGAGGCGGCGCTCGACCGTGGGCCGCGCTCCCAGCGGACCACGACGATCTATCTGGGGTTCGAAGGCAAAATCCTGGCCAGGGCCATCCTGGCGAGGAACCTTTGGCTACAAGGCCATCCGGATCAAGCCATGGCACACGCCCGACAGGCCGTCGAAGAGGCTGCCGCCATGGATCATTCTCTAACGTTGGCGATCGCGTTGATCTGGGCGATATCGGTCTTCCTTTGGACCGGCGACCTGAAGAGCGCCGAGGCGTACATAGATATGCTCATCGCCCGCGCGGAATCCCATTCCATGACTCCTTACCTGCTGGTCGGTCGGGGCTTCAAAAGCGAAGTCGCGATCCGTCACGGCGATGCAAAAAGCGGCGTCGAGGGCCTGCAGACATCTCTTCAGAAGCTCCACGCGGCGCCTTATGAATTGCTCACGACGCCGCTCAATCTCTCGCTAGTTAGGGGACTGTCCGCGACCGGTCAGGTTGATGAAGCCATTGCGTTGATCGACGAGTCGCTTGGTCAAGTCGAACAGAACGGCGATCAATTGTACCTCCCGGAGTTGCTCCGGATGAAGGGAAGCCTCCTTCTCCAGTCGGAGCGCAACCGTGATGAAGCTGCCGCCTACCTCATGCAGGCACTGGAGTTGAGCCGAAGTCAGCGCGCACGGGCATGGGAGTTGCGAACCGCAACCGACATGGCGACGCTGATGGCCGGGCGAAGGGAGGCGGATAGCGCTCGCGAGCTCTTGCAACCAGTCGTGGAGCATTTCGTTGAGGGCCAGGACACTGCGGATGTTAAGGCTGCCGAGCACCTTCTGGCTACGCTGAGGTAGCAATCGTGACCTCTGCTTTAGGAGTAAAGTTGCTTGTGGCCTGTGAATTTCGTGATGGCCGCTTTTGGCGAAGGACGGCACTGTCGTAGTGACTGGAATTGGGCGCAAAGCGGCCGGTCATGCCCGCCTGAACTGCACTGCAGGCACATGCGATTTCAGACGCCGAACCTCACATACCGAAGGGCACCCCGCCCTACGCCTCCAGCGTCGGCTCCGTATTCACCTCCAGCGCCTCTTCCGGCTCATCGTCCTCTCCCAGAATCTCCCCGTGCACTCCCAGCGCCCGCCCGATCCAGATCGGGTCGACCAGACGGTCGCGGCGAGGGTTGGTGGGCTCAGCCCGCCGCGCCTGTTCAACTCAATCACAGCTTTTCACCGCCTTCAGCGCTTCGGCGCGGGACGGTTTGTCCGCGATCCGTCGAACTGACGCGTAGAACCTTGGATAGTCGCCGGAACACAGGTCGAACAGGCGAAGAAATGCCGGAACCTGTTCGCCGTAGACGGAAGTCGCGGCGAGCTTGGCGTTGTTGATCGGCGTATCGAACCAGCGGTCGTATCCCCGGGATCCGGCCCAGCGCCGGTCGCGCATGTGCCGGTAGCGCAGCCGCAGCGTTTCGATCGCCGCTGCCTTGGCGGCCGCCATCTGCTCCGGGGTACGGGGACTTCGATAGACCTGGGCCAGCTCGTCGCGCGTTTTCGACACCAGTTTGAGAAAATCGGCGCTGCGCTTGCGAGCGACTTCGTAGCGGCGCAATCCGGCCCGATCGCCGGCGGCGCGGAGCCATTTCCTTGTGCCGGTGGTTTCGACGGCAACCGCGAAAGCCTCGTTGAACGCGGAATCGCCCTCCACATAGAGGCGCTGATGCGCCAGTTCATGGAAGACAAGGCTTGCGAGATAAATGTCGTCCTGACGAAGCATGGTGCTGAGCAACGGGTCACTGGACCAGCCCAGCGTGGAATAGGCGGTGATGCCTGTGACGTAGACGTCCAGCCCCTGTCTCTGAAGCGCGACAGCGCTGTCCGTCGCGGATTTCCGGGAGAAGTAACCCCGGTACGGAACGCAGCCGAAAACCGGAAAGCACCATGTTTTCGGCGCGAGCGAGAATTGCGGCGCGGCAAAAACGGCCCAAGTCACAGCGTCCCGGTGGATGTCGACGTAGCTGCGATAGCTGCTGTTGTCAGGCAGAGCCAGTTCATCTGTCGCGAATTGTCTTATGGCGCTCGCCGACGTCAGCTTGCTGCGCAATGCCCTGGGCGTCGAAGGATCACGGATCAGTCTTCCAATATTCTTGCGCGCCGCCATGATCCGTACATGACCCTCCAGCGACTGCGCGTAGTAGGAAATGCTTGTGCAGCCGGCCACCCCGAACGCCATGGTCAGCGCGGCCAGTATTCGAAAAACGCGCCTCACAGTTTGCCCACCGCTTGCTTGTCTGCCCATGCAGCTCCGTTCTCAAACAGAGCACCGATCTTCGTCAAGCAGACACCGGCCCAAAGTTACCGCACTCTTCGCCCGCCCCGACAACCGCATATGAGATTCTTGCGAGGAGGACCCACCCTAACCCTCCCCACAAGGGGAGGAACGCTGCCGCGCACCTTTACGTCCTCCTTGGCATTGAAAGGGCATGCAATTTGCCGAGGTCAGCGCCAACAGAAGTTTCCCTCCCCCTTGTGGGGAGGGGTTAGGGGTGGGGGTACTCGTAGAGCGAAGACCTTGGTTGCCCTATGCGATTGCCCTGCTACACCCCCACCGTCGGCTGCGTATTCACCTCCAGCGCCTCCTCCGCCTCATCCTCCTCGCCAAGCACCTCGCCCTTCACCCCCAACGGCCGCCCGATCCAGATCGGGTCGACCAGATGGTCGCGCCTGGGGTTGGTGGTGTTGGGGTGGATGAGGATGCTCAGGCCGCCATGGTTCAGCATCAGCCATGGAACCAGCGTAGCGAAAATCCCGGTGGCGAAGGAGACCTGGTACATGGCCTGCTGATGCGGGCCGACCGGCTCGTCGCGCCAATTGCCCAGGCGCACGCGGAAACGCTCGCCGATGCGCAGGCGCAGCCATTCGGCATGCTGCCGCTCGGCCTGCCCGTCATAGTAGATGTGCGCGTGATAGCTGGCAATTTCCGAAAGCGGCCTTGGACTGGCGGCGTCTTCGTTCACCTTGATGCTCTCCTTCGATGATTACCGGCAGACCCGAAGCATGGAAGGTCGACCTTGTCGAGGCTGCGTTGATGCCGCCTCTTGCAGGGGGGATAACCGGGACATCCGTCTCACTACCATCGATGACCAAGACTTGGCCTGTCACGTGCGCTACCCCTCGCCCGACAGATCGCGCCGCGCCTTGTCGAGTTCTTCGGCATAGCGCCGCATCAGATGGCCTTCGGTCAGCAGCCCGACCACCTTGCGGTCGGTGAAATCCTCGACCACCGCCAATTCCTCGGCGCCGGCGCGCTGGAAGGTTTCGGCGGCCGATTGCACGTTCATGCTCGGCACCAGCACCGCGTCCTTGAACTTGACGAAGGACAGCACCGGCCTCTCGTCGTCCGACAAATGGCTGTGCAGTTCGGCGACGATCAGCACGCCGACATAATGCAGGTCGGCGTCGACCGCGATGACGCGCTGCGAGGCACCGAGCGGCACCTGCTTGCGGAATTGTGCAAGCGTCGTCGAGACGTCGATGGTGCGGACATCCTTGCGCATCATCGAGCCGACAGTCAGGCTGCGCATCCAGCCGACATCATGCGCGCTGCGGATGGTTTCGCCGCGCAGGTGAAAACGCCATGTCGAGAAGGAATAGCCGAAAGTTTCGCGCACCAGGATCGCCGCCATGAGCGAGGACGCCAGCACCACGCCGGTCAGCGTCAGGTCACGGGTCGATTCCAGCGCCAGGAAGGTCATCGTCAACGGGCCGCCGACGACGCCTACGGCGAGCGAGGTCATGCCGACGACGGCGGCGACGGCCGGGTCGATGCCGGTCGCCGGCGAGACGAATGCCATAGCGCCGGCAAACATCTTGCCGAGCAGCGCGCCGAGGAACAGCGAGGCAAAGAACAGGCCGCCTCGGAAGCCGGAGCCGAGCGAGATCGCCGACGCCGCCAGCTTCAGCACGAAAACGCTGGCCACCACGGCCAGCCCGTAATTCATCGCGAATTCGCGGTGCAGCGCGCCATGGCCGCTGGACAGGACCTGCGGCGTGACCAGGCCCATCAGCCCGACCATCACGCCGCCGATGGCTGGGCGCAGCGAGGCGTCGATCGACAGCCGCGCAAAGACGCGCTCGATCATGCTCACCAGATGCATGATGGCGATGGAAGCGCCACCGCCCAGAAGCCCGAGCAGCATGAACGGCAAATACTGGCTGACGGTGAGCTGCGGCAAACCGGCGAGTTCCAGCGGAAACGGCACGCCGCCGAACACCTCGGCGGTCAGCGAGGCTGAGATCGCGGCGGCCATTACCGGCGCGACATTGGCGACCGAGTAGATGCCGATGACCAGCTCGAAACCGTAGAAGGCGCCGGTCAGCGGCGCGTCGAAAGCGGCGGCGATCGCGCCGGCGGCACCGCAGCCGACCAGGATGCGGACATCGTTGCGGCGCAGCCTGAATAAGCGCGCCAGCCGCGACGCCAGGCCCGAACCCACCTGCGTATAGCCGGCCTCGAGCCCGACCGAAGCGCCGAAGCCGCTCGAGATCATCGTCTGCCCGGCGATGATGAAGGTATCGGTCAGCGACATGCGGCCGCCGTAAAGTGCATTGGCTTCGATCGGATCGACCGGCGTGCGGAACTTCCGCTTTCTCAGCCAGATCACCGTCAGCCCGAGCAGGATGCCGCCGATCGCCGGTATCAGCGCCTGCTCCGGCCTTTGCAGCGAAAACATCGCCGAAAGCCGACCGCCGGGCTGAACGCCGAACATAAGCCCATGCAGGACCTGCACCAGTCCGCTCATGCCGGTGACCAGCGCACCCGCCATCATCCCGACCAGGGCCGCCAGAATGACCACGGCAATGCCGCGTGCCTCGAGCAGCGGGATCGATCTGATCAGCACCGCGCGCAACCGGCGGGCATAGACTTGCGGTTCGTTTCTGGGCGGTTCTTTTCTGGAAAGCACCGTGCGGCTCGCCGATATCCAAAAGGGGGAGTGGTGCCTGATACCCTCGGCAACATCGCATGGCAACATGAGGGCCGCCAAGGTGTCATGCCCGCGCGATGCTGCGGCGATAAACCCCATCTTCATCTCGGCGAGCCGCGTTGACGTAAACGTCAACCCGAAGCTATATGCGCCGGCGACCGTGATCGCGAAATGCGCAAGACGGCGACTTCGGCCAGATCGAAGTGTCCCGGATCGAAGTGCCAATGTGCGACAAACGCAACGAGACGAGGAGAACCGCCATGGACGTTCAGGAGATTGCCGACAAGATCAAGTCGCGCGTGGCGAGCGCCGGGTTCGATCGCTCCGTCAAATTCGACACCGGCAGCGACGGCGTCATCGTCATCGACGGCGCCGATGTCTCGACCACCGATGCGCCGGCCGATTGCACCATAAAGCTGTCACTCGACGATCTGGACTCGCTGATCTCAGGCGATCTCAACCCGACCATGGCTTTCATGTCCGGCAAGATAAAGGTCGAAGGCGACATGAGCGTCGCCATGGCGCTCAGCCAGCTGATCGGCTGATCCACTCCGGTCCGGGATGAAAACAAGCCGCCGTGCAATGGGCGGCTTGTTTCTGATCCGTCACGCAGCGAGCGGCAGCCGCTGTGCCTTCAGCTTGCGCCCGGCCGCCTTCAGCGTGCCTTGCGCGCCGTCGAGCGCGCCTTCCACCAGTTCCAGCGCCAACAAGCGGTGCCGTTCGTAAGGTCCCGGCATGGCCAGAGGGCCGGTCTTCGCGGCCGAAAACCCGAAGCGCTCGTAGTAGGGCGCGTCGCCGACCAACAGGATCGCCGCATGGCCAAGGCGCGCGGCCTCAGCGACCGCGTGGTGCATCAGCGCCGAGCCAATGCCGGCATTCTTGAGCGCCGGGTCGACCGCAAGCGGGCCGAGCAGCAACGCTGCCTTGCCGCCTTCGCCCAGTACCACGTCCCACAGCCGTACCGTGCCGGCAACAGTGCCCGACGCGTCGCGCGCGACAAAGGCCAGGCCCTCCGACGGCCGGCGGCCGCGCCGCAGCTTTTCCGACGACTTCTTCCGGCGCTTCGGTCCCATGGCGCGATCGAGCAAAGCCTCGCGCGATGCAATATCTGCCGCAGTTTCGGCGACGATCGCAAAAGCGCCGGTTATCTCCCCCCTTGAGGGGGAGATGTCGCCGCAAGCGACAGAGGGGGTCGGCACGTCCTGACGCGACACCCTATCGTGGACGAAGAACGTCGGCGCTTCACGCGCGGCGACCCCCTCTGGCCACTTCGTGGCCATCTCCCGCTCAAGGGGGGAGATTCCCGCGGCGCCTTCAACAATGAAATCTACAATGTCCATTTCCGCGATCCTTCACGAGCGGAGATCTGTTCCACAGGCGAACCCGGGGCGGGCGACAGGCGCCCACCTCGGGGTGATCTGAGGGCCGAAGCCTTCAGATCACGTAGGATCGGAGAGGCTCGAAGCCGTTGAAGGCGACCGAGGCGTAGGTCGTCGTGTAGGCGCCGGTGCCCTCGATCAGCACCTCGTCACCGATGGTCAGCGACAAGGGCAGCGGATACGGCGTCTTTTCATACATCACGTCGGCCGAATCGCAGGTCGGGCCGGCGAGCACGCAAGGCGCGGTCTCGCTGCCGTCATGCGCGGTGACGATCGGATAACGGATCGCCTCGTCCATCGTCTCGGCGAGACCGCCGAACTTGCCGATGTCGAGGAACACCCAGCGCACATTGTCGTTGTCGGCCTTCTTCGAGATCAGCACGACCTCCGATTTGATCACTCCGGCATTGCCGACCATGCCGCGGCCCGGCTCGATGATCGTCTCGGGGATGGCGTTGCCGAAATGCTTCCTGAGCGCCGAGAAGATCGCCTGGCCATAGGCCTGCGCCACCGGCACATCCCTGAGATAGCGGGTCGGGAAGCCGCCGCCCATATTGACCATCTTCAGCACGATGCCTTCGTCGGCCAGCGTCGCGAACACCTTCTTGGCATCGGCCAGCGCGCGATCCCAGGCAGTCAGGTCGGTCTGCTGCGAGCCGACATGGAACGACACGCCATGGGCGTCGAGGCCGAGCGCCTTGGCATGGCGCAGCACGTCGACCGCCATCGCCGGCACACAGCCGAACTTGCGCGACAGCGGCCATTCGGCGCCCTCGCCGTCGGTCAGGACGCGGCAGAACACACGGGCGCCGGGAGCAGCACGTGCGATCTTCTCGACTTCCTCGACGCAGTCCACCGCAAACAGCCGGATGCCGAGCTGGTAGGCGCGCTGGATGTCGCGCTCCTTCTTGATGGTGTTGCCGAAGGAGATGCGGTCCGCCGGCGCACCGGCGTCCATCGCCATCTCGACTTCGGCAACGGAAGCGGTGTCGAAGGACGAGCCCATCGCAGCAAGCAGGCGCAGGATTTCCGGCGCCGGATTTGCTTTCACCGCATAGTAGATCTTGGAATCGGGAAGCGCCTTCTCGAAGGCGCGGAAATTGTCGCGCACGACATCGAGATCGACGACGAGGCACGGGCCGTTCGGACGTCGGGTGGCGAGAAAGTCAAGGATGCGCTGGGTAGCCATCGGGTCTCTCCATCAGCGCCTTTCGGCGCGCACAAAGGCTTGCGGACGCGGGCTCTCGGCCTCGCGAACACGCGGTGGACAAAGGCGGGACGTCAAATCCATGGAACCAGCCGGTGGAGACCCCGGAACCATGAAGCGCCGTCTCGCGGCGGTGAACCTTGGCCTTGCCCGGCCTCGGTTCGCTTTGTCTGCCTTGGCTTGGATGGGAGACCCGTCCGCACTGCCGGCAATGAAGGTGTGCCTCTTCAGTAACCCCGGTCTTTGGACGACCGGCAGAACACCAGAAAGGCCCGCACCGTCGTTGCTTCAAGGTGTCCTCGGTTGGCGGTTGGCCGCTAAACCGACTGGAGGGGTTGGCTCCAGTTACCTTACCGATTGCCCTCACCATTCGAGGATCGGCGGACACCCACAGGCACGTGCGACTTTGGGCAAGCGCGATATAAGATCGAAAGATTTCACAATCAATAAAAATCGTATGGCAGGTTGTAAAATTTGTGGCATCGAACAATGCTGCGGCAACCAGAAGAAAAATGCTGCGGCAAGCACATCCGGATATCGAACGCATGACAGGCACTCGCGGCCCGCTGAACGCTTTTCTCGACCTTGATCCAATCCCTGTAGCCAATGCGCAATCCGGCGCGCTTGCCGGCTTGCGGCTGGCCGTCAAGGACATCTTCGACGTCGCCGGCTACCGCACCGGCTGCGGCAACCCGCAGAAGTACCGGGACGCTTCACCGGCCATGGCGACCGCGCCGGCCGTCCAGGCGCTGCTTGATTCGGGCGCGCGCTTCGTCGGCAAGACGCAGACCGACGAACTCGCATTTTCCCTGCTGGGGCTGAACGCGCATTTCCCGCCGCCCGTCAACCCGGCAGCACCCGACCGCGTCACCGGCGGCTCGTCCTCTGGTTCTGCCGCGGCAGTCGCCGGCGGGCTGGCCGACATTGCAACCGGATCGGACACCGGCGGCTCGATCCGAGCGCCGGCAAGCTTCTGCGGCCTGATCGGCCTCAGGACGACGCATGGCCGCATCTCGCTCGACGGCGCCATGCCGCTGGCGCCTTCGCTGGACACGTTCGGCTGGTTCGCAAGCGACATCGTCATCTACGAAAAGGTCGGCACGCTGCTGCTCGGCGACGATCCGCATCGCCACGAACTGAGGCGCCCCGTCGCCCTCGATGCACTGGACGGCCTCGTGCTCGGCACGCTGGAGGCCGCGGAATATCGCTCGATGATCCGCAGTGTCGCGTCCGTGCTGGGCGCATCGCGCACCGTCGGCCCGCTGTCGCATTCCACCGACGATCTCTATTGGTGCTTCCGCAAGCTGCAAGGCTATGAAGCCTGGCAAAGTCACGGCGCCTGGATCGCCGGCGGCGACCGCATGCTCGGACCCGGGGTCAAGGAGCGTTTCGAGCACGGCGCGACCATCGACGCGGCAACCGCACAACGTGAAACGGAACGTCGCGTTTCGTTTCGCCTCGCGCTTGCCGGCCTGCTTGGCGATGACGGCGTTCTTGTGCTGCCGACCGCGCCGGGTGCCGCGCCACTCAAGGCCGCGTCATTCGACGATTTGCAGGCCTATCGCGAGCGCGCGCTGAGATTGCTGTGTCTTTCCGGCCTGTCCGGCTTTCCGCAAATCACGCTGCCGCTCGGCAAGGTCGATGGGGCGCCGTTCGGGCTTTCGCTGCTCGGTCCGAAGAACAGCGACCGGCAGTTGATTGCGCTGGCCGCCCGCATCCTTTCAGCCCACCAAGGAGGCGCATGACATGGATACGCTGACCCGCATGCGCGCCTTCATCGACGTGGTCGAGGCCGAAGGCTTTTCGGCGGCGGCGCGCAAGATCGGCCGCTCGAAGGCGCTGCTGTCAAAATATGTGCGGGAACTGGAGGACGAACTCGGCGCGCTGCTGCTCAACCGGACCACCAGGCAGTTCTCCCTGACCGAGGCGGGCCACACCTATTACCGGCGCGCCTCGGAGATCGTGCGCGAGGTCGACAGCCTTGCCGATGCGGTGCGCGAATCCTCCGGCGACGTGCGCGGCAGGATCAAGCTATCGGCGCCGCGCACTTTCGCCGACGCGCCGATCGGCCAGTCGCTGATCGACTTCGCCAAGCAGCATCCCGATATCATACTCGACGTTCAACTCGACGACCGTTTCGTCGATCTGGTCGAGGAGGGCTTCGATCTGGCGGTGCGCATTTCGCGGCTGGAAAATTCCTCGTTGATCGCCAGGCGCCTGGCGCCGTTTTCGGTGCGGCTTTGCGCGTCTCCCGAGCTGATCGCCAAGCACGGCATGCCGGTCAGGCCGCAGGATCTGGCCCGTGTGCCCTGCATTATCGACACCAATGGCCGCTGGCTGACCAACTGGCCTTTCAAGGGCGACAGTGGCGATACGGTGAGCGTTTCGGTCTCCGGCCCGATGGAGGTCAATAGCCCGATGACGGCAAGGGCGGCCGCCGTGGCGGGCTTGGGGTTTTCCATCCTGCCGGATTTCATCGCCGCGCCCGACATCGAAAGCGGCAAGCTGGTGACTGCGCTGGATGACCGCATCCTGCCTGGTGGCGGCATTTTCGCCGTCTATCCGCACCGGCGCTATCTGCCTGCGAAAGTTCGCGTTTTCGTCGACTTCCTGGTGCAGTGGTTCAAGGCGCTGGACAGCGCATGAGCTTTCAGCCGCCTTGCGGTCCCATTTTCGCCCCCTTTCTGGTAACTGTCGGCAATTCACCGAAGCCGATTGAATCGCGACCGAGAATGCACCTGAAACAGCAAGCCATCATGCTGGCTTCGGCCTTGACCGCGACGTTTGCCGCCGTCGGACCGGCTGAGGTGCATCCCCACGTCTTCGCCGAAGCCCGCCTCGAAGTGGTCCTGGGCCCGGATCACCAAACTGTGAAGGCATTGCGCCATGTCTGGCGGTTCGACGATTTGTTTTCGAGCACGGTGATGATGGAGTTCGACAAGAATTCCGACCTGAAGCTCGACGACAAGGAGCTGAAGGATGTTGCCGACACCGTCCATGCCTCGCTTGCCGAATTCAACTACTTCCAGCTCGTCACCGTCGACGGCAAGGACGTGGCAATGACCCCGCCGCCGCATCTGATGGCCAATTTCGATAATGACCAGCTGATCATCCTGTTTGAATCCGAACCGAAGGTGCCGATCAAACTTAGCGGCAAGATCGATATCGGCGTCTACGATCCGACCTTCTACACCGCGATCGATTTCACCGAGGATGCCAATCTGCAGGTCGATGGCTTGCCGCCGGCCTGCACCAGCAAGGTTGTCCGCCCCAACCCGGACGAGGCGATCGCCGAGAACCAGAAGACCCTGACCGAGGCCTTCTTCAACGATCCGACAGGTACCGACATGAGCAAGATCTTTGCCACCAAGCTTGAACTGACCTGTCAGCCGGAAGGATAGATCCAGTGGCGAAACCGTCCCTGCGTTTGGCATTCGGTCTTGTGGCCGCCGCCTTTGTGATGACGCACTTTCTCGGCTCCGCCCACGCCCAGAGTTCGCTGGGCATCGGCACCAATGACGGCATGGCTCCAACCGCCACCGGCCCGTTCGCCCACATCCTGATGTGGATCAATCTGCGCCAGCAGGAATTCTATCATGCGCTTGCCGGCGCGATGAAGGCGATGCGCCAGGATGGCAGCAAGCTGTGGCTGCTCATCGGCCTGTCCTTTGCCTATGGCATTTTCCACGCCGCCGGCCCCGGTCACGGCAAGGCGGTGATCTCGTCCTACATGGTGGCCAATGAGGTGGCGCTCAAGCGCGGCATCATGCTGTCCTTCGTCTCGGCCCTGCTGCAGGCGCTGACCGCGATCGTGGTGATGCTGCTCGCCTATTTCGTGTTGCGCGGCACCGCGATATCGATGACCGACGCCGCATGGTTCCTCGAAATCATGAGCTATGTCTTCGTCACCCTGTTCGGCGCCTGGCTGCTGTGGCGCAAGGCCGGCCCGGCCATCCTTCGCCTGTTCGGCGCAAGCCCCGGCTACAGCCTCTCGGCTGCCCATGCCGGCCATTCACATGCCGGCCATTCACATTCCGCGCATGCCCATGCGGCACATTCCCACGCGCTTCATCCGCATGACCATCATGACCACGGCGCACACGACCACGCCCATGCTGCGCACGATCACCACAGCCATGCCGCGGGCGAGGTCTGCGAGACCTGCGGGCACTCGCATGCGCCCGACCCGGCGCTGCTTTCCGGCGATCGCTTCGATTGGCGCACGGCCTGGTCGGCTGTCGCTGCCGTCGGCATCCGCCCCTGCTCCGGCGCGCTGATCGTGCTGAGCTTCGCCTTGCTGAACGGGCTATGGTTCGGCGGCATCCTGTCGGTGCTGGCCATGGCCCTCGGCACCGCAATCACCGTCTCGGCTCTGGCGACGCTTGCGGTGACCGCGAAGAACTGGGCGGTGTATTTTGCCGGCGACGGCCGCATGGGCAACCGCATCCATTCCTTCGTCGAGATCGGCGGCGCCGCCTTCGTCTTCCTGTTCGGCCTGCTGCTGCTCTCGGCCAGCCTGACTGGCGCCTGACCTCGTTGCGTGCGATCGGGGCGATTTAGCTAGGTATCTTGCCGCCCAACTCGTCCTCGATATGGACGCGTATGATCTCGTCGAAGCTCGTTTCGGCGGCAAAGCCAAGCTCCTTCGAGCGCCGCGCCTCGAAGCGTGTCGGCCAGCCCTTGACGATCGCCCAGATCGTCTCGTCGGGTTCCTCGCGGATCAGTTTGACCGCCTTGGCGCCGGCGACGCGTTCCAGCGCTTCGATCTGCTCGCCGACGCTGACGGCGACGCCCGGCATCGTCAGGTTGCGGCGCGGTCCGACGGCGGCACCGTCGATCTGAGCCGCATGGATCAGGAAATTCACCGCCGAACGCGGGCTGGCGTGTGTGTGGACGACGGAGCGCGGCACCGGCAGGATCGCTTCATTGCCGCTCAGCGGCTCGCGGATGATGCCGGAGAAGAACCCCGAGGCCGCCTTGTTCGGCTTTCCCGGCCTGACGCAGATGGTCGGCAGCCTGATGCCTATGCCGTCGAAGAAACCGCGCCGCGTATAGTCGGCAAGCAGCGCCTCGCCGATCAGCTTCTGCGTGCCATAGGAGGTCAGCGGCGTCGGGTGGAACTCGTCCGGAATGACGTCGGGAAACGGTGCGCCGAACACAGCGATCGACGAGGTAAAGACGACGCGCGGCGCAAACCCCGCCAGCCTTATGGCATCGAACAGCGCCCTTGTGCCGTCGAGATTGACGCGGTAGCCGAGATCGAAATTGGCCTCCGCCTCGCCCGACACCACGCCGGCGAGGTGAAAGATCACGTCGGGGCGCAGCGCGACCAGATTTGCGGTCGCTCCCGGTGCGGCAAGGTCGCCGGTGTGGGGGGTAATGCCGACACCTTCGAGCACCGGCGCTTGCGGCGGCACGATATCGTGAAGATCGAGCGCGGCGATCTTGCGGCCGCCGAGCGTCCCGTCCTTGGCCAACCTGGCGATGAGTTTGCGGCCGACCATGCCTGCCGCGCCGGTAATCAGAATGCGCATGTCACTTTCCCTTTTTGCGCTGGCTGCGGCTACGCAGCCAGAACACGACGAAGATTGCCACCATGAAGATCGCCGCGACGACGCCGGCAAGAACCGTCGAGATCTTGCCGACCGCCAGCATCACTGTTGGAAGATTATAGGCTGCGATGCCGAACAGCAGCAAAACCCAGGCGGCGCCGATCGCCGCATTGCGAGTGTCGCGGTCCATCACGCAGCGCCAGGGCGGCGAGAGTTCATGTCGATCGTTGCCAATGCCCAGAACTCCCGAAGTCAGTGATAATGGCTGCGGTGCGGTGCCGTGTCATGCGCATGCTCGTGCTCGTCATCATGCTCATGTCTGTCTGCACATTCACCGAATTCCGGTTCGACCGTGGCATGGGCTATGCCATGTTCCGCCGCAAGCCGCTTCTTGATCGCGCTTACCGCCATATGCGCGTCGACGCCGTCGTTGAGGCAGGCATGCAACGTCGCCATGTTGCTGGAGCCGTCGAGCGACCAGACATGCATGTGATGCACCTCGCGCACGCCCTTGATCGAGCCTTCGATGTCCCTCGCGATCAGGTCGCGGTCGAGGCTTGCAGGCACGCCTTCGAGCAGGACGTGGGCAGCCTCGCGCATCAGCGACCAGGCCGTGGACAGGATCAGCAGCGAGACCAGGATCGACAGGATCGGATCGATAGGTGTCCAGCCCGTCGCCAGGATCACCAGTGCCGCGACGATCGCCGCCGCCGAGCCAAGCAGATCGCCGAGCACGTGCAGGATGGCGCCGCGCATATTCAGGCTGCCGCGATCGCCGCCGTGCAGCACGTAGAATGAGCCGAGATTGACCAGCAGGCCGGCGATCGCGACGACCAGCATCGGCCTGCCGAGCACCGGAGCCGGCGCTTGCAAGCGGCCCCAAGCCTCGTAGACGATCCACAGCGCAATGGCGAAGATGGCGATGCCGTTGGTGTAGGCGACCAGCGTCTTGACCCGGCCGAAACCGTAGGTGAGGCGCACGGTCGCCGGCCGGCTCGCAAGATGAAAGGCATACCAGGCAAGGCCGAGCGCGACGCAATCGGCAAGCATATGGCCGGCATCCGCCAGCAGCGCCAATGAGCCGGTGAAGATGGCGCCCAGCGTCTCCGCAACCATGAAGCCGGCGGTCAAGCAAGCAGCGATCAGCACGCGCTTCTTGTCGGTCGAGCCGTGCACATGACCTGCGGCATGGCTGTGGTCGTGGCCCTGCGCAGCATGGTCGTGGGTATGCGCCATCTATGAGCTCCTGCTAGAGCCTGATCCATCCCGGCAGACTCGGAACGGAGGCTCTGTCTTCATGTTTGACCATGATCTTATCCGAAAACCGGCGTTCACTTTTCGGGATCATGGTCAGGCGCCGAACTCAGCGCGAAAATCCTCGAGCCGTCGCTTCTGCCGGCCGTCGCCCTCGAAATTGGCCGGATCGAGCCATGCCTCATAGGCTCTGCGCAATGCCGGCCACTCCTTGTCGATGATCGAGTACCACGCGGTATCGCGGTTTTCGCCCTTTACCACAAGATGCTGGCGGAAAATGCCCTCGAACTTGAAGCCGAAACGTTCCGCCGCGCGCTTCGACGGCTCGTTGCGGTTGTTGCATTTCCATTCGTAGCGGCGATAACCAAGCTCATCGAAGATGTATTTCATGAACAGGAACTGCGCTTCCGTCGCCGCCGGCTTACGCGAGATCAGCGGACCCCAATAGATGTTGCCGATCTCGATCACGCCATAGGCGGCGTCGATGCGCATCAGCGTCTGGCGTCCGGCAATTTTTCCGCTGGCCTTGTCGATGACGGTGAAGAACAGCGGGTCCTCGCTGGCTTCGGCCTTCTCCAGCCAAGGCTGGAAGGCGGCACGGGTCTGCGGTGGGTAGTCGGGCAGCCAGGCGAAGCGGCCATCTATGTCGGGCACCGAAGATGCTTCAAACAAGCCGTCGCCGTGCTTTTCAGCGTTGAGCGGCTCAAGCCTGACAGTTCGTCCCTCCAGCACCTTGCGTTCCGGCCGCGGGCGCGGTTGCCAATTCTCAAGGTTTTCCGACACCAAAGACTCCAATCCGTTTGACTTTTGTGAGCGGACGCTCACAAAAACGCACGCTCGCTGAAAGAACCACACGGACGGGAAAAATGCTCCACACGATTTCGGCCTTCGACCGCCTCGGCGAGGAAAATGCGTTCGCGGTGCTGGCGCGCGCCACGGCACTTGCCCATCAAGGCCGCGACATCGTCAATCTCGGCATCGGCCAGCCCGACTTCAAGACGCCGCAGCATATCGTCGAGGCGGCGATCAAGGCGCTGCGCGACGGCCATCACGGCTATACGCCGGCCAACGGCCTGCTGGCGACGCGCGAAGCGGTGGTACGCCGCACACTGGCCACCACCGGCGTCGAAGTCTCGCCGGAAGCGGTGATGATCCTGCCCGGCGGCAAGCCGACAATGTTCGCGGCGATCCTGATGTTCGGCGAGCCGGGCGCCGAAATTCTCTATCCTGATCCCGGCTTTCCGATCTACCGCTCGATGATCGAGTTCACTGGCGCTGCCCCCATCCCGGTGCCGATGCGCGAGGAGAACGGCTTTGCCTTTTCGGCTGCGGAGACACTGGCGCTGATCACCCCGAAGACCAGGCTGTTGATCCTCAACTCGCCCGCCAACCCGACCGGCGGCGTCACCCCCCGAGCCGAGATCGAGAAGCTGGTCAGGGGCCTGGAAGCACACCCGGACGTCGCCATCCTCTCCGACGAGATCTACGACGTGATGACCTATGACGGCGAGACGCACTGTTCGCTGCTCACCTTCCCCGAAATCCGTAATCGGCTGATCGTCCTCAACGGCTGGTCGAAGACCTGGGCGATGACCGGCTGGCGCATGGGCTGGTCGATCTGGCCGAACGGCGACAAGGGCGCGCATCTCTATGACAAGGTGCGCAAGCTGGCGGTCAATTGCTGGTCCTGCGTCAACGCGCCGAGCCAGTATGCCGGCATAGCCGCCATCGACGGCCCGCAGGACGACGTCGACAAGATGATGCGCGCCTTCGACCGCCGCAGGAAGGTCGTGGTTGAGGGGTTGAATGCCTTGCCGGGCGTTTCATGCATCACGCCGAAAGGCGCCTTCTATGCCTTCCCTAATGTTTCCAAGACCGGCTGGAAGGCCAAGAAGCTCGCCTCGGCGCTGCTCGAGGATGCCGGCGTGGCGCTGATCGGCGGCCCCGATTTCGGCATTCTAGGCGAAGGCTATGTCAGGCTGTCCTACGCGAATTCCGAAGAGAACATCCTGCGCGCGCTGGAGCGGATCGAGGCGTTCCTGGCGAAGTGAGGACGACGAAAGGAGACGCCAGATGTTCTATGCCATTCTTGCCTATCACGAGGAAGAAGCGATCACGGCGCTGACGCCTGAGCAGGATGCGGCGCTGATGACCGATCTTCTCCAGATCAACGATGGGCTCTACCGTCAAGGCACCCTTGGGCCTGCGGCTCGGCTCGGCGCGACACAAGACGCCTGCACCTTGCGCGGGCCAGGCACCGGAATGGTTATCGACGGCCCCTTCGCCGAGACCAAGGAACAATTGCTGGGACTCTATGTCGTCGACTGCGCCAACCGTGACGCCGCTATCGACATTGCGCGCGACCTTCGCCGCGTCAATCCGACCGCCGTCTACGAAATCCGCCCGATTTCGCTATATTTACCCGGCGTGCCGCTTCCGGTCACCCGGCCCTGATTTAGGACCGGGTCGAGACTAATTTAGCCTCGCCCGACAAATGGCATCTTCGTCGCCATCACGGTCATGAACAGCACGTTGGCGTCGAGCGGCAGGCTGGCCATATGAAGGACCGCATCGGCGACGCGCTCGACATCCATCACCGCTTCGGCGGCAATGGTGCCGTTGGCTTGCGGCACGCCGACCGTCATCGCTTGCGCCATATCGGTCAGCGCGTTGCCGATGTCGATCTGGCCGCAAGCAATGTCGAAGGGCCTGCCATCCAGCGCCAGCGTCTTGGTCAGCCCGGTGATGGCGTGCTTGGTCGCCGTATAGGGCACCGAGCCCGGCCGTGGCGCATAGGCCGATACCGAGCCGTTGTTGATGATGCGGCCGCCCATCGGCTGCTGCCTACGCATGGCGCCGAACGCGGCGCGAGCACACAGGAACGAGCCGGTGAGATTGACCCCGACGATGTCGTTCCACACTTCGACCGGGATGTCGTCGATCAATGTCGATTTGTAGCTCGTGCCGGCATTGTTGAAGAGCAGGTCGACGCGCCCGAAAGCCGCAGCCACCGTCTCGAACAGATCGTCGACCTGATCGGCCTTGCTGATGTCGCAGGCGAAGGCCAATGCCTTGGCCTGCGTCGGCCCGGCCGCGGCGATCGCATCCTCCAGCACTGGCTTGCGACGACCGCAGAAGACCGTATTCCAGCCGGCCTTGAGCAGCGCTGTGGCGACGCTCTTGCCGATGCCCGTGCCGGCGCCGGTGACGATGGCGGTTTTATAGTCGGTCATGGCTGTACTCCCTGAAAGGGATGAGGCATCGCAAATGACGGGAACCATGGCAAGCCGGCCCAAAGCCTGTGCTCACAAAAAGGGCGGCCGTTGGCGACCGCCCCTGATCCGAACCGGGCCTGGGAGGAGGAAAGCCGATCCGACTGCCTGAAATCATGCGCTTCCGCGGTTAACGAGAAGCTAACGCCAACGGCGCCGAGTTCCCAGGCTTCCTCTTTCGAGCTACCAGCGCGAGCCTGCGACCGGCTTGGCTGTGCTGCCCGCTGCCGGCACCTTCGCCGCCGTCACCGTCGCCTCGACATGGTCGACCAGTGCATCCGGCAGGCCGAGACGGCCGGCAAGCAGGTCGAGATAGCCGCGTTCGGCCCGCTTGTCCGGATCGATGGCAAGACGCGAGGCGGTGTAGAGTTCCAGCTTTTGCGCATCGGTCTTGGCCCCTGCGATCAGCACATCCAGATCGAGCGGCGCCTCCAGTTCCGACATCAGGAATTTCTCCGCTTCGGCGCCGACGCCGGCGAGGCTGAGCTTGCCGGCGATCTTCTGCCGCTCTTCGTCATCGACGTGGCCGTCGGCCTTCGCCGCCGAGATCATCGCCCTGACCAGCGTCAGCGTGAATTCGTCTTCGCCCTGCGGCGCTTGCGACGGATGGAAGGCGGTATCGGCCGGCGGCGGCAGCAATTCCGGTTCGCCTGCAGCTTGCGTCTCGGCCGGCGCGTTGCCGTTCTTGTAGTTCTGGTAGGCCTTGTAGGCGAGGCCGCCGATCGCAGCCAACCCACCAAGCTTCACCGCCGCACCGGTGACCTGACGGCCTGGGCCGGTTCCGAGCAGCACCGCGGCCAGCGCACCGGCTGCAAGCGGATTGTCCTTGGCCATCTGCACCGCCTGCCCGGCCTTGTCGCGGACGGTCGATCCGGTGCCAGGAATTTGCGAGCCGAGCAGATCGTCGAGGAGCTTCTTGGGATCGAACATCTATGCCTCCAGAATTGGCCCGGCCGAAGGTGCGCGGGCAGGTTTGGACGTCGAAGACCTAGGTCCCGCAGTTTGACATTACAATGACGGGTGCATCCTTTTACCCGCTGCCACGCATGACCCCGCACCGACATCTGCTGGGATTTCACGCGGAACTCAAAGTGCTGCAGCCTCCTGCCGCGCCCAAAAAAACACGCGGCGCTGGGGACATGGGATGTGTCGAACCGCCCTCGACTTCGGGTAGTGTCGCGGCATGTCGCTTGGAAGGAGCCTGGCATGACCGATGAGACAGACCGCCAGCCGGCACGCGACCCCCAGGAACTGGAGCGCCTGCTGATTTCACGGCAATGGATCGGAGACATTGACGGCATGGCCGCGCTTTTCGAGCCGCATGCAGTCATCGACAGCGGTGGCGGACAGCTGACGTTCGGCCGCGAAGCCATCCGGGCGCTGTTCGCGGAGATCACCGCAACCGGCCGAAAATTTCAATCCGGAGATCAGCGTCCGGCTGTCGTCAATGGCGACCTGGCGCTCACCTCGACCCGGCTTCCCGACGGCACGATCACCACCGAGGTCGCGCGCCGGCAGAACGACGGGACATGGCTGTGGGTCATCGATCGCTTCTCTGTTGCTTGACGTGAAGTTGCTTCACGTGAGCTAACTTCCGATGTGGCGGGCGCCGCGTGCTTGCGCCAACTCGACCTGGCGCTGGCGCTCGGCGTAACGGGCGCGATCTTCGTCCGAGCGGGCATCGAAGCAATGCGGGCATGAAACGCCGGTAGCATATCTCGGCGACAGCCGGTCTTCCGCGGCTAGCGGATGCCGACAGGCGCGGCAGAGTTCGGCCTCGCCTTCGACCAGCCCGTGCGATACCGAAACGCGCTCGTCGAAGACGAAGCATTCGCCTTGCCAGAGGCTCTGTTCTGCGGGCACATCCTCGAGATATTTCAGAATGCCGCCCTTGAGGTGGAACACATGCTCCAAACCGAGCGACTTCACATAGGCCGTCGCCTTCTCGCAGCGTATGCCGCCGGTGCAGAACATGGCGACCTTGCGCCCGTCGAGTTCATGCCGATGCTGCTCGACCCAGGCCGGGAATTCGCGGAAGCTGGTGGTGGCGGGATCGACAGCGCCCTTGAAGGTGCCGAGCGACACCTCGTAAGCGTTACGCGTGTCGATGACGATGGTGTCCGTATCCGAGATCAGTGCGTTCCAGTCGGCCGGCGCGACATAGGTGCCTGCACCTGCCGCCGGATCGATATTGTCCACGCCCATGGTGACGATCTCGCGCTTCAACCGCACCTTCATGCGGTGGAACGGCATCGTTGCGGCGCTGCTGAATTTGATCTCGAGGCCGGCGAGACCGTCGATGGATTCGAGATGATCGATGAGCGCGGCGATTGCCGTTTCACTGCCGGCGACCGTGCCGTTGATGCCCTCACGCGCCAACAGCAGCGTGCCTTTGATGCCCCGCGCGCAGCAGAAGGCAGCAAGCGGCGCGCGCAGCACCTCGAAGGTGTCGAGCCGGGCGAAGCGGTGAAGCGCGGCAACCCGGAAGGCTTGGCTGGGCAGTGTCATCACCATGCCACTAAACGCTCACGACAGCCGGATCAAGGCGGAGCCGGGAGTGGTCTGGCCGCGGAGGTTTCGAACACCACGCGTGACATCGCGACACGCCGCGTTTCGTGGACAGAAAAATCGCCTTCTGCTAACCGGTCGACTTGATTAACAGAGGAGATGAAGACGAATGCCCAGCACGACCGAAAAGCTCCTGTCGCTCCTCAACGGCCAGCCGGTCATACCGGTGCTGAAGATCGCCAATCCCGCCGACGCGGTGCCGCTGGCCCGGGCGCTGGCCCGCGGCGGCCTGGCGGCGATCGAGATCACGCTGCGCACCGCCGACGCGCTGGAGGCGATCCGCCGGGTGGCGGGTGAGGTTGAAAACGCCGTCGTCGGCGCGGGCACCATCCTGGACGCCCGCCAGTTCGGCGAGGCGGCGGCCGCCGGTTCGAAATTCATCGTCAGCCCCGGCATCACCCGCGAGCTTCTCGCGGCAGCCAAGGACAGCGACGTGCCGTTGCTGCCCGGCGCCATCACGCCGGGAGAGGTCATGGCCGCGCGCGAAGCCGGCCTGCGCTTTCTGAAATTCTTCCCGGCCGAACAGTCGGGCGGCATTGCCTCGCTCAAGGCTTTTGCCTCGCCGCTTGCCGACGTGAAATTCTGCCCGACCGGCGGTATCACCGGCAAGAACGCCGCCGACTATCTCAGCCTGCCCAACGTCATCTGCGTCGGCGGTTCCTGGGTGGCGCCGGACGATCTGGTCAAGGCCGGCAAATGGGACGAGATCGAAGCCTTGGCACGCGCGGCAAGCAAGCTCGGGCGCTAGCATCATCTGCATCAAAGTCGCCGCCGATCTGGTTCGCCGGCTGGTTCCCGCTCATGGGCTCGAACCACGATTCACGCCTTCAAAGGGCGCTGTCCTACCATTAGACGAAGCGGGAGAATGCTGACCGCTGGTTAGCATCCCGGGATGAAGGAATCCAGTGCCGGTGTGGAGGCAGCCGCGCGAGGTGCCCAGTGCGGCCTACTCGGTCTTGAAGCGTGCCACCGACATGAACTTGACGGCCTTGCCGGTGAACCGGTTGGCGTCGGCCATCTCATTGCCCGGCCGGAAGCCTACCGTATAGACCTCGCTCGGCGCCGTACGGACGAAGTCGTAGGCGTAGCGCGGCGCCGTTGTCGCATCTGAAACGGTTGCTACATACTCACCGCTGTGCAGCGCCCATCGGGCGGCCTGCGGCGCGGCGGCGACCACCACCGGCTTGGGGCCGGGTTTCAGGTCGCGGGCGGTTGCCCTGGGTTCCTTGCGTGTGGTCTTCACGCCTGCACCGATGACGGCAGCCGGATCGGAGCCGGCCGGGCGGGCAACGATGGCCTCGCGCGGCGATGCCCCGTCGTTCGATGCCCGGTCGTCGCTAGCCGGTTCTTCGAACACCGATGCTTGCTCGGAAAGCGACGCGACCTTGTATTCGTCGGTCGCGCTGACCCTTTCCAGAACGGCCTTGACGTCGTCGGGCTGGGAAGTGTCGGGCCGCGCCGACGGCAATACCGAGAATGCGTCGGTGGCGGTGTTGCTCCGCTCTGCCGCACTCGCCAGCGCCAGCAACACTTGCTTGTCCTGCGGCGCAAGACCCGCCGGCGACAGGTCGGCCGGCAGCGAATGGTCGGGCCGCCAGCTCGGCACGGGAATGTTGTTTGCCGCGACCTGCACCGGGCCGGCAGCGGCAGACGGGTCTGCTATGCCGAACGGAACATTTGCCGGCGCCACGCTTGCCGGCGTTTGCGCGGTCGCCACCGCCTGTTCAGTCGATCCAGCCGCATCCGCCACGCCGAACGGAACGTTTTCGGGCGGCTGAGCGCCGACGTCGGTCTTCGGACGCGGGGCAAAGTCCGGCAGCGGGATGCTGCGCGCCGGCAATGCCGCGATGATCGTCTCCGGCGTGTCGTTCTCCGGTTCAGGCGCCGGAGCATCGGCGACTTCCGGAATCTCGGCGCGCTTGGCATCCTGAGGCGCCACGATGGCAATACCAGGCAGGTTGCTGCTCTTGGCGGACGGCGCCGGCTTCACGTTACGGGGCTTTGGTGCCGGCTCGGCCATCGCCACATCGGCGCTGTCGTCCGCCTCGTCGTCGCCACCGCCGAACAAGGCTGCCAGGAACCCGTGGGATTTTTTGCCGCCGCTTGCGCTGGCCAGCTCAATGGCCGGCGCGCCGGCGCCCTTGCGGGCTTTGTAGGAGGCGAGCGCCTGTTGATAACCCGGCAGCGGCTTGCCGTCGCTCGGCACATGCAGCGTCTTGCCGTTGGGGAACACGCGCGCCAGTTCCTGGCGGCTGATGCCGGGCCAGTGGCGCACATTGCCGACATCCATATGCACGAAGGGCGAGCCGGAGCTGGGATAGTAGCCGACGCCGCCGCCCTGCATCCTGAGGCCGATATCACGCAGCTTCTTCAATGGGACACCGGGAATGTAGAAATCCATCGCCCTGCCGAGCATGTGCTGGCTCTTCTCGGCGACGCCCCTGCTGCGGCTGCGCAGCATCGAATTCGTGGCCGGCGAACGATAGCCACAGACGACCTGGATGTAATCGGTGGCGCCGCTCTCCCGGTACGCTTCCCAGACTAGGTCCAGCAGACGCGGATCCATCTTGGTCGGCTCGTTGCGACGCCAGTCGCGCAGGATGATGTTGATCTTTCGCAACCCCGCCTGATCGTAGCGGCCGTTGCGCTTGTAGACGATCTCCGCCTTTTCATGCGTGTGGAGATGATAGAGCTTCAGCGAACGTGTCTCGGCGCTGGCGCCGGTTGCCGCCGCTGCAAGGAACCCCACGGCAACAATCACCGCTGCCAGCCATCTCGGCCAGACGCTCATGTGATAATGCCGCCCGTTTTCGTGTCGTTCGATTCTGTTCAAATCAAAAGGCCTTGCAGGCTGCCGTTTTGTCCCCGGATTTGACCAAACGGATGCGTGGTGTGTGCATCCGAATATCGATCCTAATGGTTAATCATCGCTTATTGAAGCCGAAATGCGGTAACACGGTGGCGATATCCCGCCAAAAATATTGCGCCGGATATCTTGGTAAACCGCTGGTTTAGATCATGTTTTGGCGCCAGCTCGAAACACGATCTGTTACCGTCCGCCTTAATACGTGAACACTGTGGCGAACACATCATTTCGAGGCGCAGTTGCGTGGAATGATGTCCGGATGCGAACCGGCTTGGCCCTGTAACTCACGAAGCGAGCCGTTCGACGCGGCCGGTTTCCGGGTCGATGCCGTATTCCTTGAGCTTGCGGTAGAGCGTCGACCGACCGATGCCGAGGCGGCGGGCGACTTCGCTCATCTGGCCGTTGTAGTGATCGATGGCGAGCTTGATCATTTCGAGTTCGACGTCGGCCAGCGCACGCACATTGCCGCGCTCGTCGAGCGCCCGCAGCGTGCCGAAACGAGGCTCGGCCGGTGCATCGGCGTCGGCGGCTGCGATGCCGCCAACGGCCGATATGTTATCACGCGGCAGGCTTCCCGAAGCCAACCCGGAAACTGGCCACCCTGAAGCTGGCCCCACTGAATTGGGCAAGGCGATACCCGAATCGAGATTGACCGTGCCCTCGACCTGCGCCCGGATCTGCGGGAATTCCTCTTCGGTCAGCATGTCGCCGTCGGCGAGCACCGAGGCCCGGAAGACGGCGTTTTCGAGCTGCCTTATGTTGCCCGGCCAGTCATAGGCCTGCAGCATGGCAAGCGCCGCAGCCGAGATGCCTCGCAGGCGGCGGCGCGGATCGGCGGGCGCCACCTTCTCCATGAAGTGCTCCACCAGATAGGGGATGTCGTCGCGACGGTCGCGCAATGGCGGCACGAAGATTGGATAGACGTTCAGCCGATAGAATAGGTCCTCGCGGAACTTGCCGTCCTTGACCTGCTGCAGCAGGTTGCGATGGGTTGCCGAGATCAGCCTGATGTCGACCCTGACGGTCGCGCGCCCGCCAACCGGATCGACCTCGCCGTCCTGTACCGCGCGCAACAGCTTGACCTGCACGTCGAGCGGCAGGTCGCCGATTTCGTCAAGGAACAGCGTGCCGGTGTGCGCTTCGACGAACTTGCCGGTATGTTTTTCGGTGGCGCCGGTGAACGAACCCTTCTCGTGCCCGAACAGAATCGATTCGACCAGATTGTCGGGGATGGCGCCGCAATTGACGGTGACGAAAGGTTTCGAGCGGCGGTCGCCGCTGCCCTGGATGGCGCGCGCCACCAGTTCCTTGCCGACGCCGGATTCACCTTCGATCAGGATCGGGATGTTGGACGCCGCCGCCTTGCGGCCGAGCCGAATCACCCGATCCATCGCCGGACTGTGGGTGATCATGTCCTTGAACGTCAGATGGCCGCCGCGCTGCCTTGACGAGCGCTTCACCTCGCCTTCGAGCGCTTCGACCTTGAGGGCGTTGCCGATCGACGCCTGCAGCCTGTCGGGGGAGGCCGGCTTGACGACGAAGTCGAAGGCGCCGTGGCGCATTGCCGAAACGACGGTTTCGATGCCGCCCTGCGCGGTCTGCACAATGACGGGAATGTGGATGCCACGCTCGCGCATCGCCTTCAGCACGCCGATGCCGTCGAGCCCAGGCATCATAAGGTCGAGGATGACCACCGACACGTCGCGCGCATTGGGTCCGTCGACAAACTCGAGACCCGCCTCGCCGCCATCGGCGACGATCGCGGTGTGGCCGAATTTCGTCACCGCCGCCTCGAGCAGCCTGCGCTGCACGGGATCGTCATCGACTATGAGTATGGAAGCTGCCATGACTGATCCGACCGTGCCCGCCCGAGAATGCGCCCTATGGATCATCTTGGCACAGGGTTCTAAATAAGCTTTCAAAAAACCCGGTGAATGAATTCCTTAGGATTTGACCGGCTTCTCGTTTCCTCGAATTTTTGTGTCTGGAAGGATCGGCAATGCGCATGGTTTTTGCTCGAAAGCTGGCGGCGGCGCCCGGTCAGGGCGTGGCGGAGCTTGGCGACCTGCCGGAATGGAATCTGGCCGATCTCTATTCGGGCATGGAAGCGCCCGAATTGAAGCGCGACATCGCCAAGGCCGCCGCCGATGCCATCGCCTTCGAGAGCCGTTGGAAAGGCACGCTCGCCGCCGAGGCCGGGCGTGGCAGCGCCGGCAGGCTTGGCGAGGCGCTTCAGGCCTATGAAGCGCTGGAGGAGCTGATCGGCCGCATCGTCTCCTATGCCGGGCTTGTCTATGCCGGCAACACGTCGGATCCGCAGCGCGCCAAGCTCTATGGCGATGTCCAGGAAAAGATGACCGATGCCAGCGCGCACCTGCTGTTTTTCGCGCTCGAGCTGAACCTCATCGACGATGGCGCGATCGAAACCGCACTCGCCGCCGATCCGGCCTTCGCCCATTACCGGCCCTGGGTGCTCGATCTGCGCAAGGACAAGCCCTATCAGCTCGAAGACCGCATCGAGCAGCTCTTCCATGAAAAATCGATCACCGGGCGCGGGGCCTGGAACCGCCTGTTCGACGAGACGATGACCGATTTGCGCTTCGACATCGACGGCGAGGAGCTGACGCTGGAGCCGGCGCTCAATCGCCTGCAGGACGCAGACAGCGAGGTGCGCCGCCGGGCGTCCGAGGCGCTGGCCACGACCTTCCGCAAGAATTTGCGCGTCTTTACGCTGGTCACCAACACGCTGGCCAAGGACAAGGAGATTTCTGACCGCTGGCGCGGCTTCGAGGATATTGCCGATTCCCGCCATCTCGCCAATCGTGTCGAACGCAGCGTGGTGGATGCACTCGCCGCCGCGGTTCGCGACGCCTATCCGCGCCTGTCGCATCGCTATTATGCGATGAAGGCGCGCTGGCTCGGCATGGAGGTGATGAACCACTGGGACCGCAATGCGCCCCTGCCGGAGACCCCGCAGGCGGTCATCGGCTGGGACGAGGCCAAGAACACCGTGCTTTCCGCCTACCAGCGCTTTTCGCCCGACATGGCGGAGATCGCCAGAACTTTCTTCGACCGCAACTGGATCGATGCGCCGGTGAGACCCGGCAAGTCGCCTGGCGCCTTCGCGCATCCGACCGTGCCTTCGGCGCATCCCTATGTGCTGCTCAACTACATGGGCAAGCCGCGCGACGTGATGACGCTGGCGCACGAGCTCGGCCACGGCGTGCACCAGGTGCTGGCCGGCGGCCAGGGCGCCTTGATGGCGTCGACGCCGCTGACGCTGGCCGAAACGGCATCGGTGTTCGGCGAGATGCTGACTTTCCGCTCGCTGCTCGAGCAGACCACCGACAAGCGCGAACGCAAGGCCATGCTCGCCCAGAAGGTCGAGGACATGATCAACACCGTCGTGCGCCAGATCGCCTTCTACGAGTTCGAGCGCAAGGTGCATGCCGAGCGCAAGAGCGGCGAATTGACCTCCGACAAGCTCGGCCAGTTCTGGCTGGAAGTGCAGGCGGAAAGCCTCGGGCCGGCGATCAAGCTGCGCGAGGGGTACGAGGTTTTCTGGACCTATATTCCGCATTTCATCCACTCGCCTTTCTACGTCTATGCTTATGCATTCGGCGATTGCCTGGTGAACTCGCTCTACGCGGTCTACCAGAACGCCGAGCGCGGCTTTCAGGAGAAATATTTTGCCATGCTGCGCGCCGGCGGCACCAAGCATCATTCCGAGCTTCTGGCGCCGTTCGGCCTCGATGCGGCCGACCCTGCCTTCTGGCAAATCGGGCTTGGCGTGATCAGCGGACTGATCGACGAGCTGGAAGCACTGGACAATTGATGCGCAACACTGGGTGATGCGCAACACCGGATGACTGGGTTCCAGAACAGTTTAGCTGCAATGCATATTGGCGGTGGTTCTATTCTTGTCTTGGTTATTTGTTCTTAAATAACTTCCATGGAAGTTTTCCGTTAGATTCCCGTAAGCTGTATGATAGCGTCCGCCCTCAAGCTCAGCCGGGCACGAATGGATCTGGTCGGAAAGTCCCGACCGGTCATGGCGTGTCGGCGGATGCGACAATGGCTGTTGGCCAGGGGCAACCGGTCGCCGACAGCTCGATCGAAGCCGGCTGTTCTGCAAATTGCGGAACCACCATCGAATGGTCCTTCGCCGAGGTCATGGCTCTACAGGCCAGGGCGGACGGATCGGACTGGAGAGAGAAAGACAATGGGCACTTTTTTCTACATGCTCCTGGCGTTCCTGGTAGGTGTGTTGGTTGGCTGGTTCATTTGGGGACGCCTGAGTGGCGAGATCGACAGTTTGCGCGGCGATCTAGACCGCACGCGCAGCGAACGCGACAGATTGCGGGCCGATAGCGACCGTCTGACCGGCGAGTTGGATGCATGCGGCCGCGCCCGCGCCGATCTCGAACGCCGGCTGGGCGAGGCGAAAACCACCCAGGCGCCAACCGCGAAGGCGGCAACAGCCAAGGCGCCAGCCGTCAAGACCGGCGCGACCAAGGCCGCGATGCAGGCGCCTTCAACGCTGATGTCGACATCCGCACCAGCCAAACCGGCGCCGAAGAAATCTGCAACGGCCAGGGCTGCGACCGCGCCACGCGCAAGTGCCGCGAAAACAGCAATGCCGAAACCGCCTGCATCGAAAGCGAGTGCGCCCAGGACCGCGCCGGCGGCAAGCAAGGCTGCGCCGGCTGCAAGCAAGGCCGCACCAGCTGCAAAGAAAGCCGCGACCGGCAAGGCAACAGCCACCGCGGCAGGCAAAGCCAACGATCTGCGTCGCCTGATCGGCATCGGCCCGACCAACGAGCGGCTGCTCAAAGGGCTTGGCGTCACGACCTATGCCCAGATCGCCGCCTGGACGCCCGACGATGTCAAGCGGATCGAGGCGACATTGAATTTCGACGGCCGCATCGAACGTGAACGCTGGATCGAGCAGGCGAAACTGCTTGCCGCCGGTGACGAGAAGGAATTTGCGCGCCGCTTCCCGACCGCGGGGGAAGCCAGCAACACCTGACCCATCGCGAGGTGGCATTTTGGAACAAGGCGGCGCCCACTGGCGCCGCGTTTGTTTTTGCCCCGCGCCTTTGCGTCTTGAGACGCCGCTCCCTCGATTGCACACGGTCGAGCCCCCATATAGATCGATCGCTGGTGACCGCAGCATTCGAGCCTTATGCCCCTGCCCTTTGCAATTTTCCGGAACGACGAGACCGCGCGTCAGCTCGTTTTCGACCGGCCGGCCGAGATAATCGCAGCGCATGGCGAGGCGGACTTTTTGCCGGCCCTGGAAGCCGCGCAGGCAGCACATGACGGCGGCAAATGGCTGGCCGGCTATTTCTCCTACGAGGCCGGTTACCTGCTCGAACCCAAGCTCGTTCCGCTTCTGCCGGCCGGCCGCCGCGCCCCGCTTTTCTGCCTCGGCGTGTTCGACGCGCCAGTCGAAGAGACGGTCGCGCCAGGCGATCTGCCGGTTAGCAACGGCCCAATCTTCGACGCCAAGGCAGCCTGGTCTTCGGACGACTACGCCAAACGCTTTGCCAGGCTGCATGACCATATCCGCAAGGGCGACTGCTACCAGGGCAATCTGACCTTTCCGGTCCACGCACAATGGTCGGGCGATCCACTGGTCGCCTTCAACGCGCTGACTGAACGCCAGCCGGTGAAGTATGGGGCGCTGGTCGCCCTCGGCGATCCGATCGTCTTGTCGCGTTCGCCCGAACTGTTCTTCGAGGTGGACGCGGAAGGCATGATCGAGACGCATCCGATGAAGGGCACCGCGCCGCGCGGCGCAACAAAAGCCGAGGACGATCGCCTGAAAGCATTCTTGCGCAACGACGAGAAGAACCAGGCCGAGAACCGGATGATTGTCGATCTCCTGCGCAACGACATCTCACTGATCAGCGAGGTTGGCACGCTCGATGTGCCGGAGCTTTTCCGCATCGAGAGCTACCCGACCGTCCACCAGATGGTGAGCCGCGTGCGGGCGAAACTCTTGCCCGGCCTCACCATCCGCCAGATTTTCGCCGCGCTGTTCCCCTGCGGCTCGATTACCGGCGCACCGAAGATCCGCGCCATGGAGATCCTGCGCGAGCTGGAAGGTGGCCCGCGCGATGTCTACTGCGGCGCCATAGGCTGGATCGCGCCCGGCGGCGGGATGCGCTTTTCGGTGGCGATCCGCACCATCTCGCTCTTTGCCAATGGCGAGGCGGTCTACAATGTCGGCGGTGGCGTCGTCTTCGATTCGACAGCCGAAGAGGAGTACCAGGAGTGTCTGCTGAAAGCCCGTTTCGCGACGGGAACACTGCCGAGTTCGAACTGATCGAAACAATGCGCTGGGAACCCGGCTCGGGTTTCCTCCGTTTAGACCGCCATCTCGCGCGGCTCTACGGCTCGGCAAACGAACTCGGCTTCGCCTGCGATCCGCAACGGGTCGGCGAAGCGCTGATGAATGCGGTCGGCCGCCAGCACATCGCGTTGCGCACCCGCCTCGTCCTGTCGCGCAATGGCGAAGCAGCGGTTTCGGTGCAGCCCTACGAGCCGCTCGCCGCAGACAAGGTCTGGACCCTGCAGCTGGCAGGGGTGCGGCTTGATTCGAGCGACACGCTGCTGCGTCACAAGACCAGCCGCCGACAAACCTATACGCGCGCCCGCGCCGAATATCTGGCCGGCCGGGCCGACGAGGTGCTGCTCGCCAATGAGCGCGGCGAAATCTGCGAGGGCACGATCACCAACGTCTTTGCCGATTTCGGCGACGGCGTGCTGGCCACGCCGCGGCTCGATTGCGGTCTGCTGGCTGGCGTCCTGCGCGGCGAACTGCTGGATCAAGGCCGCGCCAGTGAAGCGGTCTACACGTGGAACGAACTGAAATCGGCCAAGGCGCTGTTCGTCGGCAACTCGCTGCGCGGATTGATCCCGGCGCGACTGGGCTGAAGCATCGGGAGACAACAATGTTCGTGGTTTCGCTGAACTACAAGGTGCCGCTGACCGAGATCGACCGCCTGCAGCAAGCGCATGTCGAGTGGCTGAAGGCCTGCTATACGCAAGGTATCTTTGTCGCCTCCGGGCCAAAGCGGCCAAGGACCGGCGGCATCATCATCGCGCGCGGTCCACGCGAAGTGCTCGATGCCAGACTGGCGGACGATCCCTTCGCCAAGGCAGGTGCCGCCGACTACGAAATCACCGAATTCACGGCGAGAATGGCCGCCGCCGCACTGGAAGTCTACAAAGAAGCATGAGTTTCCGCCCACCGACCCACACACCCTATGACGGCTCCTCGAAACTGTTCACCATCGGGTTGAAGCCGCTCAGTCTCGATAGATGGATCGAAGTCGACGAATATCTGCTGCCCTATCTTGCCGAGAAACGCCGGCTTTACACGGAAATTCCCGACAAGGTTTTTGTCGAGGAGCAAGCAACGCGCGACGCCCAGCGCGAAGTGCTCGATCTGCTCGGTGTGCATCTGGCGGCGAACTTTCCTGAGACCCACAGGCGTGCCGACAATGCGATCGAGGTGATCGGCAGCACCGACAATCTCGAGCGCTCACACACCTCAGCGTCTTTCAGCGATGCGCCGCTTGTCGCGGCCTCGTTGCTCGTCCAGGAGGATTTGATCCTGATGCGCCGCGACGAGAGCGGCTGGCGTCTGGCGGCCGGCTCGCTCTGCTTCCCGTCGTCATGGTCGCTGATCGAAAAATTCGGCAAGCCGCTGCAGCAGATCCACGCGCCGGTACCGGGTTTCGGTCCAGGCACACGCCCGGCCGATCTCATCAACCGCATGTTCGATGGCCTCCAGGGCCAAGCCGTCGAGCGCTACAACTGGTCGATCCAGGCCGGCGACGCACTCTACCATCCGCTCTCCAACATCGAACGCATCGACCGCGCCAGCAATCGCCCGTCGAGATTCCCGGACGGCGACATCGACGCTCATGCTTTCATCCGCGTCGAGCGTCAGACGCTGAGAAAGCTCCCGGTCTCCGGCGACATACTCTTCACCATCCGCATTCATCTCGACCCGCTCGCCGTGCTGGAGCGCCACCGCGACCGCGCGGCGCTCGCAGCATCCTTGGCCGAACAACTTCTGGCGCTGGACGAGGCACAGCTCGACTACAAGGGGATGACCGCCGGCCGTGACCGGCTGGTCGCGTGGCTCAGGGCGCTGGCGCTGTCCTAGTACTACAGTTGCCAGAGCAGTTCGTCGTTTCACGGAAGCGCCGAACCGCTCTATCTCTTTGTCCTTGCTTGTTCTTGCGCAATTCCGGACGGAAAACCGTTTCACACTTTTCCTCGGATTCCCTAAATCGCAGCCACGCCCAGCAGCAGGATCGCGGACATCGCGGTAAAGACGGTGACGTTGACAATCCCACCGCCAGCCCGCCGGTCCAAACGGCGGCCGGAACGGCAGATAGCCGTTCTCGTCATACAGCACGCCGCCATACATCGGCCGCGAGAGCATGGCCGCGAAGAATGCTCCATACATGGCCGCGGCCAATCCGCCCGCGAGATAGAGCCGCTCGGCTTCGAGTTGCCCCTTGATCCAGATAAGTCCGAGCGCAATCAGCGCCACTCCGGTGTAGCTGAAACGGGCGGACGTGCCATCCGCACCAGGGGCGGCGTCGCAGCTTTTTTCGCTGAGCAGCGTCTGGTGCTGGACGAGGCACAACTTGACTACAAGGGCCTGACAGCCGACCGTGACTGCTGGCGGACGACAACTCTAACTTGTGGCTTGGGGGAACAATGATCCAGCATCTTGGCAGGCCGGTCACGTTCATGGCCGCGATCCTGGTACTGTCGACAGCAGCCGAGGCAGAGCCGGTGACTTATGCCGGCAAGCTTGGAAAGAGCGATATCGTCGTCGAATTCACCGACGACCCCGCGGCGCCCGGCAGCCCGCTGGCCGGCCGCTATTTCTACCGCTCGAAGGGCGTCGACATCCCGCTGCAGGCCCGGTCCCAAAAGGGCAGCAGGTTCGAACTGGCCGAGGAGGAGGCATGCGGCGCCGACAATTGCGATGACGGAAAGGCCGCGCCGATTGCCGCCGTGTGGCGCCTGGCCTCATCCAGTAACGGCAAGACCCTTGAAGGCAGTTGGAACGGAAAGAGGGCGCTGCCGCTCAGATTGGAGCGGGTCGCAAGTCGGCAGGTGACCGGGAACGAGCCCGGCAGCCCGCTCGATCTCTACGATTTCAGCTTCATGAAGTTCTTCGCCAATGACACGCCGATCACCATGGAGACGTCCCCGTATGACTATCTGCGGCTGAACACTCAGCTTGATAACGGCAAGACGACTGGCTGGCCGGACGCGACCTACCGCTATGTCGTCGACCCCCGCACCAAATTCGCCACGCCGCGCATCGTCGAACTGTCCGGCAACGTTTCGGTCGAGGCCGCGAATGCTCTGCTGCAAGACAGGCACTGGCGCGCAAACATCGGCGCACTGGGCTGCGTGGCGGCGCAATATGCCGGTTTCAACGAAGGCGGGCCGATTGACGGTGTGAACGACGGCACGCTCGGCGGCTATGCGGACAGCACATTCGAAGTGAGCTCGCTGACGCCGCGGCTGATAAGCTGGCGGGAATCCGGCAGCATTTTCTGCGGCGGAGCGCATCCGACCAACTATTCGGACGCCTACATCATGGATGTGCGGCGCGGCGTCCTGCTTGGCCTCCAGGACATTTTCTCGGATACGGTGGATGGCAAGCCAGGTCCTTCCCTCGCCTCCTTGGTCAAGCAGCGGCGCAAGAAACCGACCGATCAGACCGATATTGATCACGAAGCCGAATGCGGTATGGACGATCTCGTCGGCGAATATTTGGCGGTCAGCCTCTGGCGTGAGGGCGACAAGCAGGTTCTGGTGTTCGGGCTCCAGACCCTACCGCATGCCATCCAGGCCTGCGCCGACGATCTGCTGGAACTGCCGGTCTCCGAGGCACATGCCCTCTTCAAGCCTGAATTCGCAAGACTGGTCGAGCCGTAGCCGGGATGGCGCGGCGTGAGGCCGGCCGTCCGCTTTTCGCTTTATTGTGACAATGATCTATGGTTTGTCGCGCCGCGGCCAAGCCGCTGTTCCGAAGCGTTTTTTGAGGGAGTAATCGATAAATGGCGAATGAAAACTGGCCCGTTTACGGTGAGATCACCGGCCCTGTCGTGATGATCGGCTTCGGCTCGATCGGACGGGGAACGCTGCCGCTGATCGAGCGCCATTTCAAATTCGACAAGTCGCGCATGACGGTCATCGACCCGCGCGACGCCGACCGCAAATTGCTCGACGAGCGCGGCATCACTTTCATGCAGGATGCAGTGACCAAGAAGAACTACAAGAAGCTGCTGACGCCGCTTTTGACCAATGGCGGCGGCCAGGGCTTCTGTGTCAACCTGTCGGTCGACACTTCCTCGCTCGAGTTGATGAAGCTCTGCCGCAAGCTTGGCGTCCTCTACATCGACACGGTGGTCGAGCCCTGGCTCGGCTTTTATTTCGACGAAAAGGCCGACAACGCCTCACGCACCAATTATGCGCTGCGCGAAACGGTGCGTACCGAAATCGCGAAGAATCCGGGCGGCACTACCGCGATCTCATGCTGCGGCGCCAATCCCGGCATGGTCTCGTGGTTCGTCAAGCAGGCACTGGTCAACCTCGCCACAGATCTTGGCCTCGACTTCGCGGAACCCGCGCAGCACGATCGCGAAGGCTGGGCCAAGCTGATGAAGAAGGCCGGCGTAAAGGGCATCCATATCGCCGAGCGCGACACCCAGCGCACCAAGAAACCCAAGCCGATGAACGTGTTCTGGAACACCTGGTCGGTCGAAGGCTTCATTTCGGAAGGCCTGCAGCCGGCCGAGCTCGGTTGGGGCACGCACGAGGCGTGGATGCCGAAGAACGCCAAAAAGCACAAGAACGGCTCGAAGGCCGCTATCTTTCTGGAGCAGCCCGGCGCCAACACGCGCGTGCGCACATGGTGCCCGACGGCCGGTCCGCAATACGGCTTCCTGGTGACGCATAATGAGGCGATTTCGATTGCCGATTTCTTCACCTTGCATGGCAAGAAGGGCAAGGTGCAGTACCGGCCGACCTGCCATTACGCCTATCATCCCTGCAACGACGCCGTGCTGTCGCTGCATGAGATGTTCGGTGCCGCCGGCAAGGCCCAGCCCGCGCATCACGTGCTCGACGAAAACGAATTGGTCGATGGCATCGACGAACTCGGCGTGCTGCTCTACGGCCACGCCAAGAACGCCTACTGGTACGGCTCGCAGCTGTCGCTGGCCGAGGCGCGCAAGCTGGCGCCCTATCAGAACGCTACCGGCATGCAGGTCACGTCGGCGGTGCTGGCGGGCATGGTCTGGGCGTTGGAAAATCCGGAGGCCGGCATCGTCGAAGCCGACGAGATGGATTACAAGCGCTGCCTCGACGTGCAGAACCCCTATCTGGGGCCGGTCAGGAGCTATTATACGGACTGGACACCGCTCGACAATCGGCCTGGTCTGTTTCCCGAGGACCTCGACACCAAAGACCCGTGGCAATTCCGCAACATCCTCGTTCGATAGCAGCGTTGCCTCGACACTCCGCCAGCTTGCAATCGCCCGGAAATCGGGCGATTGAAGAGGGCCGGCCTAGGGCGACGTGCGTCCATTTGGACGCACAAAGTACGCTCTAGCACTTTGAATGTGCGCATCGTGCTTTCCGAAAAGCGGATCGATTTTCGAGCCGATGCGAGAGGAGAGGATCTTGATGATGACGATTGCGCAAAGACTGCTTTCGGCTGGCATTGCCGCGGCCGCTGCCGTCACGTTGGCGGCCTGCACCACCACCGGCCCGGGCGAGCCGCCGGTGATCACCGCCAAAGGGGTCGAAGGCTCCTGGATCGACGCGCAGGGCACCGGCTTATCCACCTTCAAGGGCGGCAGCTTCGCGACCGTCGCCACCGACACCGGCCAGAAGCTTGCCGATGGCAGCTACACCATGACCGGCGGCACCTCGGTCGAGATCCATGGCACGTCGCTGATCCGCCAGACGCCGATCAGCTTCAACTGCTTGATGGTCTCGACCAGCCAGCTCAATTGCACCAGCGCGAGCGGACAGAATTTTGTGCTGACCAGGCGCACCTGAAGTTCGATTCCGAATTGACTTTGCACAAGGCGGCGGCTTCAAGCCGCCGTTTTCTTGCGCCGGCAAAGCTGATGCCGATTTCCGCTTGCATCGACTGAAACGCGATGTGAACATGGCCCGAGAGGGCTGTTACATCCAAGTCAAACAAGAGCGTTAAACGCGTCTGCGCATGACCCCGAAAATCGGAGTCGATTTTCGGAAAGGATCATGCGCAAAATAAAAATGGTACAGCGTCCTTTGCGCGTCCCAAATGACGCGCGGCGCTGTACTCGAGTCATCCGGGAGACGAGAATGAAGAAGATCGCTGCCATCGCCGCGCTGTCGGCATCGGCGCTTGGCCTGTCGGCAGGGGCATCCTTTGCCGACTACACGCTGAACATCCTGCACATCAACGACTGGCACAGCCGCATCGAGAGCAACAACAAGTACGAATCGACCTGCTCGGCCGAGGAAGAGACCAAGGGTGAATGCGTCGGCGGCGCCGCCCGCCTGGTCACAGCGATCGCGCAGGAGCGCAAGAAGCTGGAAGGCCAGAACGTGCTGCTGCTCAGCGCCGGCGACAATTTCCAGGGTTCGCTCTTCTACACGACCTACAAGGGCAAGACAGAAGGCGAATTCCTCAACCAGATGAAGTTCGATGCCGAGGCTCTCGGCAATCATGAGTTCGACGATGGCGAGTCGGCGCTGGCGCCGTTTCTCGACATGATCCAGTTTCCGGTGCTCGGCGCCAACGTGAAGGCCAATGCGCGATCCAAGCTCGGCGACCGCGTCAAGCCATCGATCGTGGTCGAGGTCGGCGGCCAGAAGATCGGCATCGTCGGTGCGGTCACCAACGACACGCCGGAGCTTGCCTCGCCTGGCCCGAACATCGCCATCGAAGACGACGTCAAGTCTATCACCGCCGAGGTCGAGAAACTGAAGGGAGAGGGCGTCAACAAAATCATCGCGGTCACCCATATCGGCTACAAGCGCGAGCGCGACGTGATCGCCAAGATCCCGGGCGTCGACGTGGTGGTCGGCGGCCACAGCCATTCGCTGCTCTCCAACACCGACCCCAAGGCGGAAGGCCCTTATCCGACGATGGTCGACAATCCGGACGGCTACAAAGTGCCGGTCGTCCAGGCGGCGTCCTATTCGAAATATCTCGGCGAGCTCAAGGTCGTGTTCGACGACAACGGCGTTGTCAAAGAGGCCAGCGGCGATCCCATACATCTCGACAAATCGATCACGCCCGACCCCGCCGTGCTTGCCCGCATCAAGGAACTCGGCGCGCCGATCGAGGCTTTGAAGAACAAGGAAGTCGCCGAGACCACCAAGGCGATCGACGGCAGTCGGGAAAACTGCCGCGCCCGCGAATGCGAGATGGGCAATCTGGTCTCCGACGCCGTCCTCGACCGGGTCAAGGGCCAGGGTGTCGAGATCGTCATCTCAAATGGCGGCGGCTTGCGCGCCTCGATCGACCAGGGCACCGTCACCATGGGTGAGATTCTCACCGTTCTGCCGTTTCAGAACACGCTGGCGACCTTCCAGATCTCCGGCAAGGATCTGGTTGCCGGCCTCGAAAGCGGCCTCAGCCAGGTCGAGGACGGCGCCGGGCGCTTCCCGCAGGTTGCCGGCCTGAAATATGCGTTCGACAGATCGGCACCGCCTAACGGACGCGTCAAATCGGTCGAGGTCATGGAAGGCGGCGTCTGGACGCCGATCAAGCCGGACAAGGATTACCTTGTCGCCACCAACAACTATGTCCGCCAGGGCGGCGACGGCTATAAGGTGTTCGCCGAGAAGGCCAAGAACACCTATGATTACGGCCCGGGACTGGAACAGGTCGTCGCCGACTACCTCGGCGCGCACCGGCCCTATACGCCCAAGCTCGACGGCCGCATCACCGAGATCGCCGCGACCGTGGCCCCGGCCGCGGAACCGGCCAAGCCTGCCGAACCGCCAAAACCTGCTGAGGCTGCGCCGGCAAAGCCTGCTGAACCGGCAATGCCCGAAATGCCGGCCGGCTCAGGCGACATTTCCAAGACACCGCCGGCCGTCCCGGCGGAAACCGCGCCGGCGGCACCCGCACCCGCCGAGCCGGCCCAGCCGGCGGCACCTGCGGCTCCGGTCACACCGGCTCCGGCGACCCCTGCTCCGGCCGAGCCCGCCGAGACAGCGCCTGCCCCGAGTCAGCCGGCCCCAAGTGAACCGGCGCCAACCGAGCCGGCAAAACCTGCCGAGCCCGCCAAGCCGGCTGAGCCGGCACCGGCCGAAGGCAGCCATGTAATCGTCGCCGGCGATACCTACTGGGATCTCGCGGTGAAGGCCTATGGCGACGGCACCAAATGGAAAATGATTTCCGATGCCAACAAAGCCTACGAGCCACGCCGGCTGCCGGTCGGCGCAACTTTGACGATCCCGGCGGCGTCGAAGTAATCCGGCCGCAGGAACGCAATGCACCCGCCCGGCAGACCGGGCGGGTGTTGCATTTCTGGGATAAGGTGCGGCCAGACGCAGCATTTGAAAACCGGCGCGGCATCGCTACTTTCGCCGCGGCACCGTTGGTTCGCGGTGTTGGAGAACCTCATGACGCTTGCCAACCCTGCTGAAATCAAAGCCGAGAAGACCGCCGCCTCCCCGTCGGCAGGGCGCCCTCCGGTCAGGACCGGCAAGGTCGGTGTCATGCTGATCAATCTCGGCACCCCCGACGGCACCGGCTTCAAGCCGATGTGGCGCTACCTCCGGGAGTTCCTGTCCGATCCACGCGTCATCGAGCTAAACAAGGCGATCTGGTATCCGATCCTCTATGGCCTGGTCCTCACCACCCGGCCGAGGAAGTCGGGCGCCAACTATGCCAGGATATGGAACCGGGAGCGCAACGAGTCGCCGCTGCGCACCTACACCCGCGCCCAGGCCGAGAAGCTCGGGCTCGCGCTCGGCGACCTCCCCAATGTCGTTGTCGACTGGGCGATGCGCTACGGCAACCCTTCGACCGCGAGCGTGGCCGAGAGACTGGTCGAGCAAGGCTGCGATCGCATCCTGTCTTTCCCGCTCTATCCGCAATATTCGGCGACGACGACTGCGACTGCCAACGACCAGCTGTTTCGCGCGCTGATGAAGATGCGCCGCGCCCCGGCCATTCGCAGCGTGCCGCCCTATTACAATGAGCCGGCCTATATCGAGGCGCTCGCCCGTTCGATCGAAAAGCATCTGGCGAGCCTCGACTTCGAACCGGAAATTGTCATCGCTTCCTATCACGGCATTCCGAAACCCTATTCCGATAAGGGCGACCCCTACCAAGCCCATTGCCTCGAGACGACGCGGCTGCTGCGCGAAAAGCTCGGCTGGGATGAAAACAAGCTGATCACCACCTTTCAGTCGCGCTTCGGCGCGCAGGAATGGCTGCAGCCCTACACCGACAAGACGGTCGAGAGACTAGGGCGCGAAGGCGTGAAATCGATCGCCATCGTCAACCCCGGCTTTTCCGTCGACTGCATCGAGACGCTGGACGAGATCGGCAGGGAAGCGGCCGAGACCTTCCACCATGCCGGCGGTGAAAAGTTCGCACACATCCCTTGCCTCAACGACAGTACCGAGGGCATGGCGGTGATCGAGGCAATGGTGCGGCGCGAGCTGTCCGGCTGGGCCTGAACAGATCACCCGTCTATTCACCGGCAATCCATGATCACCTGATTGTAACGTTGCTGAAACACACTTAACTGTTTGATCAAGCCGGCCGCGTGGAACTGTCCGGCATGGCCGGCCTTTGAGGGGAGAGCCAAATGGGTTTCAGTGGTTTCGATATCGCGCTTCTTGTTCTTGTCGCCCTTGTCGTGCTGGTGCTTTTCAAAGGCATCCGGACAATTCCGCAAGGCTATAACTATACCGTCGAACGCTTCGGCCGTTACACCAAGACATTGAGCCCGGGCCTCAACCTCATCGTGCCCTTCGTCGACCGTATCGGCGCCAAGATGAACATGATGGAGCAGGTGCTCGACGTCCCGACGCAGGAGATCATCACGCGCGACAACGCCACCGTTGCCGTCGACGGCGTCGCCTTCTATCAGGTGCTCAACGCGGCGCAGGCCGCCTACCAGGTCGCCGGCCTGCAGAACGCTATCCTCAATTTGACGATGACCAACATCCGCACCGTCATGGGCTCGATGGACCTCGACGAGCTGTTGTCGAACCGCGACGCCATCAACGAGCGCCTGTTGCGCGTCGTCGACGAGGCCGCGCATCCCTGGGGCATCAAGATCACCCGTGTCGAGATCAAGGACATCAATCCGCCGGCCAATCTCGTCGAATCGATGGGCCGCCAGATGATGGCCGAGCGCAATAAGCGCGCCCAGATCCTCGCCGCCGAGGGCCTCAAGCAGTCGCAGATTCTGGAGGCCGAGGGGCGCAAGGAAGCCGCCTTCCGCGACGCCGAGGCGCGCGAGCGATCGGCCGAGGCTGAAGCACGCGCCACGCAGGTGGTGTCGGAGGCGATTTCCAAGGGTGACGTGCAGGCGCTCAACTACTTCGTCGCGCTGAAATACACGGAAGCGCTGACCAGGATCGGCTCCGCGACAAACAGTAAACTCGTGCTGATGCCGATAGAGGCTTCCTCACTGATCGGCACGCTTGGCGGCATTGGCGAAATCGCCAGGGAAGTTTTCAAGGGCGAAGGCACCGCCGGTCCAGCACGACAGGCCCGCCCGCCCGTGGTTCGTCCCAGCGAGACCTGAGGCCATGTTCGACCGCATTGTTTCCGAACTCGGCCCGTGGAGCTGGATGGTCCTCGGCCTCATCCTGCTGGTGATGGAGGTCATCGCGCCCGGCATTTTCATGCTGTGGATCGGCATTGCCGCGCTGTTGATCGGCGTCGTCTCGCTGCTCATCTGGGACGCCGGTTTCTGGACCTGGCAGGTCCAGGTCGTCGCCTTCCTCGTGCTGTCGCTGGTCTCGGCTTATGTCGGCAAGCGGCTGGTGGGCGGACGCCACGATGAGACCGACCAGCCTCTGCTCAACCGCCGCGGCGCACAGATGGTCGGCCGGACGGCGACCCTTGCCGAGCCGATCAAGGACGGGCGCGGCCGCATCAAGCTGGGCGACACGTTGTGGCGTGTCTCCGGCCCCGACCTCCCGGCCGGCACGCAGGTGCGCGTGACGGGTGCCGCTGATACCGATCTGGAACTGACGGTCGAGGCGGTCTAGAAAACTCGCCAGACTAGGCAGCACCGATACGCAGCAGGTCGTGCAGATGGACGAGCCCGATCGGCCGCCTGCCTTCGACCACCATCAGGCTGGTAATAGCCGAGTCGTTGATCGTCTGCAGCGCCGTCGCCACCAGCGTGTCGGGCGCGGCCATTTTTGGCTCTCTGGTCATCACCTGATCGACGCTCATGGCCAAGAGATCGCTGCCGATATGGCGCCTGATGTCGCCATCGGTGATGATGCCGATCAGCTTGCCGTCCGCCGCAGTCACCGCCACGCAGCCAAACCCCTTGCGCGACAATTCGAGGATTGCCTCGCGCATGCCGGTGCCGGACGACACCAGCGGCAGCCTGTCACCGACATGCATGATCTCGCGGATCTGAGTCAGGTTGGCTCCGAGCTGGCCGCCGGGATGGAACGTGCGGAAATGGTCCGGGGTGAAGCCGCGTGCTTCGAGCAGCGCGATGGCCAGCGCATCGCCCATCACCATTTGCAGCAGCGTCGAGGTCGTCGGCGCAAGGCCGTGCGGGCAGGCTTCCGGTGCTCGCGGCAACAGAAGCACCACGTCGGCCGCACGCGCCAGCGCCGATTTTTCGCCGGCGGTGACCGCGACCAGCGGGATCGAGAAGCGCCTCGAATAGGCGATGATGCCCTTGAGCTCGAGGCTTTCCCCCGACCACGACAGCGCGATGATGGCGTCGTTCCTGGCGATCATGCCGAGGTCGCCGTGATTGGCTTCGGCAGGGTGAACGAAGAAGGCCGGCGTGCCGGTCGAGGCGAGCGTTGCGGCAATCTTCGAGCCGATATGGCCGCTTTTGCCGACCCCGGTGACGATGACGCGGCCATCGATCCGCGACACCATGTCGACGGCCCGTGCGAACGGCTCGGCCAGCCCGTTTTCGAGCGCGTCGGCCAATGCCGCGACGCCGGCCTGCTCTGTCGCTACCGTTCTCAGCGCCGAAGCAATCGCGGCCTGCCCGTCGTGCCGCTTCCTGTCTGGGGATTTCACGTCCATGGACGATGCGATTAGCGCTTCGGCGCGCGCCTGTCCAACGGAATTGCCGCCCCGAACACCCTGGCGGGCCATCCCTCAACGCTCCGTTAACCATCCCCATTTACGGTTTCGTAAGTATGGCGCGCGTGCGCCGCGCAAGCAGTGGTGCCGATGTCCGGGTTTCAGCCTCAAAACAAAATGGGACGAAAGGGCAAGGCGGTTCGCGCATTGCTGCTGGCAACCACCGTCTTTGCGTTGTCGCGTCCGACACTGCTTTGCGCCCAGGAAGCCGAGCTGCGCGGCGAGGTTTCGGAATCGACAATCCTGGACGACCAGCAGTACAAGATCAGGCAAACGAGCATGGCTGGAACCCAAGCCGCCCAGGCGGCTGCAACCCCCAACGACAATACGCCGCTGCCTACCTATCGTCCGGCCAGCCAGGGGGCGTTGCCTGACGACGGCACGGGCGAAGCGGCCGCGACCGGCGGCACTTTCGATCCGCCGGCGGCCAGCGGCGACCCATTTCCCGACAACCCTGCTCCGCCGCGACGGCGGCCAAGCGCAACGCGCGCCGCCAACGCGGCCAACGCCGAAGCCGAGACCGCGGACAGCCATACGAGCAAGAGAACCGCGACTGCAGCGACGACCAATGACACCGATACCGCCGCCATAGACGAGCAGGATACGGCCAACCGCCGTGCGGTGACCATCGATTCCGCCGAAAGGCTCAGGCTCGACCCCGGCGCCGAGCGCACCGAGGCCATCGAAGGCCAGAACAAAAAGAACGAGGACGACCCGTTCGCCGCCACCGGCATCAAGCTCGGCTCGTTCGTGATCCGGCCGACGCTCGAGCAAGGCCTGACGTCTTCGACAAACGCCGATTCGAGCAGCCTCGGCAAGCCGGCCCTGCTGTCGGAAACGACGCTGCGCTTCAACGCCGTCTCCGATTGGCGGGAGAATTCGGCGACGGTTGAGGGCTATGGCATCTTCCGCGAAACCTTGTCCGGCTATGACATTCACGAGGCGCAAGGCCGCGTCGACGGCACACTCAACATCGATCTCGACAATGATCTGCGCGCCATCGCCAAGCTGGGCTATGAGGCCGTGCCCGAATCGGCCTCGGCGCCGGACGCAGTCGTCGGCGCCGTTGGCCAGCCGGTGCGCCAGACAGTGAACGGCAGTCTCGCCGTCGAGAAGGATGCCGGCAAGATGCGCTTCGCGCTGACCGGCGCGGTCGAGCACGACGTCTTTGGCGACGCCAAGCTTTCGTCGGGCGGATCGCTGTCGCAGAAGGGCCGCGACTCGACGCTCTACACGGCCATTTTGCGCACCGGTTACGAGATCTCGCCTGCCATCACGCCGTTCACCGAAATCGAGATCGGCCGGCGCGCTTATGATTTGCGCGTCGATCCAAACGGCTTCCAGCGCTCCTCGACCAGGCTTGGCGCACGGGCCGGCGTCGAGCTCGATCTCCGCGAGAAGCTTACCGGCGAGTTCTCGGTCGGCTGGCTGCGCGAAGCTATCGACGACGACGCCCTGCCGGCGATTTCGGGCGCGACGGTCAATGCCGATCTCAAATGGTCGCCGGAACGCGGCACCACGATCGGGCTCACCGCACAGACGACCGCCGAGAACACGACGAATGCGGGCGAAAGCGGCTCCATGCTCTATTCCGGCAGCCTCACGGGCGAGCGGCAGATCCGCGCCAACCTGACCGGAAATGCCGCGCTCGGCCTTGAATGGCGCGACTATACCGGCTCCGACGATCATGATTTGACGCTGAGCGCCGAGGCTGGGCTGACGTGGTGGCTGAACCGCTACACCGGGCTCACCACCCGCGCCAGGACTGAAAAACTGACCAGCAACCTGGTTGGGCGCGACTACACGGCCAACAGTATCTTCGTTGGCTTGAAGTTGCAGCGCTAAATGCATATCGCGCAAAAGTGTGCAGCGGTTTTGCGATAACGACTTGCATAAAAACAAGAACCTAGGTGCGTCGCATGAGGCCTGTCGAACGCGGCGCGCTTTCGCCGACCAGCGCGGCAACCGGCGCTGACACTATAAGGCTAGGCCGCGGCGCTCTGACGGCGCGAGTTCGTCGAGAAGTGTGCGAATGACACCGGCCATGCTTCCATTCATGTCGCTGCGCCACAGCGCGAAGGCAACGTTGGCCTCGACGAAGCCTTCGGGCGAGCCGCAGTCGAACGTGCGCCCGCGATAATGATAGCCGTAGAAGGGCTGTTGTTTCTGCAGTTTCAGCATTGCATCGGTGAGCTGTATCTCGTTGCCGGCGCCTTTTTCCTGGCCTTCGAGTATCTTGAATATCTCAGGCTGCAGGATGTAGCGTCCGTTGATGTAGAGGTTCGACGGCGCCGTTCCGGTCTTCGGCTTTTCCACCATGCCGGTGATGCGGAAACCGTGATGCGCGTCATCGCCGCGGCCGACAATGCCGTATTTGTGCGCCTCGGCCGGATCGCATTCCTGCACGGCGACGATGTTGTTGCCGGTCTCGGCGTAAAGCTCGACCATATCCTTCATGCAGCTTTTTTCCGACTGCATGATCATGTCGGGTAACAGCAGCGCAAAGGGCTCGTCGCCGACAAGCTCGCGCGCGCACCAGACGGCGTGACCAAGGCCGAGTGGTACCTGCTGGCGGGTGAAGCTGGTCTGCCCCGGCGCCGGCTGCAGCCGCTGCAGGCGGGCGAGCTGGTCGTCCTTGCCGCGCTGCGCAAGCGTGTCGTAGAGCTCGAACTGGACATCGAAGTGATCCTCGATGACCGCCTTGTTGCGGCCGGTCACGAAGATGAAATGCTCGATCCCGGCATCGCGCGCCTCATCGACCACATACTGGATGACCGGCCTGTCGACGACCGTCAGCATTTCCTTGGGAATGGCCTTGGTAGCAGGGAGAAAGCGCGTGCCGAGACCGGCAACCGGGAACACTGCCTTGCGAACTCTCTTCATGTGCCAATTATCCATTTGCATGCCTGTTCGGCAATCCCGATTCGAGACATTTTCATGCCGAAATCGAGGATTACTGAACGGCGGGTCATAAATCTCAGCTGGTAAAGCATTGACGCATCTTTTCACCCCGCACGGCACCTATGGTAAACCAAATGCTAACCGGGTTCGGCGATGAATAGTCTTCCTGAGATGAAGAAGGAGGAAAAGATGTCCGTTCGCAACGCCGCAAGGCGCTTCACCAGCGTCCTGACGGCCGCCAGCCTCTCGCTTGCTTTGCTCATGCCCAGCGGGCCGGCTTTTGCCGATGCCGGCTTCCGCCAATGGGTCGCCAGCTTCCGTGCTACCGCCGTGGCGAGCGGCGTTTCCGGCTCCGTCTACGACCAGGCATTCAAGGGCATCAACGATGCTGACCCGGTAGTGCTGGAAAAGGCTCGTACTCAGCCCGAATTCACCGCACCCGCCTGGGATTATTTCGACAACCGCGTCCATGACCAGTCGGTCGCCGTCGGCCAGCAAATGGCAAGGAAATGGAAGCCTTGGCTGGACAGGATCGAGGCAAGATACGGCGTCGACCGCTACATCCTGCTGGCCATCTGGTCGATGGAATCGAACTACGGCGAAACCCTCAAGCGCGATGATATCATGCGCAATGTCGTGCGCTCGCTGGCGACGCTTGGTTATGCCGACCCCAAGCGAGCGAAATTTGCCCGCACCCAGCTGATCGCGGCGCTGAAGATCCTGCAGACCGGCGACATCGACGAAAGCCATCTCAGCGGCTCATGGGCCGGCGCGATGGGCCATACCCAGTTCATCCCTACCAGCTACCTGTCCTATGCGGTCGATATGGACGGCAACGGCAAGCGCGACATCTGGAATTCGATTCCCGACGCACTGGCGACAGCCGCCAATTTGCTGCGGAAGAACGGCTGGCAGGCAGGCAAGACCTGGGGCTATGAAGTCAGCCTTCCGGACGGCAAGAAGCTGCCCGGAGGCTCGAAGTCGCTGTCGCAATGGCAGGCGCTGGGCGTCACCCGTGCCAACGGCAAGCCGTTCAAGAACGGTGCCGACAAGGCGACGTTGAAACTGCCCGGCGGCCGCGGCGGGCCGGCTTTCCTGATGATCACGAATTTCTCGGTCATCAAGCGTTACAACAATGCCGACAAATATGCGCTCGCCGTGGGCCTTCTTGCCGACGAAATCGCCGGCTATGGCGGGCTTGTGCAGGACTGGAAGCGACCGTTTACCAAGCTCTCCTTTGAGGAAAGGCAGGAGCTTCAGAAGCGACTTTCCGAGCACGGCTTTTACGACGGCAAGTTCGACGGCAAGATCGGTGACGGATCGAAAACCGCCATCATGGCCTTCCAGGCAAAGGCCGGCTTGACCCAGGACGGGTATCCGAGCAAGGAAGTGCTCAAATGGCTCAGGCAGAACTAGAGCCGGTTACGGGATGGAGAGGGTGATTGGTTTCGGCTGCGCGCATCCGGTTAATCGTTCGTCGCGTGCCGATTCTGGTTCTGGCGATCGCCGTTCTGGCCGTCGGCGCCGCCAGTGCCTTTCATACCTCGGCCATGGCGCAGGAGCCGGAAAGTCGTGGCTGGTCGCTGCGCGACCTGTTGTTTCCGCGCAGAAGCGAGCGGTTTGAGCAGCCGCCGCCCGAATTCCAGAGAGAATTCCAGAGAACAAAGCCCAGGCCCAAGCTGAGAAAGCCCCGGTCAGTTCGCCGGCCGCCGCCGGCCGAGCCGACAACCCCAGTGGCCGAGAAGGCGCCGGATGCACGCGTCGTTCTGGTGGTCGGCGATTTCATGGCGTCTGGGCTGGCTGAGGGGCTCGACGCCGCCTTTGCCGAAAACACCGGCGTCAGGATCGTCGTCCGTGCCAACGGATCGTCCGGCTTCGTGCGTGACGATGTCTACAACTGGCCAGAACAGGTCAAGTCGCTGATCGCTGCCGAAAAACCGGCAGCCGTCGTCGTCATGCTCGGATCCAACGACCGGCAGCAGATGCGCGTCGGCGATGTGCGCGAGCAGCCGCGATCCGAGAACTGGACCAAGGAATACGAGCGCCGGACCGATGCGTTCGGCAAGGCCATCGCCGCAACCAAGGTGCCGTATTTGTGGGTTGGCATGCCGGCCTTCCGGGTCTCGAAAATGACTTCCGACATGCTGGCCTTCAACGATATCTTCCGCTCGTCCGCCGAAAGCCACGGCGGCGAATTCGTCGACGTCTGGGACGGGTTTGTCGACGAGAACGGCGCCTTCATCACCAGCGGACCGGACATCAACGGCCAATCGGTGCGCCTGCGCTCCGACGACGGCATCAACATGTCGAAGGCCGGCAAGCGCAAGCTCGCCTTCTATACCGAAAAGCCGCTGATGAAGATCCTGGGGCTGGCCGCGCCGGGAAGCGTGGTGACGGCTTCTGCCCCGGCCGGCGCTCCCGTCGAGGCGCCGGCACCTGCTGCCGCGCCGATAGCTGTCGATCGCACCGTGCCGATGCTGCTCAGCGATCCGGCGCTGGACGGCGGTTCGGAACTTCTCGGCGCCGCCCCGCCGGCAAAAGCTGACAAGAATTTGCCGGGCGAAAGGCTGATCGTCGAGGGCAAGGCGCCCGACGCCTCACCGGGACGCGCCGACGATTTCTCCTGGCCACCCAAGACACAGCCTGCGACGGCGGCCGCATCCGATACGACGACGGCGATCCGGCAGTAAAGCTGGCGCCTCTTTCTGTAGAATTTCGGAACGGGCTCAGCGCGGCAGCACGCTCGATCCCATCAGCGCCTCGTCGATTGCACGCGCCGCCTGGCGGCCCTCGCGGATCGCCCAGACGACCAGCGACTGGCCGCGCCGCACGTCGCCCGCCGCATAGAGCTTTTCGACGCTGGTCCTGTAGTCCCGGTCATTGGCCTCGACATTCTTCGAGCGGCGGCTGTCGGTGACGATCTTCATCTGCCCGTCGAGTTCCGAGACCGGCCCGCGAGCGGCTGGCCCGGCAAAGCCGATGGCGATGAACGCGAGATCTGCGCGGATGACGAATTCCGTGCCCGCGATCGGCTTGCGCTTTTCGTCGACTTCGCAGCATTTTACCCCGGTCAGCTGGCCGTCTTCGCCGATGAATTCAAGCGTCGCCACCTGGAATTCGCGCTCGGCGCCTTCGGCCTGCGAGGATGACGTGCGCATCTTGGTCGCCCAGTAGGGCCACACCGACAGCTTGTCCTCCTTTTCCGGCGGCTGCGGCCGGATGTCGAGCTGGGTGACGCGCACCGCGCCTTGGCGGAAGGCGGTACCGACGCAGTCGGAGGCAGTGTCGCCGCCGCCGACGACGACGACGTGCTGGCCGCCGGCGACGATCGGGCGCGACGGCCATGCCACCGACTGGATCGGCTCGCCGCCGATACGCTTGTTCTGCTGAACCAGATACGGCATCGCGTCGTGCACGCCGTCGAGATCGTCGCCAGGGATGTTGGCCGGACGCGGTGTTTCGGAACCGCCGCAATAGAGGACCGCGTCATATTCGGCGAGCAGTTCGGCGACCGGCTTATCGACGCCGACATTGACGCCACACTGGAAGCTGACACCTTCGCCCTGCATCTGCTCGATGCGCCGGTCGATATAATGCTTCTCGATCTTGAAGTCGGGGATACCGTAGCGCATCAGCCCGCCCGGCCGGCTCTCGCGCTCATAGACGTGAACGTCATGGCCGGCGCGGCCGAGTTGCTGGGCAGCCGCCATTCCCGCCGGCCCCGAGCCTATGATCGCGACGCGCTTGCCGGTCTTCCGTTCCGGCGGATAGGGCCGAATATGGCCGGTTTCATAGGCTTTGTCGGCAATCGCCTGCTCGATCGTCTTGATGGCGACCGGAATATCCTCGAGGTTCAGCGTGCAGGCTTCCTCGCAAGGTGCGGGGCAGATGCGGCCGGTAAATTCCGGAAAATTGTTGGTCGAATGCAGGTTGCGGATCGCGTTTTCCCAGTCGCCATTGTAGACGAGGTCGTTCCAGTCCGGGATCTGGTTGTGGATCGGGCAGCCGGTCGGTCCATGGCAATACGGAATGCCGCAATCCATGCAGCGCGCGGCCTGTTTCTCGACCTCCTTGTCCGACATCGGCAGCGTGAACTCACGGAAATGCCGGATGCGGTCGGAAGCCGGCTGGTACTTGTGCACCTGCCGGTCGATCTCGAGAAACCCTGTTACCTTGCCCATAGTCCAGTCCCTGCTGTCCGGAAGGTACGCCTGGCGACGCACCCGTTAACCTCATAAGGCAGCCGTGGCAACCTTCAGTCCGAGGTCAGGATTGTTGATGAAGATGGTTGCCAGGACGCATGGGCCCCCGGCAATTTCCAAATCTATTCCGCCGCCACGTTCATGCGCATCCGCTCCATCTCGATCAGCGCGCGGCGGTATTCGACCGGCATGATCTTCCGGAATTTCGGCCGGAAAGTCGCCCAATCGTCGAGGATTTCGCGACCTCGTACCGAGCCCGTGTAGTGGACGTGGTTGGAGATCAGCTGGTAGAGCCGCTCCTCGTCGTGGCTGGTCATATCGCCCGATACGTCGACACGGCCCTTATGGTCGAGATCGCCGCCGTGGTGGAGCAGCTTCTCCATCAGGTCGTCCTCTTCCGGAACCGGCTCCAACTCGACCATCGCCATGTTGCAGCGTTCGGCGAAATCGCCCGCCTCATCGAGCACATAGGCGACGCCGCCCGACATGCCGGCGGCGAAGTTGCGGCCGGTCTGGCCGATGACGACGACGATACCACCAGTCATGTATTCGCAACCGTGGTCGCCGACGCCTTCAACGACCGCGGCGACACCCGAATTGCGCACAGCAAAACGCTCGCCGGCAACGCCGCAGAAATAGGCCTCGCCCTCGGTTGCGCCGTAGAGCACGGTGTTGCCGACAATAATGGACTCGGCAGCAACGATTTTCGTGTTCTCCGGCGGGCGGATGACGATGCGGCCGCCCGACAGACCCTTACCGACATAGTCATTGGCAGCGCCCACCAGTTCGAACGAAATCCCACGCGCCAGAAAGGCGCCAAAGGATTGGCCGGCCGTGCCGGTGAGCTTCACCGAGATCGTGTCCTCGCGCAGGCCCTTGTGCTTGAAGCGCTTTGCCACTTCACCCGACAGCATGGCGCCCGTCGAACGGTCGACGTTGCGGATCGGCAGTTCGATGCTGACCGGCTGCCTGGCTTCGAGCGCCGGCTTTGCCAGTTCTATCAGCTTGCGGTCGAGCACGTCGTCGATCGGATGCTTCTGCCGCTCGGTCCAGTGCACCGCCGCGTGTGGCGCATCGGGCTTGTAGAACATCTTGCTGAAGTCGAGTCCGCGCGCCTTCCAGTGCTGGATCAGCTCGCGCTTTTCCAGAAGGTCGGTGTCGCCGATGATCTGGTCGAGATGGGTGTAGCCCATCTCGGCAAGCAGCGCCCGCACCTCTTCCGCCACATAGAAGAAGAAGTTGATGACGTGCTCGGGCGTGCCCTTGAAGCGCTTGCGCAGCACCGGGTCCTGCGTCGCGACGCCGACCGGGCAGGTGTTGAGATGGCACTTGCGCATCATGATGCAGCCGGCCGCGATCAGTGGCGCGGTCGAGAAGCCGAACTCGTCGGCGCCGAGCAGCGCGCCGATGATGACGTCACGCCCTGTGCGCAGGCCGCCATCGACCTGCAGCGCGACGCGCGACCTGAGGCCGTTGAGCACCAGCGTCTGGTGCGTCTCGGCAAGGCCCATCTCCCACGGGCTGCCGGCATGCTTGAGCGAGGTCAGCGGCGAAGCGCCGGTGCCGCCGTCATAGCCTGATATGGTGATGTGGTCGGCACGCGCCTTGGCGACGCCGGCCGCAACCGTGCCGACGCCGACTTCCGAGACCAGCTTGACCGATACGTCGGCCGCCGGATTGACGTTCTTCAGGTCGTAGATGAGCTGCGCCAGATCCTCGATCGAATAGATGTCATGATGCGGCGGCGGCGAGATCAGGCCGACGCCCGGCGTCGAATGCCTGACCTTGGCTATGGTTGCGTCGACCTTGTGGCCCGGCAGCTGGCCGCCCTCGCCGGGCTTTGCCCCTTGCGCGACCTTGATCTGCATCATGTCGGAATTGACCAGATATTCGGCAGTGACGCCAAAGCGTCCCGAAGCGACCTGCTTGATCGCCGAGCGTTCGGGGTTCTTGCCGCCGCCCGGCAGTGGCAGATAGCGGTCGGCCTCTTCGCCGCCCTCGCCGGTATTCGACTTGCCGCCGATGGCGTTCATGGCGCGCGCCAGCGTCGTATGCGCTTCCCTGGAGATCGAGCCGAAGGACATCGCCCCGGTCGAGAAGCGCTTGACGATTTCGGCCGCCGGCATCACCTCGTCGAGTTCGACCTTCTTGCGCCCGGTCTCTTGCGCAAGCTTGATCTTGAACATGCCGCGAATGGTCTGCGCCTGCGCCGTCTCGCTGTCGATCTGGGCGGAATAGTCCTTGAACGTCTCCCACGAGCCCTGGCGCACAGCGTGCTGCAAGGTCGCCACTGCGTCGGGCGACCAGATATGGGCCTCGCCGCGCATGCGGAACATGTATTCGCCGCCGACCTCGAGGCTGTTGCGCAGCACCGGGTCGTTGCCGAAGCCGTCGGTGTGGCGGCTGACCGTTTCGGCGGCGATCTCGTCCAGCCCGACGCCTTCGATCAGCGTCGCCGTACCGGTGAAGTACTTGTGCACGAACTCCGACTTCAGCCCGATGGCATCGAAGATCTGCGCGCCGCAATAGGACTGATAAGTCGAGATGCCCATCTTGGACATCACCTTCAGGATGCCCTTGCCGATCGACTTGATGTAGCGGGAGACGACCTCGTAGGCATCGACCTCCGCTGGCAATTCGCCACGCTTGTGCATGTCGAGCAGCGTGTCGAAAGCGAGATAGGGGTTGATCGCCTCGGCGCCGTAGCCGGCGAGACAGCAGAAATGATGCACCTCGCGCGGCTCGCCGGATTCCACGACGAGCCCGACCGAGGTGCGCAATCCCTTGCGGATCAAATGATGATGCACGGCCGCCGTTGCCAGCAGCGCCGGAATGGCGATGCGGTCCGGGCCGAGCTGACGGTCCGACAGTATGATGATGTTGTAGCCGCCGGCGACCGCCGCCTCGGCGCGCTCGCATAGCCGGTCTATAGCGCCCTGCATGCCGGCCGCGCCTTCATTCGAAGCATAGGTGATGTCGATCGTCTTGGTGTCGAAACGGTCCTCGGTGTGACCGATGGAGCGGATCTTTTCGAGATCGCCATTGGTCAGGATTGGCTGGCGCACTTCGAGCCGCTTGCGGCGCGAATTGCCGACCAGGTCGAAGATGTTGGGCCGCGGCCCGATGAAGGACACCAGGCTCATCACCAGTTCCTCGCGGATCGGGTCGATCGGCGGGTTGGTGACCTGGGCGAAATTCTGCTTGAAATAGGTGTAGAGCAGCTTCGATCTGTCCGACATCGCCGAAATCGGCGTGTCGGTGCCCATCGAGCCGACTGCTTCCTGGCCGGTGGTCGCCATCGGCGACATCAGCAGCTTGGTGTCTTCCTGGGTGTAGCCGAACGCCTGCTGGCGGTCGAGCAGGCTGACGTCCCTGCGCAGGGCGCGCGGCTCGACCGGCTTCAAATCTTCGAGGATGAGCTGGGTATTGGCGAGCCAGCTCTTGTAGGGGTGCCTGGTCGCGATCTCCGACTTGATCTCCTCGTCGGAAACGATGCGGCCCTTGTCCAGGTCGATCAGCAGCATGCGGCCGGGCTGCAGCCGCCACTTCTTGACGATCCTTTCCTCCGGCACCGGCAGCACGCCGGCTTCCGAGGCCATGATGACGCGGTCGTCGTCGGTGACGATGTAGCGCGCCGGCCGCAGCCCGTTGCGGTCGAGCGTGGCACCGATCTGGCGGCCGTCGGTGAAGGCAACCGCCGCCGGCCCGTCCCACGGCTCCATCAGGGCTGCGTGATATTCGTAGAAGGCCTTGCGGTCCTGACCCATCAGCTTGTTGCCGGCCCAGGCTTCCGGGATCAGCATCATCATGGCGTGGGCGAGCGAATAGCCGCCCTGCGTCAGGAATTCGAGCGCATTGTCGAAGCAGGCGGTGTCCGACTGCCCTTCGTAGGAGATCGGCCACAGTTTCGAGATGTCGTTGCCGAACAGTTCGGAATCGACCGAAGCTTGGCGCGCCGCCATCCAGTTGACGTTGCCGCGCAGCGTGTTGATCTCGCCATTGTGGGCGACCATTCGGTAGGGATGCGCCAGCTTCCACGACGGGAACGTGTTGGTCGAGAAGCGCTGGTGGACCAGGATCAGCGCCGTCTCGAAACGCGGGTCGGTGAGGTCCTTGTAGTAGGCTCCGACCTGATAGGCCAGGAACATGCCCTTGTAGACGATGGTCCGCGACGACATCGAGACGACATAGAAGCCGTTGTCGACGCCTTTGGTCTCCTCGTGGATACGTCCGGAAATGACCTTGCGCAGGATGTAGAGCCGCCGCTCGTAATCGTCGTCGTTCTCGATCTCGGCGCCGCGGCCCAGGAACACCTGCCGGTGCACCGGCTCGGAAGCGGCGATGTCGGGCGCCTTGGACAGCGACGAATTGTCGACCGGCACGTCGCGAAAGCCGAGCAGCGGCTGGCCCTCGAGTTGCGCCACCTCGGCGATGATGCCTTCGATATGCGCCTGCAGCTCCGGGTCGCGCGGCATGAACACCTGGCCGACGGCATAGTGGCCGGGCTTCGGCAGTTCGACCCCTTGCTTGGCCATCTCCTCACGGAAGAAGCGGTCCGGCAGTTGCACCAGCACGCCGGCGCCGTCGCCCATCAGCGGATCGGCGCCGACCGCGCCGCGATGCGTCAGGTTTTCGAGCACGGCAAGGCCGTCCTCGACGATCTGATGCGACTTCACGCCCTTCATGTTGACGATGAAGCCGACGCCGCATGCATCATGCTCGTTGCGCGGATCATAGAGGCCGTGCGCGGTATAGCCGGTGTTGGTTCGCCGTATATTGGTCGGGGACGGATTTTTGACGGCTGCCGCTTTCGTCTGCGCGGCCTTCGTCGCAGATGGCGTCATGTCCGTCATCGTCCTGTCCTCCGTTCCGTCCCCTTCGGGCGCTGGTTTCCGTCGGGAAGCGCGTGGCTCCCCTTTCAATCTTGCGGCACGTCTTGCGAAATTCTTGCCGACGGTGCGGCTTTCCGCATCGTTCGCATATGGTATTCGTACAGGCCGGAGCCAGGCTGTCTAGCTGTCGCTCGCGGCAATGGCCGCAGAGGCGCAATCATATGCCAATGCGGCCAGTTTTGTGCGACAAAATAAGACAGCACTACTGTCCTAAATTTTTATGACAGAAATTTTGGATGCACACAAGACCGATTCACAAAATTCTTGAAGCTTTCGCGACAGAAAATTGCGCGGAACCCGGTATCAGCGTAACCTTTCGTCGCTGCATGTACGCTCACTGGCTTTAGCGGATTTTCGGTATCTGCCCCTTGCGGCCGGCATGCGAAAGCGGCCAAGCTCGCCCCGATTTCCCCAGCATAGGCAGACGCATGATTTTCGCTTCCGACAATTGGGCAGGCGCCCATCCCCGTATCGCTGCCGGCCTCTCGGCCCATGCCGACGGCTTCTCCACCGCCTATGGCGACGGCGTCCTCGACAAGGCAGTTTACCAGCGCTTCAATGAAATCTTCGAATGCGAAGTCGCGGTGTTTTTCGTCGCCACCGGCACCGCTGCCAATTCGCTGTCGCTGACTACCTATAACAAGCCAGGCGGCATTTCCTTCTGCCATCGCGAATCGCACATCATCGAGGACGAATGCGGTGCACCGGAATATTTCACCGGCGGTTCGCGGCTTTATACAGTCGAAGGCGCACTCGGCAAGATCGATGCCGGCAATCTGGAGCGGGCGGTGGACCGTTTCGCACCGGAAAACGTCCATTCCGGGCGGCCGGTTGCCGTTTCGATCACTCAGTCGACCGAGGTCGGTACCGTCTACACGCTGAACGAAATCGCCAGGATTTCGGCGATCGCAAAGCAGCACGGACTGCCGCTGCACATGGACGGGGCCCGCTTTGCCAATGCGCTCGTCGCGCTGGAAACGACGCCGGCCGAAATGACCTGGAAGCACGGTGTCGACATCCTCTCCTTCGGCGGCACCAAGAATGGCTGTTGGTGCGCCGAGGCGATCGTGCTGTTCGACCTCGAGCGAGCCAAGGAATTGGCCTTTTTGCGCAAGCGCGCGGCCCAGCTGTTCTCGAAATCGCGCTTCATCGCCGCGCAATTCGATGCTTATTTCAGGGGTGGGCTATGGCTCGATACGGCACGGCACGCCAATGCCATGGCGGCACGGCTTGCCGCGGCGATAGAAGATTCCCCTTCCGCCCGGCTGGCCTGGCTGCCGCAGGCGAACGAGGTCTTCGCGGTCATGAAAAAGGCCGAGGCCGAAAACATGCAAGCGGCAGGCGCGGCCTTCCATGACTGGCACAGGCCGCTCGGCTACGATGGCCACATCGGCGAGGACGAAGCGCTCTATCGCTTCGTCACCAGCTTCGCGACCACGCCCGACGAGGTCGACCGTTTCGGCTACCTGCTCGCCGGATAGCAAGCCAGCAAAAAGAGCGGCGCATTGCTGCACCGCCCTTTCTTCCCGGGAAGTTGGCGTCCCCAGAGAACTTAGCTGCCTGGCTTAGGCGGCAGTCTTGGCCTCGATCTGCTTGGCCTTGGCCGGAGCCGAGGTGATCGCGATCTTGCGCGGCTTCAGCTCTTCGGGGATGTTGCGCTTGAGGTCGACGGAGAGCAGCCCGTTCTTCAGCGCGGCGCCGACAACCTCGACGTGATCGGCAAGCTGGAAGCGGCGCTCGAAGGCTCGGCTGGCGATACCGCGATAGAGCAGTTCGGAGCCTTCGCCACTGCCTTCCTCCTTGCGCTCACCCTTGACGGTCAGCACATTGCGGTGAGCTTCGATCGAAATCTCATCTTCCGAGAAGCCGGCCACAGCCATCGAGATGCGATAGGCATCCTCGCCCGTGCGCTCGATGTTGTAAGGCGGATACGTCTGACCTTCCGGCTGCGCAAGCGAATCGAGCATGGTGAACAGCCGGTCGAAACCGACGGTCGAACGGTAGAGCGGGGAAAAATCAACGTGACGCATGATGTGTTCTCCTGTTGAGCAACAAGGTTGCGTATGGCCGGTGCGAAACCCGTAACAGCGTTCCGGATGGGCCAGCGGCCCCGACATTGGCGACCGCATGACAAATTTGGGAAGCGGACAACGGCATTTCAAGATTTTCCCGCGTCCAAACGGGACCGGTCTCGGCCGACGTCCCGATGCCGATGAACGGCAGATGAACGGTGGCTTCGGCGAGCGTTCAGCCAGGCGGCATTAAAACTGTTCTCGAGATGACGAACAGGTCGCGAAAAAGGCGACACGACGAGGCCGAACCGGGTGCAACGTCCCTTCCTCCCGGGTCGACAGAGGCCGGAAGTACGCCCAAGGCTGCTTCCGGCCTTGCTCGTTTACTACCTCGGTCGACCTCCCCCGCGTCCCGAATTGCTTTGCTTTTGGCGCATGGGCGTTTATGCCTGACTTGCGCCCGTCGGCACCGACACCAGCCAAACACCGTATGACCGATCTTTTCCACCAGACCCCCGTCTTCCACGAAACTCCGGGCAATCCGCTGCCGGAAAACGCAGCCGGTGGCTTCTTCACCACGCGCGACGGCAAGAAGATCCGCTATGGGCTGTTTGCCGCGATTGCCCGCCCCATGAAGGGCACCGTGGTCGTCCTGACCGGCCGCAACGAGTGCATCGAGAAGTATTTCGAGACCATTCGCAACCTTGCCGACCGGGGCTTTGGCGTGGCAACCCTCGACTGGCGTGGCCAGGGCGCTTCCGACCGGATGATCGGCGACCGACAGCGCGGCCACGTCCAGAGCTTCTTCGACTATACCGGTGATCTGGAGCAGTTCTTCGAAGAGATCGTGCTGCCCGATTGCCGAGGACCCTACTACATACTGGCCCATTCGGCTGGCGCGGTGATTGCGCTGCTCGCCGCGCCCTCGATGGCGAACCGCGTGCGCCGCATGGTGCTGATCGCACCGTTCTTCACGGTGCCCGACCTGCCGGTTTCGGTAAAAACCGTTCGCCGCATCTGTTCGCTGTTCTGCCTTCTCGGCCTCGGCCGGCTCTATGCCGCATGGGGGCCGCGGCCGAAGGAATCGGTGCCCTTCGCCATGAACAAGCTGACCAGCGACCCGGCGCGCTATCGGCGCAATACGCTGATCTACGAAACCTATCCGCAACTGGCGCTCGGCGGACCGACGATCCGCTGGCTGAAGGCGGCCACGGAGGCATCCTTGATCGTCAGCGACCCGGATTTCATGGCCAAGATCCAGGTGCCCTTGCTGATGATCGCCGCCGGCGCCGACCAAGTCGTCTCGACCAGGGCAGTCGAAGCCTATGCGAGACGTCTGCGCGTCGGCTCGCTGGTGATGATCGACGGCGCCCGCCATGAGATCCTCCAGGAAGCCGACCTCTATCGCGAGCAGTTGCTTGCGGCATTCGATGCCTTCATCCCCGGAACCGGCGACGCTGTTTGACCGCTTCGCCGGCGCCCGCCGACAAGGCCCGCACGGGTCGCTTGTCCGGCGCAGCGTGCCCCCCTTATTCCCGTTCAGGCATCGAGCGCTAGCTTGCTGCCAAAGAGGTTGGAGGCCATTCGCCGGGAGAAAAACGACCATGAACGCATCGAATACGCTGTCATGTCAGGGGCATCGGCTACTGCAGATTGGCGTCGCACTGCTGCTGTTTTCGTCATTCGAAGGGTTTGCAAGACCGTATCTCGCCGCACCGCGGCTCGGACTGTCCGCGCACACGCTCAGCGCCCTGGAGGGCGTTCTCTTGCTGGCGCTAGGCCTCACATGGTCTAGGCTCAATCTCGGCGCGGCGACGTCGCGGATTGCATTCTGGCTGCTGATCTATTCGGCTTTGGCGATCCTGGCCGCCTACGTGATCGCCAGCGCCTGGGCGGCCGGCAACGAGACTATGCCGTTAGCGTCCGGAGCCTTCCACGGAAGCGCCCTTCAGGAAGCAGTGATCAAAGGTGTGGCGTATTCGTCCGCGCCGACCGGCCTCATCTCTTTCGTGCTCATTTTGTGGGGCCTGCGTCTCTCGGACGCTTGGCCTGCCGATAGCTAATGCATGTCGCGCGAAAGTTCGCAGCGGTCGTGCGATAACGACATACAAAAGATGCGAGCGCGCCCCGTTCAAACGCGACGCACTTTGGAACCGTACCGCGGTTTCCGTCGGATTTTGCGCAAAACCAGACGCGTGGGTGCACCGGATGCCTAGCCGCGCAGCGCCGCCATCGCCGCCGCGTGCAGTTCCGGTGTCGCCGCCGCCAGGATGTCGCCGCCGTTTTCCGCCGGTCCGCCTTCGAAGGTGGTGACAACGCCGCCTGCCTTCTCGATGATCGGGATCAGCGCGACGATGTCATAGGGTTTCAATCCGGGATCGGCAACGATATCGACGCTGCCCGCCGCCACCATGGCGAAGGCATAGCAGTCGGTGCCGTAACGGGCGAGTTGGACCTGTTGCTCGAACAGGTCGTAGCGCAGGCGCGCGTCTCCCTTGAACAGCGCCGGCGTGGTGGTGAACAGCGTCGCCTCGGCGAGATTCGTCGTCTTGCGCGTCGCGAGTTTTCGCGGGCCACCGGGACCTTCATAATGCGAGCCGGAGGCATTGGCGTAGAACAGCTCGCCGGTGAAGGGCTGCGACATCATGCCGGCGACGGCATCGCCGTCGACCGTCAGCCCGACCAGTGTTCCCCACACCGGCAGGCCGGAAATGAAGGCGCGCGTTCCATCGATCGGATCGATCACCCAGACATGCCGGCTGGAGATGTTTTCGCTGCCATGCTCCTCGCCGAGGATGCCGTGATCGGGGTATTGCGCGTTGATCAGCGCGCGGATGGCCCGCTCGGCCTCGCGGTCGGCCTCGGTGACGGGGTCGAAGCTGCCGCGCTCCTTGTTGGTGACCGCGCCCTGATTGCGGAAGCGCGGCAAGGTCTCGGCTGCGGCGGCATGCGCAACGCGCCGCATGAACTCGATGCTGACGTCCAACTGATTCTCCCGCTCCAGCATGTTTGAGATGCCCGTTAGCCCACGGTTTTATGCCGAAACAAGGGCGTTCGGAGCCTTTCGCTGGACGCTAACTGTTGCTCGAATGCAACGCAATCATCGTGGAAATGCAATTTCCACTTCACAGTGAATTAAAAAACCCGGAACGCGCCTTGACATTTGTGCAGCGCACAATACGTTTGTTCTCGGACAGGGTTCCTGTCCATGCCCTCCTTGGGCGTTTCCTCCCTAGACTTCGACCGTGTCGTGCAAACGATGCGGTCTTTTTTTATGCCGCCGCATGAGCGGCGAGTGCCGCGATTCCTGCGCTATTCTGCGGCCAGAGGCAGATCCATGAAATTGTTATCGGGCATCGCCATCAGTTCGGCTGAAAACCGCGCCAGATCGTCCGCCAGGGCGTCGAAACCAGATGATCTCTGGAACGTCCGCTCATTCATGTAGAGCCCCCGATTGACCTCGATCTGCAGCGCATGCAGATGGCGCACTGGGCGGCCATAGTGCTCCGTGATGAAGCCTCCGGCATAGGGCTTGTTGTGGGCGACGCTGTAGCCCATGCCGGTGAGCAGGCCGATCGCGGTCTCGGTCAACGCCGCCGCGGCCGAGATGCCGAAACGGTCGCCGACGATGAAATCCGGCCGCAATCCGCTGTCGCCGACCCTTATGCTTGCCGGCATCGAGTGGCAGTCAATCAGCACAGCATAGCCGAAGCGCGCATGGGTTCTGGTCAAGAGCCGTTTCAGCGTCTCGTGATAGGGCTTGTAGACCGCTTCGATGCGCGCCACGGCCTCCGCCAGCGGCAAGCGGCCGGAATAGATGTCGAGCCCCTCGCCTACAAGTTTGGGCACGGTGCCGAGTCCGCCGGCCACCCGCGCTGAGCGGATGTTGCAGAATGACGGCACCGGTTCGGCGAACATGCGCGGGTCGAGTTCCCACGGCTCCCGGTTGACGTCGAGATAGGCACGCGGGAAGTTTGCCGCCAGCATCGGCGCCCCTAGCGCGACGGCACCGCCGAACAATTCCTCGACATAGCAGTCCTCGGAGCGACGGATCGCGTTGCGGTCCAGCTTGGCCATCGCCATGAACCGGTCCGGATAGTAGCGGCCGCTATGCGGCGAGTTGAAGAGGAAGGGAACGCGCTGTTCGGCGCCCGATCGGATTTCGAAGGGTGGAACGACCGAAAAATCCTCGGCTGCCGTTTTCAATTTGAACGAACCCGGGAATACCAATGCATCATGATAGGAAGGTGCCACCTCGCCGCTCGCATGTCCAGCCGCCGAAGCGCCAGCCAAATCAGGATTGTGCGCCCAACGTTCACTTGATGTTTACCGTCACCTCCTCATATACAGCATGGTTAACGGGCTTGCCGCACGGCATTGTCGGTTGGGTGATTCGGACGGGACAAGATGGCACGCATTCTGCTGGCGGAAGACGACGACGACATGCGCCGGTTCCTCGTCAAGGCGCTGGAGCGCGCCGGTTATCAGGTCAGCGATTTCGACAATGGCGCCAGTGCCTATGAGCGGCTGCGCGAGGAGCCTTTTTCGCTGCTTTTGACCGACATCGTCATGCCCGAGATGGATGGCATCGAGCTCGCCCGTCGCGCCACCGAGATCGATCCTGACCTCAAGGTGATGTTCATCACCGGCTTCGCCGCCGTCGCGCTGAACCCTGACTCCAAGGCGCCGAAAGACGCCAAGGTGCTATCGAAGCCGTTCCACCTGCGCGACCTCGTCAACGAGGTCGAAAAGATGCTGCAGGCCGCCTGACGCGCTTTTTGTCGCGTCTTGACCGACGAGAGCAATTCCAGGAAAAGTGTGAAGCGGTTTTCCGTCCGGAATTGCGTCAAACACAGAAACAGACCAGCCATTCTTTCCCCTTTCCCGCTATTGACGTGCCGAACCAAAAATGGTGTATGCGCGGCTTCGGATGGGCGTGTAGCTCAGCGGGAGAGCACTGCATTGACATTGCAGGGGTCACAGGTTCAATCCCTGTCACGCCCACCATCCAGACAATCCCTCAATTGGCCGTCGGTATTTTCATCCGCTGGCGTTCCCGGCCTCATCCGATCCTGATGCCGAGCTCGCCTATTCCAGCCTCAGGCCGCGCCGAGGCGGAGATCACCGGTCTCGACGTGCTGGAGAAACCACGCATAGGTCTGTTCCAATCCGCTGCGCAGCGAGTAGCGCGGGCGCCAGCCGGTGGCGAACAGGCGCGACACGTCCATCAGCTTGCGCGGCGTGCCGTCCGGCTTCGTCGCATCGAATGTTATTGCGGCATCGGCGCCGGCAACCGACACGATGGTGCGGGCAAGGTCGGCAATGGTGATGTCTTCCCCCGAGCCGACATTGATGTGGCTGTCGCCCGAATAATTCTTCAGCAACCAGACCAGCGCGTCGGCGGCGTCGTCGACATGCAGGAATTCACGCATCGGCGTGCCTGATCCCCACACCTCCAGGCTCTTGCGGCCGGCGCGCTTGGCCTCGTGCGCCTTGCGCATCAGAGCGGGCACGACATGGCTGGAATTGAGGTCGAAATTGTCGCCCGGACCGTAGAGATTGGTCGGCATCGCCGAGATGTAGTCGACGCCGTGCTGGCGCCGATAGGCCTGGCACAGTTTCAGCCCGGCGATCTTGGCGATCGCATACCATTCGTTGGTGGGCTCGAGCGGCCCGGTCAGCAAGGCGTCCTCGGAGATCGGCTGCGCCGCGAATTTGGGATAGATGCAGGATGAACCGAGAAACAGCAGCTTCTGCACCTCGTTGCGGAAGGCGCTGTCGATGACATTGTTCTGCATGACGAGATTGTCCTGCAGAAAATCCACCGGAAGCCTGTTGTTGGCCAGGATACCGCCAACCTTGGCCGCCGCCATCACCACTGCATCCGGCTTGCAGTCGGCCATCCAGCGCCGCACGCCGGCCTGGTCGAGAAGATCGAGCTCGGCGCGCGAGGCGGTCAGGATCTCGCAATCCTCGTCGGCCAATCGGCGCAGGATGGCCGAGCCGACCATGCCGCGATGTCCGGCCACGAAAACACGCTTGCCCTGAAGGTCGAAGGTCATCAGCTTACCCCAATGCAGAACGGCAGCTATGCCAGTTGGCCGGCGGAGCGCCGGATCGGCTTCTCTGTTGCCGGACGCATACCGCATACAGATTTGCCCAGACAAGGCAAATCGCAAAGCCACGCGAAGCAACCTTTGGATCGGACGCTGTAGCGCTCGCGATCAGACGCCCGCTACCGCGCAGAGGCTTGTCATTCTGGCAATGGCAAGCTCGGGGTCGGCCAGCAACCCTGCCTGGTCGGCAAGGCGAAAGACATCGGAATAGTGGCGGATGCCGCGCGCCGATTGCATGCCGCCGATCATCGAAAAATGCTCCTGGTGGCCGTTCAGCCATGCCATGAAGACGATGCCGGCCTTGTAATATTCGGTCGGCGCCTCGAAGATTTTGCGCGACAGCGGCACTGTCGGCGCCATCAGCGTGTCATAGCCGGCGCGGTCGCCGTCGGCCAGCTTTGCCAGCGCTGCATTGGCGACCGGCGCGATCGCATCGAAAATGCCGAGCAGCGCGTGCGAATGTCTGTCGCCGTCGCCGGCGATCAGCTCGGGGTAATTGAAGTCGTCGCCGGTGAACATCACCACGCCCTCGGGCAGCCGGTCCCTGAGCGCGATCTCCTTGCCGGCATCGAGCATCGATATCTTTATGCCCTCGACGGTGCCGGCGTGACGTTCGATGATCGCGATCACCGTCTCGAGCGCAGTTTCGAAATCGCTGCTGCCCCAATAGCCTTTCAGCGCCGGGTCGAACATGTCGCCCAGCCAGTGCAGGATGACCTTGCCGGATGCCTGGGACAGGATGCGGTCGTAGACGCTGGCATAATCGTCGGGGCCTTTGGCGATCGCCGCAAGCGGGCGGCTGGCCATCATGATCACCTTGCCGCCAAGCCCTTCGATGAACCCGAACTGCTCCTCGTAGGCCGCGATGACATCGTCGAGCGTGCTCGCCGCCCCCGCCGTCAGATGGTCGGTGCCTGCGCCTGACGCGAGAGCGGCGCCCTCGACGCTCCGCGCCTCGGCGATCGAGCGGCGGATCAATTCCCTGGCATTTACCCAGTCGAAGCCCATGCCGCGCTGCGCGGTATCCATCGCTTCGGCGACACGGAAGCCGAGCCGCCAGAGGTGATGGCGAAACGCCATCGTCTTGTCCCAGTCGACCGCCGGCCTCGACCATGGATTGGTCATGGCGAAAGGATCGGCGACGACGTGGGCCGCGGCGTAGGCGATACGCGAGAACCGCGCGCCGGCCACAGGCTGCACCGGCTGGCCGATAAGCCGGTAGAGGATGCGGCCGCCGCCTTCCCCGGGCAAGGTGATGTCCATGGCTTTCTCCTTCCCAGCGCCTATTAAGTGGAACGTTCCAATAAATCAAGAGACTTTGCCGCCCTGCCTCGCGCAACTCAAATTGCTGCATCGCAGCAGGTGAAAGCCGTGCTTACTGGACGATTGTGCCCACTGAGCCGCATTTTTCTCGGGTTCGCAAAAACACGATTGACTCAAATGCCTCGCAGAGATTAGATCGTTCCAATAAAAATCGCATAAGAAACCTCCGGGAGGACAGATCTGGATGGCCAGCCGGGCCAAGGCAACGATACTCGACATCGCCCGTGAGGCGGGCGTGTCCAAATCGACGGTATCGCTGGTGTTGCAAGGCAGCCGGCTGATCCGGCCTGAGACCGCGCTCAAGGTGCGCAAGGCGATCGAGGATGTCGGCTATGTCTACAACCGCGGCGCCGCCAATCTGCGCAAGGCCCATTCCAACGTCATCGGCATGGTCATCAACGATCTTACCAATCCGTTTTTCGCCGAGATGGCGGTCGGCATGGAGCGCGTCTTCCAGTCGGCCGGGATCGTGCCTTTCATCGCCAACACGGCGGAGAGCCCGGTGCGCCAGGAAGAGGTTCTGAAATCGCTGATGGAGCAGGGTGTCGCCGGGCTCGTCGTGTCGCCGGCGCGCGGCACCACGCCGGGCGCGTTCCGCCGCCTTGAGACCGCAGGCGTTCCGGTCGTTTTCGTCATGCGCCGCCTCCCCGAAAGCCGCATCCCGGTGATCACGCCCGACAATCATCGCGGCGCCTATCTTGCCACCGCCCATCTGATCGGCAAGGGCCACTGCCGGCTGGCCTTCTTCGGCGGCTCGTCCGACCTTGTCGTCTACCACGAGCGGCTGGGCGGCTTTCGCGCGGCCTGTGAAGCGCTCGGCATCGCACCAGCCGACAGGCTGGTCTTTGAGGGCGAAACCAGCCGCAAGGGCGGCATAGCCTGCCTGGAAACCGCGCTCGCCATGGCCGCGCCGCCGACCGCGGCCCTTTGCTTCAACGATGCGGTCGCCTTCGGCGTCTTGCTGGCGCTGCGCAAGCGCGGCCTGGAACCCGGCGCGGACTTTGCCGTCGTCGGCTTCGACGACGTCGCCGAGGCCGAGCACTACATGCCGGCGCTGACCAGCGTCGCGGTGAACACCGCCGGCCTCGGCGAGCGCGCCGCCCATGTCGTGCTGAAGATGATCCAATCGCGCACCACGCGCGCCGAGGATCATATCGGCGCCGTCAACCTCGTGGTCAGGGAAAGCTGCGGCCCCGATCGCAAGGAGCATGGCTGCGCAGGAATGGGAGACGCGGCATGACCGTCAGTTGGGGGCTGATCGGCGCCAGCACGATCGCAAGACAGTTCATGATCGGCGCCATCCGCGCGCGGCCGGACGGCGAGATCGCCGCAGTGATGAGCTCCAGCCCGGAGCGCGCCGCCACCTACGCTCGGGAAAACCGCATTCCGGCGGCGGTCTCGACGCTTGATGAATTGCTCGGCTCCGACATCGACGCCGTCTACATCTCGACCACCAACGAATTGCATCTCGAACAGGCACTCGCCGCCATTGAGGCGGGAAAGCATGTGCTTTGCGAAAAGCCGCTGGCGCTGACCAGCGCCGACGCCCGCAAGATGGTCGCGGCGGCCAGGGCCGCCGGCGTCGTGCTCGGCACCAATCACCATCTGCGCAATGCGGGCTCGCATCGGGCGATGCGCGAAGCGATCGCTGCCGGCCGCATCGGCAGACCGATCGCCGCGCGCGTCTTCCACTCCGTCTATCTGCCGGAAAACCTGCAGGGCTGGCGCATCACCAGGCCGGACGCCGGCGGCGGCGTGGTGCTCGACATCACCGTCCACGATGCCGACACGCTGCGCTTCGTGCTCGGCGACGATCCCGTCGAGATCTCGGCGTTCACGCAATCGGCCGGCATGGCCGCCTGCGGGCTGGAAGACGGCGCCATGTGCCTCTGGCGCTTCGCATCGGGCGTCATCGCCCAGTCGCATGAGGGCTTCACCACCAGATTCGCCGGCACCGGCTTCGAGGTGCATGGCAGCGAAGGCTCGCTGATCGCCAGGGATGTGATGACGCAGAAGCCGGTCGGCTCGGTGTTGCTGCGCACGGCACAGGGCGAGGAGGAATTGAGCTTCGACCGCGAAGATCTCTATGCCCGTTCGCTGCGCCAATTCCACGCGGCGATCCGTGGCGAGGGCCAGCCTTCCGCCACCGGCGAAGACGGCGTCTGGTCGCTGACATCAGCCGAAGCGGCATTGCAATCGGCCAGGTCCGGCAAGGCCGTTGCCATCGACCCGAAGCTCGGGAGTGCTGGATGAGCAAGCTCGTGTCCGCGGCTGAGGCTGCCGGCCTGATCAGGGATGGCGTGGTCGTTTCCGTGTCGTCGTCGAGCGGCCTCGGCTGCCCGGATGCGGTGCTTGCCGCGATCGGCGAGCGCTTCGACGCCGAAGGCCATCCCAAGGACATCACGACGCTGCACCCGATCGCCGCCGGTGACATGTACGGCATCAAGGGCATCGATCACTTAGCCAAGCCCGGCCTGTTGAAGCGCACTTTGTGCGGTTCCTATCCTTCCGGGCCGTCATCTTCCGAACCACCGCAGATCTGGAAGATGATCGGCGACAATTCGGTCGCTGCTTACAACGTGCCGTCCGGCATCCTGTTCGACATGCATCGCGAAGCCGCCGCCAAGCGTCCCGGCGTGCTGACCAAGGTCGGGCTCGACACCTTCGCCGACCCGCGCCACCAGGGCTGCGCCATGAATGCTGCCGCCAGCGAGCCGATCGTTTCGGTGCAGCAGTTCGATGGCGAGGAGTGGCTCTATTTCCGCGCGATCGTGCCGCAGGTCGCGGTCATTCGCGCCACCACCGCCGACGAGCGCGGCAACCTCACCTATGAGCATGAAGGTGCCTATCTCGGCGGCCTCGAACAGGCGCTGGCCGCCCGCAACAATGGCGGTATCGTCATCGCGCAGGTCAAGCGCGTCGTCGAGAACGGCACGCTGAAGCCACACGATGTGCGCGTGCCCGGCGTGCTGGTCGATCATATTGTCGTGGCGCCCGACCAGTTGCAGACGACGCTGACGCCCTACGATCCGGCCATCTCCGGCGAGATTTTCCGGCCGCTGTCGAGCTTTCGCAACGCCGAGATGAACGTCCAGAAGGTCATCGCCCGCCGCGTCGCCATGGAGCTTGCCGACGGCATGGCGGTCAATATCGGCTTCGGCATCTCGGCCAATGTGCCGCGTATCCTGATCGAGGAAGGCCAGCACGGCAAGGTCACCTGGGTCATCGAACAGGGGGCGGTCGGCGGCGTGCCGCTGCTCGACTTCAAGTTCGGCTGCTCGTCCAATGCCGACGCCTTCATGCCCTCTCCGCACCAGTTCATCTATTTCCAGGCCGGTGGCTTTGACGCCTCGCTGCTGTCCTTCCTGCAGATCGACCGCCACGGCTCTGTCAACGTCTCGAAGCTTTCGGCGCGGCCCCACGTCACCGCCGGCGCCGGCGGCTTCGTCGACATCACCGCGCGAGCGAAGAAGATCGTCTTTTCCGGTTTCTTCAACGCCGGTGCCAAGCTGTCGCTTGCTGATGGCGGCATCCGCATCGACCAGGAGGGCAAGGTCAAGAAAGTCGTCGGCGAAGTCGAGCATATCTCCTTCTCGGGCAAGCGTGCCGTCGCGCAGGGGCAGGACATCACCTATGTCACCGAGCGCTGCGTGATGAAGCTGACGCCGGCGGGGCTGATGGTGACGGAGCTGGCGCCGGGCATCGACCTCGAGCGCGATGTGCTGGCGCAGGCCGAGATCCCGCTCGCCGTCGCCAACGACCTGAAAATCACACCGGATGCGCTCTACCGGGACCGGCCGATCGGCCTGTCGCTCAATGGCGGCGCCTCGCTTGGAGGCGCCCATGGCTGAGCGCCTCGTCACCTTTGAAACCGACGGCGCCATCGGCACAATCACGCTGCGCCGGCCGGAGAAATTCAACGCCCTCGACATCCCGATGCTGCGAGCGTTGGAAGCAGCACTCGACGAAGCCGAGGCGGCGGACGGCATCCGCGTCGTGCTGATCTGCGGCGAAGGCAAGGGCTTTTGCGCCGGCGGCGACGTCGAGGCATGGGCAGAAATGAGCGCCGCCGATTTCCAGGTGCAATGGGTGCGCTACGGCCACCGCGTCTTTGATCGGCTGGCGCGGCTGCGGCAGCCGACGATCGCCGTGCTTGCCGGCCATGCGCTGGGCGGCGGGCTGGAACTGGCGGCGGCTGCAGACTTCCGCGTGGCGGAAACACAGGTGAAGCTGGGGTTCCCCGAAACCTCGATCGGCGTCGTTCCCGGCTGGTCCGGCACCCAGCGCGCCGTGCGCCGCTTCGGCGCGCAGGCAGTGCGGCGGATGGCGCTCGGCGGCGAAGTGTTTCTGGCTACCGAGGCTCTTGCTCTGGGGATTGTCGACCGGGTGGTCGAGACCGGTAAGGCGTTCGCCGAAGCCAAGGCCTGGGCCGGCAAGATCGCCGAGCGCGGCCCGCTCGCGACCGAAGCCGCCAAGCTGATGATTGCCATCGCGGAGGGCGAAGAGAGTGCTGCCGCGACCGAAGCGCTGGCCAGCGGCTTCATCGCGCTGACAAGCGATCTCAGGACCGGCGTCGAGGCTTTCAGCGCCAAGCAGAAACCGGCGTTCTCAAGATCTTAGGAACCTGAAACTCACATGAACGCACCTCTCAACATCGCCATGCCCGCCGAGGCAGCCGCAGCGCCGAAAAGCTACCGGCTGCTGATCGGCGGCAAGTTCGTCGATGCCCAGGACGGCCGCACGCTGGAGCGCCGCAGCCCCGGCCACGGCTTCACCGTCTCGCGCTATGCACAGGCCGGCGCGGCGGACGTCGAGACGGCGGTACAGGTTGCCCACAAGGCCTTCGAGACCGGCCCCTGGCCGCGCATGAAGGCCGCCGAACGCGCCGCGATCCTGCTCAAGGCTGCTGACCTGATCGAGGCGCGGCTGGACGAGATTGCCCGGCTCGACGTGCTGGAATCCGGCAAGCCGATTGCCCAAGCGCGCGGCGAGATCGGCGGCGCCGTCGACATCTGGCGCTATGCCGCGGCACTTGCCCGCACGCTTCACGGCGAAAGCTACGCCAATCTCGGCGACGCCATGCTCGGCGTCGTGCTGCGCGAACCGATCGGCGTCGTCTCCATCATCACGCCGTGGAATTTCCCGTTCCTTATCGTCAGCCAGAAACTGCCCTTCGCGCTCGCCGCCGGCTGCACGGCGGTGATCAAGCCGAGCGAGATGACCTCGGCCTCGACTTTCGTGCTCGGCGAGATCCTGATGCAGGCCGGCCTGCCGGATGGCGTCGTCAACATCCTTGCCGGTCTGGGCGCCGATGTCGGCGCACCGATGGTCAGCCACCCGCTGGTCGAGATGGTGTCGTTCACCGGCTCCACCCGGGTCGGTAGGATGACCATGGCCTCTGCTGCCAACTCGCTGAAGAAAGTCTCGATGGAACTCGGCGGCAAGAACGGCCAGCTTGTCTTTCCCGATGCCGACCTCGAAGCCGCTGCCGACGCGGCGGTATTCGGCGGCTTCTTCAACGCCGGCGAATGCTGCAATGCCGGCAGCCGGCTAATCGTCCATGGGGCGATCGCCGACGACTTCCTCGGCGCCGTCAAAGCACTTACTGCCAAGATGGTTGTCGGCGACCCGCTCGACGACCGCACCAAGGTCGGCGCGATGATCTCCGCCGACCATGTGGCCAAGGTCACCGGCTACGTGACGGCAGCGGAAAACGACGGTTGCCGGATCTATTGCGGCGGCAAGCAGCGTGCTTCAAGCGCCGGCCAGTACCTTGATCCGACAATCGTTCGCGACGTCACCGAAGACATGGCCATTGCGCGCGAGGAAGTGTTCGGGCCGGTGCTCTCGGTGCTGACTTTTGAATCGATTGAAAGGGCGTTGCGCATCGCCAACAACACGCCCTATGGTCTGTCGGCCGGCGTGTGGAGCGCCAGCATCGATACCTGCATGTCGGTGGCGCGGAATGTGCGTTCGGGTACCGTTTGGGTGAACACGTTCATGGAAGGTTATCCCGAACTGCCTTTCGGCGGCTACAAGCAGTCCGGTCTGGGACGCGAACTCGGCAAGCGCGCCGTCGAGGATTATACCGAGGAAAAGACAATCCAGTTTCATCGCGGCCAGCGCACCGGATGGTGGGTCGGCTGAGTTGGGAAGAACCCGGTGGCCATCCGCCGGTCGTTGTAAGTTCAACAAGGGAGGAAGTACATGTTGCGCAAACTGCTTATCGGGACGGCTCTCGCAGCGGGCGTTGCGTTCGCGGCCCATGCCGAGGACGTCAAGGAAGTCCAGATGCTGCATTGGTGGACGTCGGGCGGCGAAGCTGCCGCTCTGAACGTGCTCAAGCAGGATCTGGCCAAGGAAGGCTTTGCCTGGAAGGACGTGCCGGTGGCCGGCGGTGGCGGCGACGCCGCCATGACCGCGCTGAAGGCGATGGTGGCGGCCGGCAACTACCCGACCGCCTCGCAGATGCTTGGCTATACCGTGCTCGACTACGCCGCGGCCGGCGTCATGGGCGACCTGACCGAGACGGCGATAAAGGAAGGCTGGGACAAGTCCGTTCCCGCCGCCCTGCAGAAATTCTCCGTCTATGACGGCAAGTGGGTCGCGGCTCCGGTCAACGTCCACTCGGTCAACTGGCTGTGGATCAACAAGGCGGTGATGGACAAGATCGGCGGGACCGAGCCCAAGACCTTCGACGACTTCATCGCGCTGCTCGACAAAGCCAAGGCGGCGGGCGTCATCCCGCTCGCGCTGGGCGGCCAGAACTGGCAGGAAGCGACCATGTTCGACTCGGTCGTGCTGTCGACCGGCGGACCTGAGTTCTACAAGAAGGCCTTCAACGACCTCGACGAGGAATCCCTGAAGTCCGACACGATGAAGAAGTCGTTCGACAATCTCGCCAAGCTCGTCACCTATGTCGACCCGAACTTCTCGGGCCGCGACTGGAACCTCGCCACCGCCATGGTCATCAAGGGCGACGCCTTGGTACAGGTGATGGGCGACTGGGCCAAGGGCGAATTCAACGCCGCCAAGAAGGTCCCGGGCACCGACTTTCTCTGCTATCGCTTCCCGGGCACCGACGGCAGCGTGATCTACAACTCCGACATGTTCGGCATGTTCAAGGTTCCGGAAGACCGCAAGGCCGCCCAGATCGCTCTGGCCACCGCAACTCTGTCGAAGAGCTTCCAGTCGGCCTTCAACGTGGTCAAGGGCTCGGTCCCGGCCCGCACCGACGTGCCGGACACCGACTTCGACGCATGCGGCAAGAAGGGCATGGCCGATTTGAAGGCCGCCAACGAAGGCGGCACCCTGTTCGGCTCGCTGGCGCAAGGCTACGGCGCCCCTCCGGCGGTTGCCAACGCCTACAAGGATGTCGTCTCGAAGTTCGTCCACGGCCAGATCAAGACCTCGGACGAGGCGGTGACCCAACTGGTCAGCGCGATCGAAGACGCCAAGTAAGCACCCGCCCATGTGAACGATCTCCCCGGCGCAAGCCGGGGAGATCCCCTGCGGAGGGGTTTTGCGGTTGCGCTGACCGGCACGCTTCGTGCCGCAGAGGCCGCGACGACAGAATTCCGGACCCGCGATACGGAATGGATCGATGAGCATAGTTGCTGAAACCAGTATCACGCTGACGCCGGAGCACGACGCCCGTCCGGGCGCTTCGGTGCGCTCGCGCCTGCAGGATGCGCTGCCGAAGCTCGTGCTGGCGCCGAGCTTCGCCGCCACCATCGTCTTCGTCTACGGCTTCATCCTGTGGACGATCTATCTGTCCTTCACCAATTCCAAGACCTTTCCCTCCTATGCGATCACCGGGCCACGCGCCTATCAGCGGCTGTGGCGCTGGACTTTCGAAAGCGATCCGCCGTCCTCCTGGTACACCTCGATCACCAATATGGGGATTTTTGGCTTCCTCTATATTTCCATCTGCCTGGCGCTCGGGCTGTTCCTGGCGATCCTGCTTGACCAGAAGATCCGCGGCGAAGGCATGTTGCGGCCGATCTATCTCTACCCGATGGCACTGTCCTTCATCGTCACCGGCGTTGCCTGGAAATGGTTTCTCGACCCCGGCCTCGGCCTCGAGCAGACGCTGCACCAATGGGGCTGGACGAGCTTCCATTTCGACTGGATCAAGAACAAGGACTTCGTCATCTACACTGTGGTCATCGCCGGTGTCTGGCAGGCGTCAGGCTTCATCATGGCGATGTTCCTGGCCGGCCTGCGCGGCATCGACGGCGAGATCCTGAAGGCGGCGCAGATCGACGGCGCCACCACCTTCCAGCTCTACCGTCGCATCGTCATCCCGCTGCTGCGGCCGATCTTCCTGTCCGCCTTGATCGTCCTCGCGCATCTCGCCATCAAGTCCTACGATCTGGTCGTCGCGCTGACCAGCGGCGGGCCGGGCGGCTCGGCCTGGCTGCCGTCGAACTTCATGTATGAGTACACCTTCAAGCGCAACGAAATGGCCGTCGGCTCGGCCAGCGCCGTGATCATGCTGATGACTATCACCGCGATCATCGTTCCCTATCTCTATTCCGAGCTTCGGGAGAAGCCGCGATGAGCGCCATAGCCACTCCTGCTCGCCAGAGCACTGGCGGTATCAGCGCCAGGACGGTCAACCGTATCGTCATCTACGGGCTGCTGGCGCTGTTTGCGCTGTTCTATCTGATGCCGCTGCTCGTCATGCTGGTGACCTCGTTCAAGACCATGGACGAGATCCAGAACGGCAACATGCTGGCGCTGCCGCAGGCGCCGACCTTCGCACCCTGGATAAGGGCATGGAGCGAAGTCTGCTCGGGTCTCACCTGCGTCGGCATGAAGGGTTATTTCTGGAACTCGATCAAGATGGTGGTTCCGGCGGTCATCATCTCGACCCTGCTCGGCGCGCTCAACGGCTATGTGCTGACGAAGTGGCGCTTTCGCGGGGCGACGCTGGTGTTCGGGCTGATGCTGTTTGCCTGCTTCATCCCGTTCCAGTCCGTGCTCTTGCCGATGGCAACGATCCTCGGCAGCCTCGGCCGGTTCGGCGTCAAGCTGCAGAACGCGACCGGCTTCACCTTCGGCTTCGGCAATCCAACCGTGAACCTGGTGTTCGTTCACGTCGTCTACGGCATCGGCTTCACCACCCTGTTCTTCCGCAATTATTACGAAGCGTTTCCGAACGAGCTGGTGAAGGCGGCGCAGATCGACGGCGCCAGCTTCTTCCAGATCTTCCGGCGCATCATGCTTCCCAACTCGCTGCCGATCATCGTGGTGACGGTGATCTACCAGTTCACCAACATCTGGAACGACTTCCTCTTCGCCTCCGCTTATGCCGGCTCAGGCGACGTGATGCCGATGACGGTGGCGCTGAACAACGTCGTCAACACCTCGACCGGCGTCGTCGAATACAACGTCAATATGGCGGCGGCGATGATCGCCGCGCTGCCGACGCTCCTCGTCTATGTGCTCGCTGGCCGCTATTTCGTGCGCGGCCTTATGGCCGGCGCCGTCAAAGGATAATCGCATGGCTTTTCTGGAAATTGACGGGCTGAAGAAGCGGTTCGGAGCGGTCGAGATCCTGAAAGGCATCGACCTCGACCTGGAAAAGGGCGGCTTCCTCGTGCTGGTCGGGCCTTCCGGTTGCGGCAAGTCCACGCTGCTCAACACCATTGCCGGCCTGGAAACCATCACCGAAGGCGAAATCCGCGTCGACGGACGCACGATCAACGATCTCCACCCCTCCAAGCGCGACATCGCCATGGTGTTCCAGAGCTACGCGCTCTATCCGAACATGACGGTGGCCGGGAATATTGCCTTCGGCATGGAGATGCGCGGCGTGCCGGCCGATGAGCGCCAGAAAGCGATCGACAAGGTGGCAAAGGTCCTGCAGATCGGCCATTTGCTGAAGCGCAAGCCAAGCCAGCTTTCCGGCGGCCAGCGCCAGCGGGTCGCCATGGGTCGGGCGCTGGTGCGCGATCCAAAGCTGTTCCTGTTCGACGAGCCTTTGTCCAATCTCGACGCCAAGCTGCGCGTCGACATGCGCATCGAGATCAAGCGCCTGCACGCCACCACCGGCACCACCATCGTCTACGTCACGCACGACCAGATCGAGGCGATGACGCTGGCCACCAAGATCGCGGTGATGCGCGACGGCGAGGTGCAGCAGTTCGGCACACCTGCTGAAATCTATAACAATCCGGTCAACCTGTTTGTTGCCGACTTCATGGGCTCGCCGGCGATGAACCTGATCCCGGCGACGATCGGCAGCAACGGATCCGGCTTCTCCGTCGTCATGGAGCGCGAGGCGCGCCAGCCGATCTCGCTGCCGCTGGCCAATGCGCCGGCCGGCCTGTCGGCATTCCACGGAAAACCAATCATCTTCGGCGTCCGCCCGGAAGCACTGACCGATCCCGAAGGCGCCGAACGCAACGCCTCGAACATCGCCCGCGCCGACTGTCACATCGAGGTCATCGAGCCGGCCGGCTCGGATACGTTCGCGGTTACCAATCTCGGCGGCAAGGCGGTGGTGGCGCGGCTGCGCGCCGATGCCAACATCCAGCCCGGCACGGTCACGCCGCTCGCCTTCAACCTGACCAAGGCGGTGTTCTTCGATCCGGCGACCGAGAAACGCATCGTCTGACGGCCATGACAAATCCAGACATCGTCATCATCGGCTCCGGCATCGGCGGCGCCACGATCGCCTCCGGCCTTGCCGGCAGTGGCGCCTCGATCCTGATGCTGGAACGCGGCGAAGCCCTGCCGGCAACCCCGCACGCACGCGACACCCGCGCAATCTTCGTCGATGGCCACTATAGGCCGAAGGAGATGTGGCTCGAGGCCGGCGGAGCGCCTTTCAACCCGGGCAATTACTACTATGTCGGCGGCAATTCGAAATTCTACGGCGCGGTGCTGATCCGCTACCGCAGGGAAGACTTTTCGGAGATGGAGCACTATGGCGGCATCTCGCCGGCCTGGCCGTTTTCCTACGAGGAATTCGAACCCTGGTATTCCAGGGCCGAGCAGCTGTACCGCGTGCGCGGTGCACTCGGCGAAGACCCGACCGAGCCGTTCCACTCGATGCCCTACCCTTTCGGGCCGGTGCCGGACGAGCCGCCGATCGCGCGTGCCCGCGCCGAGCTCAGGAGCCTGGGCCTGCACCCGGCATCGCTGCCGCTCGGCGTCGACCTCGAAGCCTGGCTGAAAGACGGCAGCACGCCGTGGGACGCTTTTCCCAACACCGGCGTCGGCAAGGTCGACGCCCAAACGGGGCCGCTGACCGCCGCCCTTGCCGACCAGAACATCAAGCTCGAGACCGGCGCCCACGTCGAACATCTCGAGGCATCGCCGGATGCGAGGACAATCGCCGCCGTCCATTATCGACAGAACGGTACGCTGAAGAAAGTCGCGCCGAAGTTGGTCATCCTATCGGCCGGCGCAGTCAATTCCGCCGCCATCTTGCTGCGCTCGCCCACCCCTCAGGGCAGAGGCGGTGGCAAAGGCCTGGCCAACCGCTCCGACCAGGTCGGCCGCAACTTCATGAACCACAATTCGAGCGCCATGCTGGCGATCGATCCACGCCGCCGGAACAAATCCGTCTACCAGAAGACGCTGATGCTGAACGATTATTATCTGTCCGACGGCAGGGGCGGCAAGCCGCTCGGCAATGTCCAGCTCCTCGGCAAGATCGACGGCAATATCCTCAAGGCCAATGTCAGGCGCGCGCCCAAATTCGCGCTCGATTTCATGGCCGGCCACGCCGTCGACTGGTATCTGATGTGTGAAGACCTGCCCGATCCCGAGAGCCGCATCATGGTCGACGGCAAGGACATCGTCATGCAGTGGCGGCGCTCCAACATGCAGTCGCTCGACGGACTGACCAAGGTGATGCGCGAGAATTTCCGCGCCTGCGGCTATCCGATCGTCCTGTCGCGGCCGTTTGACAAGCGCACGCCCTCGCATCAGTGCGGCACGGTGAAGATGGGCAACGATCCAGCGACCTCGCCGCTGGATCCGTTCTGCCGCTCCTTCGACCACAGCAATTTGTTTGTCGTCGATGCCGGCTTCCTGCCGAATTCGGCCGCCGTCAATCCGGCGCTGTCGATCGCCGCACAGGCGCTGCGCGTCGCCGACCACATCCGCAAGACGGAGCTTGCAACATGAGCCGCCCGGCAGCCATCGTCACCGGCGGCGCGCGCGGCATCGGCCTTGCTTGCGCCGAGGCGCTGGCCGATGCAGGCTTCGACATCCTCGTTGCCGACCTTGCCGGCGAAGCCGCCGACGAACTCGCCGCCGACATCACCGGGCGCGGCGCGAAATTTGCCTATGCCAGCAGCGACATCGCCGACCTCGACGGCCATGCAGCGCTGATCGATGTCGCGACAAGCGCCTTCGGCCGCATCGACTGCCTGGTCAACAATGCTGGCATCGGCACTGTCCTGCGCGGCGATCTGCTCGAGCTCAAGCCGGAAAATTTCGACCGGGTGCTCGGCATCAATCTGCGCGGCACGGTGTTCCTCAGCCAGGCCGTCGCCAAAGCGATGCTAGGCCTGCCGGGCGATGGTGCGAGATCGATCATCACCGTCACCTCGGTCAGTGCCGCCATGGCCTCGCCGGAACGTTGCGACTACTGCATTTCCAAGGCCGGGCTTTCGATGTGGGTGAAGAACCTGGCGCTGCGGCTTGCCACCGAAAACATCGCCGTGTTCGAGGTGCGGCCGGGCATCATCCGCACCGAGATGACCGCGGGTGTCACCGCCAAATATGACGCGCTGATCGAGAGCGGGCTGGTGCCGGCGATGCGCTGGGGCGAGGGCCGGGATATCGGTGCCGCCGTGGCGGCGCTCGCCAGCGGCAAGCTCGGCTTTTCGACCGGCTCGGTCATCAATGTCGACGGCGCGCTGTCGGTGCCGAGGCTATGAACAGGTGACGCCATGACCGACTACATAATCGTCGGCGCCGGCCCGGCCGGCTGCGTACTCGCCAACCGGCTGAGCGAAGATCCGTCGCATCAGGTGCTGCTGCTCGAAGCCGGCGGCAAGGACTGGCATCCGCTGATCCACATGCCGGCCGGTTTTGCCAAGATGACCAAGGGCATCGCCGCCTGGGGCTGGTCGACTGTGCCGCAAAAGCACATGAAGGACCGCGTCTTCCGATACACGCAGGCCAAGGTGATCGGTGGCGGCTCGTCGATCAACGCCCAGATCTACACGCGCGGCAACGCCCGCGACTACGACGCCTGGGAGAAGGAAGAAGGTCTTGCCGGCTGGGGCTATCGCGACGTGCTGCCCTATTTCAAACGCGCCGAGAACAATCAACGTTATGCCAACGATTTTCACGGCGACCAGGGCCCGCTCGGCGTGTCGAACCCGATCGCGCCGCTGCCGATCTGCGAGGCCTATTTCCGCGCCGGGCAGGAGATGGGCATCCCCTTCAATCCCGACTTCAACGGCGCCAGCCAGGAGGGCGTCGGCTATTACCAATTGACGCAGAAGGACGCAAAACGCTCTTCGGCCTCGGTCGCCTATCTCCGGCCGATCCGCGAACGCAAGAACCTGACGGTCAGGACCGGCGTTCTGGTGACGCGCATCGTCGTCGACAAGGGCCGCGCCATCGGCGTCGAGATCGTCGACAGGCCGGGCGGTCAGGCAGCGATCCTGCGCGCCGAACGCGAGGTGATCGTCTCGTCCGGCGCCATCGGCTCGCCGAAGCTTTTGATGCAGTCGGGCATCGGCCCGGCCGACCATTTGAAGGCGGTCGGCGTGACGCCTGTGCACGACCTGCCAGGCGTCGGCTCCAATCTGCAGGATCATCTCGACCTGTTCGTCATCGCCGAATGCACCGGCGATCACACTTACGACAACTACGCCAAGCTGCACTGGATGGCGTGGGCCGGCCTTCAGTACCTGCTCCTGAAGAAGGGCCCGGTGGCCTCCAGCCTGTTCGAGACCGGCGGCTTCTGGTACGCCGATCCGACCGCCGCCTCTCCCGATATCCAGCTGCATCTCGGCCTCGGCTCCGGCATCGAGGCCGGCGTCGAGAAGCTGAACAATCCGGGCGTGACACTGAATTCGGCCTTCCTGCGCCCGCGCTCGCGCGGCACGGTGCGGCTGAACAGTGTCGACCCGGCAGACCGCCCGCTGATCGATCCGAACTATTGGTCCGATCCCTATGACCGCGACATGTCGATCAAGGGGCTGAGGCTGGCGCGCGAGATCATGCGGCAGAAAGCGCTGCAGCCCTATGTGCTGCGCGAGGTACTGCCGGGACCCGACCTGCAGAGCGGCGACGAGCTGTTCGACTACGCCTGCCGCAGTTCCAAGACCGACCACCACCCGGTCGGCACCTGCCGCATGGGTTACGATGCGATGAGCGTGGTGACGCCGGAGCTCAGGCTACGTGGCATCGATGGCCTGCGTGTCTGCGACGCCTCGGTGATGCCGCGCATCCCCTCCTCGAACACCAATGCCCCGACGGTCATGGTTGGTGAAAAGGGGGCCGATCTGATCCTTGGCCGCGAGCCGCTGCCGCCGGCGGTGTTTTCCACCAACCGAGCGGCATGAGGGACAAGGAATGATCCGGCACTGTGTTTTCGTCAGATTCCGCAACGATGTCGCTAACGCCGAGCGGGCGGCGATCCATGCCGATCTCGAAGCGTTGCGGTCGATGATCGACGGCATGGGCAAGGTCGAATTCAGCGCCAACACCAGCCCCGAACCCTTCGCCCGCGGCTTCACGCACGGCTTCACCATCGACTTTCGCGATGCCGCCACGCGCGATGCCCATCTCGTGCATGAAGCGCATCAGCGAGCCGGCACCCGGCTGGTGGCGGCGCTCGAAGGCGGCACGGACGGCCTGATGGTGTTCGACCTGGAGATCGCGTGACTATCCCATTCTCAGCGCAACGACGCCGGCAACGATGCTAAGCACCGCGGCACCTCGCCATGCCGTCATCTTCTCGCCGAGCGCGAACACCGAGATCATCATGGCGAACAGGATCGATGTTTCGCGCAGCGACGCCACCGAGGCGATCGGCGCCTTGGTCATCGCCCACATCACGATCCAGTAGGCGCCGCCGCTGAGCACGCCGGTATAGATTCCTGCCTTCCAGTCGCGGGCCAGTACCGGCAGCGCCTGTGGGCCGCGAAAGACGACGCAAAGCACCAGCGCCCACAGCGCATCGCAGACGAACAGCCAGGCCGCATAGCTCGATGCGGTGGCGGCCAGCCGCGCGCCGCTGCCGTCTGACAGCGTATAGCTGGCGATGAAGATCGATGTGCCCAACGCGAAACCGACAGCGCGCAAGTTCAATTTCTCCAGATGCGCGCCGCCGCGAAACGACAGCACCAGCGTGCCCGCCGACAACAAGAGAATGCCGAGAATGGCGAGCGGCGCCGGCATCTCGGCAACCACCACAACGCCCCCCAAAGCGGCCAGCAAGGGCGCGGTGCCGCGCGCCAGCGGATAGGTCTGGGCGAAATCGCCGGCCTTGTAGGCGCCGATCAGGAACGTCCTGTAGCCCATGTGGAAGACAACCGAGGCGAGGATGTATGGCCACACTTCCGGCTTCGGCACCTCGACGAAGGGCAACGTCACCAGCGCGGCGGCACCCATGCCGAGCGTCATCAGCGTTATCGACAGGAAACGGTCGAGATGGACCTTGACCAGCGCATTCCAGATCGCATGCATGGAAGCGGCGGCGAGCACCGCGAAAAAGACAAACAGGCTCATCGGCGGTTCATCCGCCGCCCGTCCCTATGGCGATAGGCGTCTCCAGGTCGATATCGACCCAGAGCGGAAAATGATCGGAGGCGACTTGGCCGATATCGGCGCTGACCGATCGCACGCGCCCGGCAAACATGCCGCCGACGAAGCAATGGTCGAGCCGGCGCTTTGCGATCCTGCCGTCGATGGTCTTCACATGGGTGTGGAAGTCCGACGTCGGTTCGCGGGCGACGGCGGCGGCGTCGACAAAACCGTCGAGATAGGCGGCACCGCGATGATAGGGCGCGCTGCCGACGATGCGGCGGTACTCGGCGCTACCCGGCTCCATATTGAAGTCGCCCAACCAGATCGCCGCTACGGGGTTTTCTGGCTCCTGTTCGCCATTGCTCCAGTTGCGCGCCGGCTCGTCGTCGGCGCCGCTCCATGGGCCGCCCTCGGACCGCGCGCGGCGATGCTCGGCCAGCAAATAGTCGATCTGCTCCAGCCGCTCCTCGGCCGCGATATGCGCCAGATGCAGCGAAAAGAACCGCACCGGGCCGGCAGGGGTGCGGATCATGCATTCGAGTGCGGCGTTGCGGGTGTTGAGCGGACGCAGCGTGCGCCTGAGCGGCAGCGCGTGCAGCCGCGACCAGACGATCGGCAGCTTCGACAGAACCATGGTGCCGAATTGCCGCCGCCGGTTGACGATGCGGCCTTCACGCCTGTGGCTGGCATCCATGTCGAATGCCGGGCCGTAGACCCAATGGTAGTCAGGCAGCAATCGCGAAAGAAGTTCCGGCTGGTCGTCCTCGTTGCTGCGTAACCAGTGCCGCTCGACTTCCTGCAAGGCGATGATGTCGGCACCGGCGACGACCTTGGCGCAACGCGCCAGATCGTAGCGGCCATCGCCGCCGAAGCCGTACTGGATGTTATAGCTGACCAGCTTCATTGCTTATCCGGCTCAGTTTCCTGCTGGCAGTAGCCGTTCGGTGGATTGGTTGCAATGTGCAGCCGGACGGAGGGAGCTTGGGCCAGATGCTAAGTCGTCAGTGGCTGAAACCGCCCGGGCGGGGATGCCGCCAGTTCCGACCAGTCGATCTCTTCCTCGAGGCGGTGGTAGGCCTCGTCGCCGATCGTTCCGTCGATGCGCAGGCGCTCCAGCGCATCGCGCTGGCTCTTGATGGCATAAAGACGCAACCTGTCATACTCGGTCGCCGCCTGGGCATCCTCCGGGTTCTCGGCGATGGCTCGCTGGGCGGCATATTGCTCGCGCACCGCCCCCGCGGCGCTCGACGTCTTGCTGCTGAGCACGTCGAGCGCAGCCTGCATGATGGCGACGCGCGCCTGCGCCACCTCCCGGTCGACCGTTTGGTCGGGCTTGAGATTGAGCACACTCAGCAACGGCTTCAGGCTGACGCCTTGCAGCACCAGCGTGCCGAGCACGACCGTGAAAGCGGCGAGCACGATCGGATCACGGCCCGGAAAGTCGGCCGGCAAGGCGAAGGCTGCCGCAAGCGTCACCAGGCCGCGCATGCCGCACCAGCCGATAAGCACGCCGCCGCGAAATGTCGGCGCGTCCTTCCGCCTGTCCTCGTCGCCCAGACGTGCCAGCGCTCTGAGGATCGCGCCGCAGCCCAGCACCCAGACGAGCCGCGATACGATGACAATGGCCAGCACCGCCAGGGCAAAGACGAACGCCTCGCTTTGTCCTTGCTCGGCAAGTCGACCGACAATCGATCGCGCTTGCAGGCCCATCAGGACGAAGGCCAGGACGTTGAGCACGAACACCGCCGTCTCCCAGACCGAGTAGGAGCTGACACGATTCCTTGCCGGCATGCGGCGCGGCGATGTACGGGCGATCGTCATGGCATAGACGACGATCGTGATGATGGCGGACAGCCCTATCCTGTCGGCCAGGATCCAGACGCCAAAGGTTGAGGCGAATTGCACCACGGTGCCGCTCGCCGGATCGTCGATACGGCCGAGTATGGCGAGAGACAACCGGCCTAGCACATAGCCTGCGGCAAGGCTGCCGACCGTCGACAGCAGGATCATTGGTATGGCACTGCTCAATAGGATGGAGCCGGCGGCTGCGGAAACCGACATTCGGTAGATCAGCAGTGCCGTCGCGTCATTGAGAAGGCTCTCGCCTTCCAGGATGGCGGTGATGCGGTGCGGTACCTTGAACTGCCCGAGCACGGCCGCCGCTGCCACCGCATCGGGCGGCGCCACAATCGCGCCAAGCGCTATGGCGGCGGCGACGGGCAGGCCTGCCATCGTCCAGCCCACCAGAGCGACCGCCACCGTGGTGAAGATGACGGCGCCAAGCGCCAGCAGGATGAGCGAAACCTTGTAGCGGTTGAGATCGCGCAGCGACGTGTCGTAGGCCGCGTCGAGCAGAACCGGCGCGATGAACAGAGCGAGCGCCAGCTCCGGGTCGATCTCGATGGTCGGGGCAAACGGCAGGAAGGCGATGCCAGCGCCGGCCAGCGCCAACAATGAAGGATAGGGAATCTGCAGACGCCGCGACAGCGCGGTCAGGACGACCGCGATGAGAAGCAGGACAAGGGTGAGTTCAAAAAGCGCCATGCCTTATCGTAGCGGTGAAGCCGGGCGATTGGCACTGCAAAAACGGCAACGGCTTTGGCTGCTCGTGAATGGTGAATGGCTGCGTGCAGAGGAATTTCGGCGCGTAAAGCGCTTGCTCACCATTCACTATTCCCTCTTCCCCTAATGCAGCACCAGCATGTCGCCCGACGAGAACGAAATCTCGGCCTTTTCGCCGACGGCTGGCGGCGGCGTGGCCGGGCTGTTGAACGTGTCGAGCGAGACCGTGCTGCCGCCGATACCGACGCGCACCCGGATGACCGAGCCGAGGAAATGCACCTCGGCGATTTCGCCCGAAAGGCTGGAGTCGCGGCCGGGGTGGCGGCCGAGCGAAATCGCTTCCGGACGCAGTGCCAACGACAGCGTGTCGCCGGGTTTCGAGCCGTTGAGCTTGCCCTTGAGCGAAACCTCTTGCGAATTGACGCGCACCTTGCCCGAAGCCGCGTCGGTGACCGTGCCTTCAAGCACGTTCAGCGTGCCGACGAAATTGGCAACGAATTTGGTTGCCGGCCGGTTGTAGATCTCGAACGGCGTGCCTACTTGCTCGGCCTTGCCGCCATACATGACGGCAATGCGGTCGGAGATCGACAGCGCCTCTTCTTGGTCGTGGGTGACGAAGATGGTGGTGATGCCGAGCTTCTTCTGGATCGAGCGGATTTCCTCGCGCAGCGACACGCGCACCTTCGCGTCGAGCGCCGATAGCGGCTCATCGAGCAGCAACAGCTTCGGCTTCGGCGCAATTGCCCGCGCCAGCGCGATGCGCTGCTGCTGGCCGCCGGAAAGCTGGTAGGGATAGCGGTCGCCCATCTGCGGCAGCTTGATGATATCGAGCATTTCGGCAATGCGCCTGTCGGCATCGGCCTTTGGCATGCCGGCGACCTTCAGCCCGAAGCCGATATTCTGCGCCACGGTGAGGTTCGGAAACAGCGCATAGGCCTGGAACACCATGCCGACATTGCGCTGATTGGGCTTCAGCCGGGTGATGTCCTTGCCGGCCACGACGATCTTGCCGGCGGACGGCTCTTCGAAACCAGCGACCATGCGCAGCACCGTCGTCTTGCCGCAGCCCGATGGCCCAAGGAAAGAGACGAATTCGCCCGGCTCGACGTCGAGGTTGAAATCCTGCACCACGGTGATGGGGCCGAAGGATTTTCGCACATGCTGGATTGAGAGGAATGGCTCGGCCATGGCTTTCTTCTTTCGGGTCAGTTCGGCCGGTTCGCCGATCGCGGCGCGAAACGCGACAGGATCTGGATCAGCGACATGCAGCCCCAGGTGATGGCGAAGGCGATGATGGCAAGCGCCGCCGGCTCGTAGGCCCGGTTGGCGCCGACGTTCTGCAGATAGGGTCCGAAGGCAGGCCGGTTGAGCAGGCTGGCCATGGTGAATTCGCCTATCACGATGGCGAAGGTCAGGAAGGCGCCCGACAGCACCGCGATCAGCACATTGGGCAGGATGACCCGGGTGATGATCGTGCCCCAGCCGGCGCCGAGAATCTGCGCCGCCTCGGTCAGTGTCCGCACGTCGATCGTGCGAAGTCCGGTGTCGACGGCGCGATACATATAGGGCAGCGCCAGCGTCGCATACCCGATGACCAGCAAGGCATTGGCTCCTGTCTCGCTGCCCAGGAACGGCAGCGGTGAGTTCGACCCGTACATTCTAATGTAGCCGAAGACGATGACGATGGCGGGAATGACCAGCGGCAGCAGCGTGATGAACTCGACGACGGGCCTGAGCTGCGGCATCCGCAGACGGATCCAATAAGCGGTAGGCACCACGATCAGCACGCCGAGAATGATGGTGAAAACAGCAGCGAGTACGGAATAGCCGAAGGTCGCCTGGAAACGGGGGTCGCCAAACACGACTTTGTACGCATCGAAGGAATAGGCGCCGCGCCGCATGCGCATGGAAAATTCCACCGTCGCGATAAGCGGAATGAAGAAGTAGGCAGCGCCCAGCGCGAAGACGACCCAGGCCCAGAAACGTCCGCTCTTCATTTAAGCCACCTTTCCGAGCGCGTCCGGAACCAGATGTAGAAGACATTGGCAAGCCCGGTGATGACGATCATACCGAAGGCAATGGCATAGCCGAGATGGGCATTGTGCAGCACGTCACCGCGGATCTGCGCGTAGAGCAGGATAGGGACGATGTTAAGCGAGGAGCCGGTCAGAGCGTAAGCGGTGGCGATGGCACCGAAGGCGTTGGCGAACAAGAGGATGACGGTGCCGAGGAAGCTTGGCCAGATCACCGGAATGACGACCATACGCCAGAACTGCGCCTGGGTCGCGCCAAGCGTTGCCGCCGCTTCGCCCCATTCCTTCTTCAGCCCGTCGATCGCTGGCACGATGATCACCACCATCAGCGGGATCTGGAAATAGACATAGGTCAGTGTCAGGCCCCAGAACGACAGAATGTTGAAACCATGGGCATAAATGTTGAAGCCGACCAAGACGTTGAGCAGCACCGTGGCGAGCCCGAGCCGGCCGAGCGTCGCGAGAAAGGCGAAGGCCAGCGGCACGCCGGCAAAATTGGAGGCCACGCCGGAGAAGGTCAGTGTCGCCGAGCGTATCCATTCCGGCAGCCCGCCGCGCACGATGGCGATGGCAATGGCAAGCCCCGCGAAAGCACCGATCAGCGACGAGGCGAGGCTGACCTTGATTGAGATCCAGTAGGCGGCAACGATCGACGGCTGCGCCAAGGCCGCTATGTTTTCGAAAGTGAATTCGCCGGCATCGTTCCGGAATGCGCCCAGCATCAGATAGAGCGTGGGCAGGATCAGGAACATGATGGCGAAGATGAAGAAAGGCGCAACGCCAAGCCATTGTGTCGGCAGCCTCATGCTGCGGGCGTCGGCAGGAGGCGCGGTCTTCCCGGCAACAGCGTGATCGGACAACGAGATATCGGTCATGCGCCGGCTACCGTCCTGGAGGTATGCCGGGCGGCGATCTAAGCCGCCCGGCTGATCTCAAGTCTTACTTGACGTTGGCGCCGACGACGGCATCCCAGTTCTTGGTGATGGCTTCCTTGGCCTTGCCCTGCTCGTCGAGCGTCGGGAACACCGCGGCTGCATAGGACTCGGCCGGCGGCAGCTTGGCCATCACGTCAGCCGGGAGCTTGCCATTCTTGGCGAGGTCGTTGAAGCGGATCGGGTGACAATAGCCCTTCAGCCAGCCGATCTGGCCTTCGTCGGAATAGAGATATTCCAGCCATAGCTTGGCAGCATTCGGGTGTGGCGCATAGGCGCTGATCGCCTGAACATAGACGCCGGCGACGACACCGGTCTTCGGCACGACGACGTCGACCGGCGGATTGCCCTTCAGCGTATCGCGGCCGGCAAGCGCGTTATAATCCCAGGTCACCAGGATTGGCGTCTGGCCTTGGGCAAGCGTCGCGGGCTTGCCAATGACCGGCACGAAATTGCCGGCGGCGTTGAGCTTCTTGAAGAAGTCGAGACCAGCCGTGCCGGCGGCTTCGCCGGCGGCCGCACCGCTGGAAAGGCCGGCGGCATAGACGGCCTGGATGGCCTGGTTCGAAGCACGCGGGTCACCGGCGAGCGCCACGGTATTGGCAAATTCCGGCTTCAGCAGGTCGGCCCAGTCGGCCGGCGCTTCCTTGACCAGGTCCTTGTTCACCAGAAACGAAAGCACGCCGTAGTAGTCGCCGGTCCAAAAGCCTTCGGCATCCTTGGCGCTGTCCGGGATCGAGTCCCAGGTCGATACTTTATAAGCCTGGATCAGGCCATCCTTCTTTGCGGTCGGGCCGAAGGACAGGCCGACGTCGATAACGTCGGGCGCCTGCGGGCCCTTGTTGTCCTTGTTGGCCTTGATCGCCTCGACCTCGTCGCCGGAGCCGGCATCGGGGTTGAGTTCGTTGATGGTGATTTCCGGGTACTTCGCCTTGAAGCCGTCGATGACGGCGCCATAGCCGCACCAGTCATGCGGCAGCGCGATGGTCGTGAGCTGGCCTTCAGCCTTGGCTGCGGCGACCAGTTCATCCATGGACTGGGCCGACGAGATGGCAGAGGTCGCCATCAGGGCGACGGCCGTAAGGGAAAGCAGTTTTCCCGTGAATTTGAACATGTGTTCTCTCCGTTGAACTGACGCCGTTGGACGCCTGCGATGCGGTATCGTTTTCGTGTGACAGCCAGATGAAAGCTTTGTGAAAGCGATGCCCTGCAGTACGAAAAAGTAAACTCTTTTTAACCGGCTGTAGCAATCGCTACGCGGCTATTTTTCCGGCTAACTAGTTTCGGCCTTGCCGTTCATCCTTTCCCCCTTTCTTCGCCTCTTTTCCAAAGTGGATTTCCAATGCGGAAGTTGTCTCAGACGGCGCCGGCGATGGCGTTTTCGAGCAGCGTCAGCGCCGCCTTCTTGGTCAGCTTGACCGGGTTGCCGCCGGCGGTCGGGTCGACCACCGCCATGTCGGCGATCAGGCCCTTGCGCTTCTTGTCCATGTCGAGCCCCTTGATCAGGCCGGGCAGCGCATGCGGCACCTTGAGCTCTTTGCGCAGCTTGATGATCGCCTTGGCAAAACCGTCGAAGCCGCCCTTGATGCCGCAATAGGCGGCGAGCCGGGCGATGCGCGGCTCGATCGCCTCGCGATTGAAGGCCAGCACATAGGGCATGAACACGGCGTTGGTCATGCCGTGGTGGGTGTCGTAGAGCGCGCCGATCGGATGCGACAGCGAATGAATCGCGCCAAGCCCTTTCTGGAAGGCGGCGGCCCCCATGGCGGCCGCGCTCATCATGTTGGCGCGGGCGACTAGATCCTTGCCGTTGGCATAGGCTTTCGGCAGGTTTTCGAAGACCAGCCTGATGCCTTCCACCGCGATGCCGTCGGCCATCGGGTGATAGCCCGGCGCACAATAGGCTTCGAGGCAATGGGCAAGCGCATCCATGCCGGTGCCGGCGGTGATGAAACCGGGCATGCCCACCGACAGCTCCGGATCCGCAATGACGATCGCCGGCAAGAGTTTGGGATGGAAGATGACCTTTTTGGTGTGGGTCGCCTCATTGGTGATGACGCCGGCGCGACCGACCTCCGAGCCGGTGCCGGCCGTGGTCGGCACCGCGATGATCGGCGCGATCGCATCGGCATCGGCGCGCGTCCACCAGTCGCCGACATCCTCGAAATCCCAGACCGGGCGTGTCTGCCCGGCCTGGAAGGCGATCAGCTTGCCGAGGTCGAGCGCCGAGCCGCCGCCAAAGGCGATGACGCCGTCATGCTTGCCCTGCTTGAACACGGCGATGCCGGCGGTCAGGTTGGAATCGACCGGGTTCGGCTTGACCTCGGAAAACACGCCATGCGGCACCTTGGCGTCGTCCAGTATTTTCAGCGTCGAAGCCACCACCGGCAGTTTGGCCAGTCCCGGGTCGGTAACGAACAGCGGCCGCTTGATGCCGGTCGCCGCCAGCACCTCCGGCAGCTCCTTGATGCGTCCGGCGCCGAAGCGGACGGTCGTCGGGTAATTCCATTTGGAAACGAGTTTTGTCATTTTTGTCTTTCGAAAAGTCAGATGGCTTCGCGCAGATGGTATGATTTCGGCCTGGTCAGATTGTCGTAGCCGATGGCCGACAGTGCCGCGCCCTTGCCGGTGTCCTTGACGCCGGTCCAGACCAGCGCCGGGTCGAGATAGTCGCAGCGGTTCATGAACACGGTGCCGGTCTCGACACGATCGCCGATCGCCGTCGCATGCTCAATGTCGCGCGTCCAGATAGAGGCCGTCAGCCCATAGGGGCTGTCGTTCATCAGCGCGATCGCTTCCTCGTCGTTGCGCACCTTCATGATGCCGACGATCGGCCCAAAGCTTTCCTCGCGCATGACGCTCATCTGGTGGTCGACCTGGGTCAGCACTTCCGGCGCCAGATAGGGCGAACCTTGCCTGTCGTTGGCCACCTTCATATTGATGTGTGCCCTGGCGCCCTTGCGCAACGCCTCGGCCTTCTGCTCGCGGATCAGGTCGGCGAAGCGCGCCTGCGCCATCGGCCCCATGGTGGTCGCCTGGTCGAGCGGATTGCCGACGACGTAGTTCCTGGTCTCGGCAATGAAGCCCTCGACGAATTCATCGTAGACCTTCTCGTGGACATAGACGCGCTCGATGCCGCAGCAGCACTGGCCGGAATTGTAGAAGGCGCCGTCGACCAGATTGGCAACGGCATGGTCCATCTTGGCGTCCGGCAGCACATAGGCCGGATCCTTGCCGCCGAGTTCGAGGCCGAGCGTCATGAAGGTGCCCGCGGTGGCCTTTTCAATGGCGCGGCCGCCGGCGACCGAGCCGGTGAAGTTGACATGGTCGATCTTGCCGGAGCCGAGCAGCCTTTCGGTCTGCGCGTGGTTCATGACAAGGTTCTGGAACAGGCCCTTGGGCAGGCCTGCTGTGTCAAACGCCTGCTGAAAACGTTCGCCGACCAGCAGCGTCTGCGCCGCGTGCTTGAGGATGACGGCGCTTCCGGCCATCAGCGCCGGGACGATGGTGTTGACGGCGGTGAGATAGGGATAGTTCCAAGGCGCGATCACCATGACCACGCCGAGTGGCACCTTCTTCACATAACGGCGAAAGCCGTCCTTCGGGTTGGAGGCCATGACCGGCTTCAAGGCCGCCTCGGCGATCTCGACCATGTAGCTGACGCGTTCCCTGACGCCGCCGAACTCGCCGCCATAGCGCACCGGCCTGCCCATCTGCCAGGCGATCTCCGGCACGATCTCGCCGGTCATGGCCACCAGCGCTTCAAGCATGGCAAGCATGTATTTGCCGCGCTCGACGACCGGCGTCTGCGCCCACTTCTCCTGCGCCGCCTTGGCGCGCTCAACCGCGGCACCGATCGCCGGGTCGGTGGCAAGAGGCCGTTCGGCATAGATCGAACCGTCGACGGGGGATTTTATCTTCACGGTTTCGGTCATGCCTTGGGTCCTCGCATTCTACAATAATTATCGTTGGTCACGCCGCCCTCATCCGCCTGCCGGCACCTTTCCGCCTATAGTGACGGAGAAGGGACAAGCTCCAGCGCTGGCGACCCCCTCTCCCCGTTCTTCACGAGAGGGTAAAGGTGAGGGGCGGGCGGCGCCGACATTGCCAGCCATTCAATACCGCTCGAACCCCCTGTGCAGTTCCCAGTCCGTAATCCGGCGGTCGTACTCGAACTGTTCCCAGTGTGCCGTGTGGATGTAATGCTCCAGCACATCATCGCCGAGCGCGTGCCTCAGCATCTTCGATTCCGCCAGCGTTGCGGTGGCGTCGCGCAGTGTCTTTGGAATTTCAGGCAGCTGCGAGGCCTGGTAGGCGTCGCCGACGAAGGGCTTCTGCAGTTCAAGCTTTTCATCGATGCCGGCAAGCCCGGCCGCGATCAGTGCCGCGAAGGCGAGATAAGGATTGAGGTCGGCGCCGCCGATGCGGCATTCCATGCGGATGCCCTTGGTGCCCTCGCCGCAAAGACGGAAGCCGGCGGTGCGGTTGTCCTCGCTCCACATGATCTTGGTCGGCGCAAAGGTGCCGGCCTGGAAGCGCTTGTAGGAATTGATGTAGGGCGCCAGGAACCAGGTGAATTCCTTGGCATATTTGAGCTGGCCGGCCGCCCATTGCTGGCCGAGTGTCGACAGCGTCCACTCGGCATTTTTGTCGTAGAATAATGGCGTCTTGCCGTCGGCGCTCCACAGCGAATTATGGACGTGGCTGGAATTGCCGGCGAGCCCGTAATTGTACTTGGCCATGAACGAGATCGCCTTGCCTTCGGACTCGGCGATTTCCTTGGCGCCGTTCTTCAGGATGACGTGGCGGTCGGCCATGTCGAGCGCCTCGGCGTAGCGGACATTGATCTCTTCCTGGCCTGGCCCCCACTCGCCCTTCGAATTCTCGATCGGGATGCCGGCCGCCTCCATCTCGTTGCGCAGCCGGCGCATGACGCCTTCTTCCTTGGTGGTGATGCCGATCTGGTAGTCGCCGACGTAGGGTGATGCCGTCTCGAGGCCCTGCCAGTGCTTCTTGCGGGCGGAATCATAGGTTTCGCTGAACAGATAGAATTCGAGCTCGGATGCGAAATAGCCGATATAGCCACGTTCCTGCAGCCGCTTGACCTGCTTCTTCAGCATAGCGCGCGGCGAATGCGCCAGGTCGTCATGGGTATGGTGGTCGAGCACGTCGCAGATCACCAGCGCTGTCTTCTCCAGCCAGGGGATACGCCGCAGCGTCGCAAGGTCCGGCTTCATGACGAAATCGCCATAGCCCTTCGACCAGCTCGCCGCCTTGTAGCCGGGCACCGGTTCCATATCGATGTCGGCAGCCAGCAGGTAGTTGCAGCCATGCGTCTCGTCATGCGCGGAATCGACGAAATACCGGGCTAGGAACCGCTTTCCCGCAAGCCGTCCCTGCATGTCGACGATGCAGGCCAGCACGGTGTCGACCTCTCCGCTGGAGACCGCTTGCTTCAACTGATCGAAGGAGAAATTTCCGGCCATTCCTTTGGCACTCCAGCGCTTGTCGTTTCGGGCCTGTAAAAAAGACCACTTTGAAGATGTGGGAAGCTATGGCCGGCAAAGCGCCGGCCATAGCTGGAGGACTTGCCTCAGTGGCCGGTTTCGCCGACGGCCTGTTCCGCAGCCTTGATCGCTGCCTGGCGCGCCGCGATGATGTCGCCGAGCGGCGGGCCCTGGAAGCGGTTGCGCTCGAAGGCAAACCAGACGATCGCCGTCAGGATGAAGAAGCCGACGGTGATGTAGAGCGCCCAGTCGTTCGGCGGCTGGATGCCGATGACGAAGATCAGGAGCATCGACAGGATCGAAAGCACGCCGAACAGCATGAAAATGGCGCGCCCCATATTCCACGGCCCCATCTTGTCCCATTTCGGCGTTCCCCAGGCCAGCATGCCGAGCACGATCGGCACGGTGAAGGAGAGGAACAGGAAGATGACGGTGCACGACACGACGATGGTGTACGCCGAGGTGCCTGCGACTGAAACCAGCGTCGAGCCCCAGACAAACAGGACGGACAGGATCGACGCCGTCCAGATCGCCGCCACCGGCGTGCGGTAGGTCGGGCTGACCTTGGCCAGTGCCGAGGAACCCGGCAGGCCGCCGTCCCGCGAGAAGGCGAAGATCATACGCGAAGCGGAGGTGACGGTGGCGAGGCCGCAAAGCAGCTGTGCCAGGAAGACGACGAGGTAGACGAACTCCTTGACGCCCGGGCTGACGCGCTGGTCGAAGGCCCAGAAGAACACGTTCCAGCCCTGCTTGGCCGCATCGTCCATGTTCGGGATCATCAGCACGAAGGCTGCGAGGAACAGATAACCGAAGACGGCCGACCAGATCACCGACATGACCATGGCGCGCGGCACGGAGCTCGCCGCCTTGATTGTCTCCTCGGAAGTATGCGCGGACGCATCGTAGCCGGTGATCGTATAGATCGGCAGCAGCAGGCCAAGCGCGAACACCCAGGCATTGGATACCGACGGCCACACACCGGCCCCGGCATCGCCGGAATAATTGTGGAAGGTGAACAGCCGGCTGAAATCCCAGGTTTCGGCCGAGATCAGGCAGACGACCGCGATGAGGATCGAGCCGAAGAAGATCAGATAGCCCGAGAAGTCGGTCAGCTTGGCCGTCAGCTTGATGCCGAGGTGGTTGATCAGTGCCTGGGCGCCCGTGATGATGACCAGGAAGATCATCTGGTTGGTCAGCGTACCCTCGATGCCGAGCGCCGGTCCGAAGGCGCCGAGGAAAAACGTCCAAGTGCCGACATTGATGGCGCCGAGCACGGTGATCAGCCCGAGCAGGTTGAGCCAGGCCGTCACCCAGCCGGTGCCGCGATTGCCGAGGATCGAGCCCCAATGATAGAGGCCGCCGGCGGTCGGATAGGCCGAGCTGATCTGCGACATCGCTACAGCGAAGGTCAGCGAAACGAAACAGCCGACCAGCCAGCCAATGCCGATGCCGATGCCGCCGGAGCCGGAGGTTGCCTGCGCCAGCGAGTTGATGCCGCCGGACAGGATGCAGATGATCGAAAAGGAGACCGCGAAATTTGAAAAGCGACTGAGGCGCCGCTCCAGTTCCTGGGCATAGCCCATATTGTGGAGAACCTTTACGTCCTCCGCCTTGTCAACTTCAGTGTAGCCCGATGCTGCCATTTTTAGTCCCCTTTTGGTTTCTTAGCTGGCCGATTGAACTGACTTTCCGACTGCGCTTGGTCTGGAGGCCTTGGCCGCCTCGGGCTCCAGATTGAGAAAAATACTCGCGAGCAAATCCGCCCATTTCCGCTGCCCGGCTGCGCCGGCGATCTCGTCGTTGCGGATTTCGATCATCGCGCAAGGCAGCCCGCGCGAGCGCGCATGGCGTTCCAGCGTGAAATAGACCCGGTCGGCCGGCGAATAGGGTTCATTGACGCCGACGGTGACGCCGGCAAGCTGCTGCAGCGCCGCGATCAGCGGCACCGCCAGCCGGCGGTCCTCGTCATGGATGATGCCGATGTGCCACGGCCGGCTTTTGCCTTTATAGAGCGGCGTGAAGGAATGGATCGAGACCAGCCTGGTCTCCCGCCCGGCCGCCTGGCGTTCGTCGATGATCGTCGCGATCCGCTCGTGAAACGGTCGCCACGCCAGCGCGATGCGCGCCTCCCGCTGGTCGGCCGAAAGTCCCTGGTTGGCCGGGACCACGGTTTTTTCGCTGGCGCTGACCGTCACTATCAGGTCCGGCGCGTCGAGCGGCCGGTTGCAGTCGATAACGAGCCGCGAGATGCAGGTCTCGACCAGCGTCGCATCGAGTGCCTCGGCCATGCGGCGCGCCACCGGCAAGGCGCCGGGATCCCAGGCGATGTGGCGGGAAAGATCCTCGGCGGCAAGGCCGAGCGTTCCGAATTCCGGTGGCAGGAAGTTTGAGGCGTGGTCGCAGGTCAGCACGAAAGGGCTCGATCCGCCAGGGTTCGTCACCCTTACGGTTTCAGGCGATGCAAGGCTGGCGGGCCGTGCTGTCTCCATTGTCTGCTGTCCCCGGGGAGCGCTGTATCGTATGTTACGTATTTTGCCTCATTGCGTCCCTGCGGATGATTTCATACAGTTTGGCCGGCTTTGTCAAACGCGATTTCAATAATGCGGTAACGGCACGGCCAGGGTGGGGGAAAACATGGTTTCCAGCATTGCCGAACTGATCTCCGACCGCATCGGCGCCATGCCGGCCGGCGAGCGGCGCGCTGCACAAACACTGATCGCCAGCTATCCGCTGATCGGGCTGAAGACGGTCGCCGAATTCTCGGCTGCCGCCGGCGTGTCGTCGCCGACGATCCTGCGTTTCGTCGCCCGGCTCGGCTTCCAGAACTATCCGGAATTCCAGTCGACGCTGCAAGACGAGCTGGCGGCGCAATTGCAGTCGCCGGCCTCGCGCACGCTCAATCCGCCATCGCAGGGCGCCAGCGCCGTCTCGCCGATGCTGGAGGCAACGCTCGACAATATGCGCGAGACATTCCGGCATCTCTCGGACAAGCAGCTTGCCGACATCGTCGCCAAGCTGGCCGACCGGCGCGGCAAGACATTCCTGATCGGCGGCCGCTTCACCGATCCGCTGGCGCGCTATATGGCGGCCCACCTTGCTATCATCAAACCCAACGTCTTCCATCTCGCCGGCCAGGAAAGCGTCTGGCGCGACCGGCTGATCGACATGGGCAAGCGAGACGTGCTGGTGATCTTCGATATCAGGCGCTATCAGGACAGCCTCGTCCGCTTTGCCGAGACCGCCAACCAGCGCGGCGTGCAGATCGTGCTGTTTACCGACCAGTGGCTGTCGCCGATCGCCCGCTTCGCCCGCCACGTCATCGCCGGGCGCACCGCAGTGCCTTCGGCCTGGGACTCATCCGCCGCCCTTTTCGTCGTTGCCGAAGCGCTGATCGGCGCCGTCACAAGGCAGCTCGAGGCCGACGGCGCCAAACGCATCCGCGAGCTGGAAAGCCTGCGGTAGCGCAGGCTTTTGGAAAGCACGCTCCTGGCCGTGCCTAATCAACCAAAAAACTGACCATCTGCAGGATCAGGATCAGCAACAAAACGCCAAAGGCAGACGCCAAAACAGCTGCCAGTAGGACGATGCGTTGTTTCTTACCCACAGCTCCCCCGGGAAAGCATAGCTCCAGTCCACGAACGAATGTCAGTCCTGCCCTATCGCTCGGCCACCGTCCCACGTCATCAAGACCCGCCTGCGGCTTGGCGGAGGAGTAATGACGACTTGCTTCACGCGCGAAATGAACCGCTGGGGTCAAGGTGCTCGCTTAGAGGGACGGCTGCATCATTCATCCGACCCATGTCACGGCCGAATGACCACCTTGCCGTTCGGGCTTAACCATTCAGCCGCAAACCGTGCCATCGCCGCAGTCCGGATACTTTTGGCGTGGCAAGGACAATCGTAGTTCGGCTAGCCTTGTCGATGCGAAGCCGCTCCTTGAACCATCAGTCAAACAGCGGTGAACTGCGCGGAGGAAATCGATGAGTTATCTGGACGAGCTGTTCTCAGTCGCCGGCAAGACGGCGCTGGTCACCGGCGCCGCGACCGGCATCGGGCGCATGGCGGCGACCGCTCTGGTCAAGGCCGGCGCCACCGTGATGATCGCCTCGCGCAAGGGCGAGGATTGCGTCGGGGTTGCCGGCGAACTGAACGGCCTTGGCGCATCCGGCCGGGCCGAGGGTTTCGCCGCCGACGTCTCCAGCGAGGCCGCCATTGCGGCCCTTGTGGCCGAGGTCAGGGCGCGGACGGAGCGGCTGCATATCCTGGTCAACAATGCCGGCATCTCCTGGGGCGCGCCGCTGGAAAGCTTTCCCTACCATGCCTGGGCCAAGGTGTTCGGCGTCAATGTCACGGCGGTCTTCCACCTGACGCGCGAATTGCTGCCTCTGCTCGAAGCCGCCGCCAGCGATGCCGACCCGGCCCGGGTGATCAACCTCGGATCGGTGATGGGCACGCAGCCTTTGGCCGAAGATGCCTACTCCTACTCGGCCTCGAAGGCCGCGGTTCACCACTTGACGCGCATCCTGGCGAGCGAATTCGCCGCCCGCCGCATCACCGTCAACGCCTTTGCGCCTGGCCCTTTCCGGAGCCGGATGACGGCCTTCGCCACCGGCACCGAGGACCAGGTAAGACATGTCGGCAACCATGTTCCGATCGGCCGCATCGGCGCACCGGATGACATTGCCGGCGCAACGCTCTATTTGTGCAGCCGTGCCGGTAGCTATGTCACCGGCGCCATCCTGCCGATCGATGGCGGGCAGTCGGTGCAACACGGGCTGACATTATTCAAGGAATGAGACGCACGCCATCCGGCGAGTGAAATGCCGGGGGTGAAGATGGAGGACATCAGCGTGGAACCGATCAGTCTCGATGTGCTTCTGGCCAACGTCGGCAAGGAAGTCGGCGTGTCGCCATGGCGGGTCGTCACCCAGCGCATGATCGACCAGTTCGCCGATGCCACCGACGACCATCAGTTCATCCATTGCGATCCTGAACGCGCCAGCCGCGAAACGCCGTTCGGCGGCACCATCGCGCATGGCTTCCTGTCGCTTTCGCTGTTGTCGGCGATGACCTTCGAAACCATGCCGCCGCTGGAAAACAGCAAGATGGGCGTCAATCACGGCTTCGATTCGCTACGCTTCCTGGCGCCGGTGAAGACCGGCTCGCGTATCCGCACCCGTTTCGTGCTGGCCGACGTCAAGGTCAGGCCGTCGGGGTGGGTGCAGACGGCGCACGACGTGACGATCGAGATCGAGGGCTCGAAAAAACCGGCGCTGACCGCGCGCTGGCTGACGCTGACGCTGATCGAACGCCAACCGGAAGCGGTTTGAGGTATCCAACGCCTGGGGACCTAAATCTATTTGGCTTCGGCCGCGACGTACTTCATGTGACGGCTGACCTGCAGCGCAATGTAGACGACCAGTGAGCAACCGATTGGAAACACGATCTCGTTGAGGCCGGTTGCGATCGCCTGCGGCAGTGCGAGAGCAGCGTCATTTGCCGCGGCCGTCTCGATCGTCAGCACCGTGATGCCGCCGCCGAATACCGCGCCTATCAGGGCGCCTGCCAGCGCGAAATGGAGCGGACGCGGTTCTTCCTTCGATGCCAGCGACGCCAGTATCCAGCCGAGCAGCCCGTATTCGATCGCCCGCAGCACACCGAGCGTCGTGAGCGACAGGATGGCCGGCTTTGCCGCCGCGTCCAGCGCGCTGACCATGACCTTTTGCGTCCCTTTGGCGATGCCCATCGCCAGTGGCGCTGAAATCGCGCTGATCAAGCCGCCGAGTGAGGCTCGCACTTTGGTGAGTGCCGTGCCGAGGCTGACGCCGGCGCAGACGAAGAACGACCAGGTCACGCCTTGCGCCAGTTCGATCAGAACCTGCGTCGTCGCGGGGTAGGCACCTGCCGCAAATCTGACGGTCAGAATGAGAGCTTCCATGGCAAAGCCGAGCGCGATCGCCAGCCATGCGACCATGACGACGCGCCTGAGCGCCATCCTGGCGCGATGGGAAAGCGGGTCCACGTCCGGCACGCCGGACGAGAGCTCAGTTCCGGTCATAACGGCCTCCCGAAACGAAATTCTTGCAGAGCCGCGAATTAGTCTTTGTCTGTAACAGTCCGATGTTGCCGGCTTTATTGCCGGGTTACATGGGTATTGCGACAGTCAAGCTTCTGCTTCGTGCCACCCTTGCCCGACGCCGTACAGCGTATATATGCTGCATCCGGCCATCGGTCATAAGGCAGTAGAAAGTTGCAGCTAAGCGTCCAGGAGCGCCGCGAAAAACAAAAGGCCGAACTGCGTTCCGAACTGGTCGACGCCGCGCACAAGCTTGTCCAGGAAGAAGGCTATAACGGCCTCACCATCCGCAAGCTCGCCGAGCGCGTTGGCTATGCGCCGATGTCGGTCTATTCCTATTTCGCCGACAAGCAGGACATCCTGTTCGCGCTGGCCGAGGATGCATTCGAGACCTTGGCCAGGCGCATCGCAAATCATACGGCCGACGACCCGATCGAGGCGCTCAAGGCGGTACTTGTCGAATACGCCGCCTTTGGGCTGGAAAATCCCAACGAATACCGCACCGTCTTCATGACCGAAAAAGTCAGGCCGCCAGCCGGAAAGACCTTCGCCGAAATGGAGAGCGGCAACCCGGCGATGAAAGTGCTGATCGCGAGGGTCGAAGCCTGCGTTGCCGCCGGCAGGCTCAAAGGCGATCCACGCGCCATCGCCACCATGCTGTGGGCGGTCGGCCACGGCGCCATCTCGCTGCTGATCACCTTCCCGTTCTACCCGTTCGGCGACCAGACGACGTTCATCACGCGGATCGGCGACATCATGCTCGAAGCCATCGCCGCGCACGAGATTGCGCCGCTCACGCCGCCGGTCAACTCCTGAAGAGCGGCGCTCCTCCCGATCTGCAGGGTCTTCTCCGAACGATCTGCGCTGCGGTGCCGAGCGTTCGGCAATTCTCCGTACGCGTACGATTTTGCTTGAACACAGGGAGTCCAGGGCGTATCCGTACACAAGTCCGTACACGTACGAGAAATTCAATAGCTGAACCGGAGACCGACGATGAAAAAGGCAATTCTCATGCTCGCCGCCCTGCTGGCGCTCTCTGGCGCCGCATTTGCCGGCAGCAGTCAGCCAGCCAAGCAAGAAGCGGCCTGCATCGACACCAAGGCCGATGTAAAGCTCGATTGCGCGCCGACCGGATCGCTTGAAAAGGCGGACGCCGCGGCCCACAAGGCCGGCAGCAAGGGCCCGAGGCTCGGCATCGGCATCGACCCGTGGATCGTGCCAAGCAGCTTCTGAGCCGGTCGGGCGACAATACGCGGTGATGAACCGAAAGGGCGGCAGGAATTTCCGGCCGCCGATCTTGTCTGCTTCAGCCCTGCTTTATCGCGGCGTGCAGATCACTTCTTACGCTTCTGTCCCGCCACGTTTTTACGCTTGCCGGGTCTTGCTGGTGCGCCGGGAATGGCCGTTCCGGTGATCGACACCGGATCGCTGGCCGGGAATGTATCCTCGAGGCCTTCCTCGAGTTCCTCTTCGATATCCGTCCCAGTGCGCTGCTCGTCTTCAAAAGAGCGCACGGCCGGCGTCTTGACCGGCGACTTCGGCGCGGAGTTCGGCGGCATTTGCATTCTCCCTCGGCTCGCTGTCGCAGAACGGTCAGGCGCGGCGAACATGCCTATGCTGCCGCGTCGCGCGCTGCCTCGGACAGAAAAGTAAAGACATAATCGGAAAAGGAACGCCAGCATTCGACGCGGAACGCGTCGGCCGCCGTGCGCAACAGCACAATTTCGACCTTGCCGAGAATGCTACGCGACGCCGCCCCGACCGGAAAGGCGTCGAGCGACAGATCCTGCGGGCAGCCGGCATTGATCGTCGCCGCGGCAGCCGGACCGATAACCGATATGGCGACGTTGCGGTGCGAGATGCCGACCGCCGAATGCAGTACGGAAATGCTGGCGCAGTCGGCGAGCGGATCTTTTCCGTTCTCGTCAATGACCAGCCATTCGTCCGGCCCGAGCCACAAGGCCGTGCGTCCGGCCTTTGCCGCCGAGGTTTTCGGCCTTTGCGGCAGGACGACGCCGAGCGCTTTCGAAAGTGCCGCAATCGAGGCTTCCGGCGCGCGCAACGATATGCGCTCGGCCGGCGGCAGCACGGCAAGTGTAACGCCGGCGGCGGAAAGCGACTGGCCGGCGAGAGCCGGACGGCGCTCGACTGAGGGTCCGGCGGCGTTGGTTTTCACGGCGGCCTTAGCCATTGAGGCGCTCCCCCTTCTCATCGAAGAACACCATGCCGGTGACCTCCACCTCGACCACCCCGTTCGGCATCGGCACATAGAGCGTCTCGCCCGTGCGATCGCGGCCGCCGGCGACCAGCCCCAGCGCGATCGAGCGGCCGCAATTTTGCGACCAATAGCTCGACGTGACATGGCCAATCATCTTCATCGGGATTGCCTGCTTCGGGTCCGCGACGATCTGCGCGCCCTCCTCCAGCACCACCTTGGGATCCCTGGTCTTCAGGCCGACAAGCTGCTTGCGGCCCTTGGCGACCAGATCCGGCCGCGCCATGCCGCGAATGCCGACGAAGTCGGTCTTCTTCTTGCCGACCGCCCAGTCGAGCCCGGCGTCGTTCGGCGTCACCGTGCCGTCGGTATCCTGGCCGACGATGATGTAGCCCTTTTCGGCGCGCAGCACATGCATAGACTCTGTGCCATAGGCACAGGCGCCATGCTTCTGGCCCTCGGCCCACAACGCTTCCCAGACCGCTTCGCCGTAGTCGGCCGGCACGTTGACCTCGAAGCCGCGCTCACCGCTGAACGACATGCGAAACAGCCTGGTCGGCACGCCGCAAATCCGGCCTTCGCGCACCGACATATGCGGCAGCGCCTCATCCGACATGTCGATGCCCTCGACCAGCGGCGCAATGATGTCGCGAGACTTCGGTCCCTGCACGGCAATCACCGCCCATTGCTCGGTGATCGAGGTCAGCCAGACGTTAAGATGCGGGAACTCGGTCTGGAGATAGTCTTCCATATGGTTCATGACCCGAGGCGCACCGCCGGTCGTCGTCGTCACATGGAAACGGTCGGGGGCAAGCCTGCCGACGACACCGTCGTCATAGATGAAGCCGTCCTCACGCAGCATGATGCCATAACGGCAGCGGCCGGGCTCGAGCTTTTCCCATGGATTGGTGTAGAGCAGTTCCATGAATTTGGCCGCATCCGGCCCGACCACCTCGATCTTGCCCAGCGTCGAGGCGTCGAACAGGCCGGCCGTCTTGCGCACCGTGACGCATTCGCGGTCGACGGCGGCATGTATGTCCTCGCCCGGCTTCGGGAAATACCAGGCGCGCTTCCACTGACCGACATCCTCGAATACAGCGCCCTGGCGCTCGGCCCAGGGATGGATCGCCGTCTTGCGGGTCGGGTCGAACAGGGAACCCCGCGCGTGACCGACGATCGAGCCGAATGTCACCGGCGTATAGGGCGCGCGGAACGTCGTCAGCCCGACCTGCGGGATCGGCTTGCCCAACGTCTCGGCGGCAATCGCCAGGCCGTGCATGTTGGAGGTCTTGCCCTGGTCGGTCGCCATGCCATTGGTGGTGAAGCGTTTGACGTGCTCTATCGAGCGCATGCCCTCATGCACTGCCTGGCGGATGTCCTTGGCGGTGACGTCGTTCTGGAAGTCGACGAACGCCTTCACCGTCGTGTCGGCGCCGGCACCGGGTGCTGCACCCAGCATGCCGCGCGACCAGCTTTCGCCGGCGTCGACCTTCGGCTTGGTGCCCTTGGCCGGCCTGCTGCCGGCGTCCTTGGCCGCCTTGGCGCCGGCGGCGTAGGCTTCGTCGATGGTCGCCGACAGCCCGTCGGTGCCGTTGCAGGCGCCGACCGAGACGCAGTCCTGCGCATAAATTCCGGGCACAAAGCGCTTGGTCTCGTCGTTGAAGGCGACCTTGCCGCGTGATTGCGAGAACAGGTGCACCGACGGCGTCCAGCCGGCCGACATCAGGATCGCGTCGACCGGTATGGTGCGTTCGCCGCCGCCATTCTTCGGCTGCACGGTCATCGACGACACCCGCAATTTGCCGCCGGCGCGTATCACCGCGCGGCCGAAATTGACCTCGATGCCGAGCGCCCTCGCCTCGTCGATCACCGGCCCGGTCGGGTTGTCGCGCAGATCGATGATCGCCGCCACGTTGATGCCGGCCTTTTTCAGGTCGATCGCCGCCGCGTAGGCGGAATCGTTTGCCGTGTAGACGCCGACATTCCTGCCGACGGCGACGCCGTAATGGTTGAGATAGGTGCGCGCCGCCGACGCCAGCATGATGCCGGGGCGGTCGTTTTCGGCAAACACCATGTGCCGCTCGATGGCGCCGGTCGCCAGCACCACCCGTTTGGCACGAACCTGCCACAGCCGCTCGCGCGGCAGGTCGCGGCCGGGGTTCTGCAGATGGTCGCTGACGCGCTCGACCAGCCCGACGAAATTCTGCGCGTAATAGCCGAACGCCGTGGTGCGCGGCAGCACGCGGACATTGTCCATCGACTTCAACTTGGCGACGGCGGACTGCGCCCAGGCAAAACCGTCCTGGCCATCGATCCTGGCGCCGCTCTCGAAATGAAGGCTGCCGCCGAATTCCGCCTGCTCGTCGGCAAGGATGACACGCGCCCCGGTTTCAGCCGCGGCCAATGCCGCGGCGATACCCGCGGCACCGCCGCCCAGCACCAGCACATCGCAGTGGGCGAAGCGCGCCGAATAATGGTCGGGGTCCGGCTGGTCGGGAGCGACGCCAAGGCCGGCGGCGGCCCTAATCTTTGGTTCGTAGAGGTTTTTCCACGCAGTCTTCGGCCACATGAACGTCTTGTAGTAGAAGCCGGCCGAAAGCATCGGCGAGGCGATACTGCTGACGGCGCCGACGTCGAAGGCGAGCGACGGCCAGCGGTTCTGTGACTGTGCGGTCAGCCCGTCATAGAGCTCCTGCACCGTAGCTCGGACGTTCGGCGTCTTGCGTGCCGCGTCGCGTTTGATCTCGACCAGCGCGTTCGGCTCTTCGGCGCCGGCCGACAGAAAGCCGCGCGGCCGGTGATACTTGAACGACCGGCCGACAAGATGGACGCCATTGGCAAGCAGCGCCGAGGCCAGCGTGTCGCCCTCGATACCGGTATAGGGACGGCCATCGAAGCTGAAGCCAGCTATCTTTGCCTGTTTGAGCCGTCCGGCGCCGGCAATGCGGAATGTCGCGCTCATTTGGTGGCTCCCGGCAGCTTTACGGGCTTCGGCTCGCCGGCCTTGTAGGTCATCAGGAACCTGTCGCTGACGGTGTCGCGCACGGCGTTGAAGAACCGCGCGCAGCCGTGCATGTGCCGCCAGCGCTCATAGATGATGCCCTTGGGATTTGAGCGGATGAAGAAGAACTTTTCGAAATCGTCGTCGCTCTCGCCGGCGATGTTTGGGGAACGCGCAATATGCGCCTCGCCGGCGTTGCGGAATTCGAGCTCCGGACGCTCTTCCTCGCAATAGGGGCAGCGGATGAGAAGCATGGTTGGTCCTACAATTCGCCGTGGCCGACGCGGGCGCCGGCCGGTTGGTCGCAAAGCCTCTGGCCCAAGGTCACGAAGGGCGCGACCAGCCGGATGCGCTCCTCGATGCTTGCCGCAGGGCTGAAGAGGTCGCGGTTGGCCATGTTGCCGATCGTCAGCAGGACCGGATCGACCGTGACGATGACGACGCGCGGCTCGAACGGCTCGTCGTTGTCCAGATCCGCCGGCCGGCCTTCAAGAAACGAGACGACCCTTTGTCCGCCGCTCCAGACGCAGGCCAGAATGCCGTCGTCGACGGAAAACGGCCATTCGGTCTCGTTTTCGGCGCGGCTGATCGGCTGCGTGCGCACCTCGTCCGGCGACGGAAAATGGAACAGGCCTTGCTCGCCGGCGAGCATCAGCGGCATGGCGACGGCCATCTCGGTCATCATCAGTGCGCCACCGCTGCCGCCGCCGCCTCGTCGATGAGGCGGCCGGTGCGGAAGCGCTCGATGGTGAAGGGCGCGTTGATCGGGTGCGGATCGTCCCTGGCGATGGTATGGGCAAAGACATGGCCCGAACCCGGCGTCGCCTTGAAACCGCCCGTGCCCCAGCCGCAATTGACATAGAGGCCGGGCACCGGCGTCTTGGCCAGGATCGGCGAACGGTCCGGCGTCACGTCGACGATGCCGCCCCATGAGCGCAGCATCTTCATACGGGTGAAGATCGGGAACATCTCGCAGATCGCATCGAGCGTATGTTGCAAAATGTGCAGCCCGCCGGTCTGCGAATAGGAGACATACTGGTCGGTGCCGGCGCCGATTACCAGTTCGCCCTTGTCGGATTGCGAGATATAGGCATGCACCGTGTTCGACATCACCACACAAGGCACCACCGGCTTGACCGGCTCCGACACCAGCGCCTGCAGCGGATAGCTTTCCAGCGGCATACGCACGCCGGCCATGTTCATGATCACCGAGGAGTGGCCGGCGGCGACCACGCCGACCTTCCTGGCGCCGATGAAGCCGTGCGTCGTCTCGACGCCTGTGACCGCACCGTTCGGCGCCCGCTTGACGCCGGTGACCTCGCAATTCTGGATGATGTGGACGCCGCGCGCCGAGGCGCCGCGCGCATAGCCCCAGGCGACCGCATCGTGACGCGCCGTGCCGCCACGGCGCTGCAGGGAGGCGCCCATCACCGGATAGCGCGCATTGCGTGAAATGTTGAGCGGCGGGCAGAATTCCTTCGCCTGCTCCGGCGTCAGCCATTCATTGTCGATGCCGTTCAGCCGGTTGGCATGGACGTGGCGCTTCAGCACCTGGATGTCGTGGATGTTATGGGCGAGCATCATGACGCCGCGCGGCGAATACATGACGTTGTAGTTGAGCTCCTGGCTGAGCCCGTCCCACAGCTTCAGCGCATGGTCGTAGATGCCGGCGCTCTCGTCGTAGAGATAGTTCGAGCGGATGATGGTGGTGTTGCGGCCGGTATTGCCGCCGCCGAGCCAGCCTTTTTCCAATACCGCGACGTTGGTGATGCCGTGCACGGTGGCGAGATAATAGGCGGTGGCCAGGCCGTGGCCGCCGGCGCCGACGATGATGACGTCGTACTCCTTCTTCGGCTCCGGCGAGGACCACTGCTCCTCCCAGCCCTTATGGCCGCGCATGGCCTCGCGGGCGATGGCGAATACCGAGTATTTCTTCAACGTCGCAGGCCTCACAAATGGCGGCCGGGCAGATCAGCCAACCCCGGGCGCGCGAGCTTGTATCACTAGCGAAACGGCGCTGCCAGCCTTGCACTGTTTGCGACGGCGCTTGCCGTTTTGCGCCGTGGTGGAAAAAGGCATGCGACGTGATGGAGCGATCAAACCACATCTGAAGCACCTTGCACGTATCGGGTGGCTCGCGCCGCCCCGATTTGCGACCAAGCATCCCGATTGCCGGCAAGGGCCGGCGCGAAAAGGATGCAGGAAAATGCTCACACTTGCCAACAAAGTTGCCATCGTCACAGGCGCCAGTTCCGGGATCGGCCGCGCCACGGCCAAGCTGTTTGCGGAGGAAGGAGCCAAGGTGGTCGTCGCTGCCCGCCGCAAGGCGGAGCTTGACGCGCTGGTTGCCGAAATCGAAGACGCCGATGGCACGGCCATCGCCCTTGCCGGCGATGTCCGCGACGAAGCCTACGCGAAGGCCCTGGTCGACCTGGCGGTCGAGAAATTCGGCGGGCTGGACATCGCCTTCAACAATGCCGGTTCGGTCGGCAAGACGGGGCCGGTTTCGGAGCTGTCGCTGGAGGGCTGGCGCGAGGCGCTCGACACCAACCTGACCAGCGCCTTTCTGGGCGCAAAATACCAGGTGCCGGCGATGGTCGACCGCGGCGGCGGATCGCTGATCTTCACCTCCACCTTCGTCGGCCACACCGTCGGCATGCCCGGCATGACCAGCTATGCCGCAAGCAAGGCCGGACTGATCGGATTGACGCAGGTGCTTGCCGCCGAATACGGCGCCAAAGGCGTGCGGGTCAACGCGCTGCTGCCGGGCGGCACCGACACGCCTTCGGCAACGTTCAAGACCCCTGAATCGCGAGCCTTCGTTGAAAACCTGCATGCCTTGAAGCGCGTCGCCGAGCCTGACGAGATCGCCCGCTCGGCGCTCTATCTGGCTTCCGATGCATCGAGCTTCACCACCGGCGCGGCCCTGTTCGCCGACGGCGGCGTCTCGATCACCCGCACGTGAAGCGTTTCGCGGTCGGTGAGGCCCGCCAGCCGCAATGCCTGAAAACCGGTCTTGCTTTTCCCGGCGATTTGACGATTCCGTCTTCTCCTCGAAGATGGGTTGGAAACATGCTGCTGATCAGGACCTATATCGCCGCAAGCGCAATCGAAGGCGTCGGCGTGTTCGCCGCCGAGCCGATCCGGAAAGGGGCGCAGATCTGGCGGCTCGATCCGGACTTCGACCGGCTGATCCCGGTGGAAAGATACGAGACGGCGCCGCCGCACCTCAAGGAATTGCTCGACAGATATGCCTATCCCAGTCCGGACCGGCCGGGCTTCATGATCTATGAGGTCGACAATGGCCGCTTCATGAACCACGCCGACAAACCGAACACCGACTTTTCGCAATATGGCGGGGCCACTGCGACCCGCGACATCGCCGCCGGCGAGGAGATAACCTGCGACTACGGCGAGTTCTTCGAGGGTTTCGAGCAGCTCCACCTGGCCACGGCGTAGCGTCGCCTATCTGGCCCAAGGCGAATTTTGTTCTTGCTTTGTGCCGGCAGCTATGCTAGTAAACTCGGTATGGTGCTGATTCAGACCAACGACCCGCCGCTGAGGCGGGTTTTTCGTTTCGGGGTCGGCACCACCTCTCAATCGGCAGTGGACAGAGCGCCTTGATTCTGCTATCAGCCGCCCCAATTCGTGGTGTAACGCGCCGCGGAGGCTTGTGGCTATGGCCGCTTGCCTGTTGATTTCAAACCCGAAAGACAGGATTGCCCGTGCAGGTACTCGTCCGCGACAACAATGTTGATCAGGCGCTTCGCGCGCTCAAGAAAAAGATGCAGCGCGAAGGCATCTTCCGCGAAATGAAGATGCGCGGACATTACGAGAAGCCCTCCGAGAAGCGCGCCCGTGAAAAGGCGGAAGCCGTCCGCCGCGCCCGCAAGCTGGCCCGCAAGCGTGCCCAGCGCGAAGGCCTGCTGCCGATGACGCCGCGTCCGGTCGCGGCCGGTGCTGCCGGTGCCGGTGCCCCGCGTCCGCCGCGGTTCTGACGCCAATTTTTCGTCCTTTTCCAAGGATATCCAGGGTGGCGCGATGCGGAATCGCCGCCACCTTTTTTGTTGTGATGTAGACCCGGTCCGAAAGGACCGGTTGGGAGAGATGCCGGTTCGGAGGGGGAACGGACCAGACGGCGCAGTAAGGACAGGGCAGACATGGACGCAATTACCGTAGAGCGCAGAACCGCGTGGCGCGGCCTCGCCCTGACGGCAGCCCTGCTTTCCGGGATGGCGCTTGCCAGCTGCCAGAGCGTTCCGACCGGCGAGTTCAACAACATCGACAAGGCGCAAGCCTCGAGCGAGAACATCTCCTCGCTATCGGCGGTGATCCAGCGCAACCCCGAGGATCCGGAAGCCTACAATGTGCGCGGCTCGGCCTATGGCCGCGGCGGCCAGTACCAGGCGGCGCTGAAGGACTTCAACACCGCCATCCAGCTCAATCCGAATTTTTACCAGGCCTATTCGAATCGCGCGCTCATCCAGCGCTTCCTCGGCGACCAGGCGAGCGCGCTTGCCGACTACAACCGCTCGATCCAGATCAATCCCAACTATGACGCCGCCTATATCGGCCGCGGCAATCTCTACCGCAGGGCCGGCCGGGTGCAGGAAGCCTTCAACGATTTCCAGAAGGCCATCCAGCTCGACACGACCGACGCGCGCGCCTATCACAATCGCGGCCTGATCTACCAGAGCCAGGGCCAGCACGCCTTTGCCATCGAGGACTTCTCGACCGCCATTTCGTTGGCGCCGGACGCCTCCGAGCCCTACAACGGACGCGGCCTCTCCTACCTGGCCATGAACGACGAGGACAATGCCTTCGCCGACTTCAACATGGCCATCAAGCTCGACGGCAAGAACGCCGAGGCCTGGTCCAACCAGGCGTTGATCTACGAGCGGCGCGGCGACAAGGCCAGGGCCGCAAAATCCTACCGCGAGGCCGTGCACCTCAATCCGACCTACCAGCCGGCCAAGGACGGCCTGGCCCGCACCAGCACCGGCTGAGCGGCCGGTTAATCGGCCGGCCCTTTCCGCGCCCCGACAACCCTGCGTTTACCCTTGCCTTGCTGGCGCCAGGTTTTCGGCGGAACGCTCGGCGTGCTCAGCCGTTTGTACAAGGTAATTTCGAAAGGACCCTGCCATGATCAAGAAACTCGCTTGTGCCGCCGCTCTCGCGACGACCGTCGTTGCCGCTCCCGCCAGCGCCAGCAAGCTCCAGCTCGGCGTGCTCGACTGCACCATCGACGGCGGCACGGCCTATCTCGTCACCTCCAACAAGGGTGTTTCCTGTGTCTTTCGTCCACATCGTGGCGGCCCCTCCGAAGTCTATACCGGGGTGATTTCCAAGCTCGGCGTCGATGTCGGCCGGACGCATCAGGGCCAGCTGGTATGGGCGGTTCTGGCGGCGACCCGCAACCACGATGAAGGCGACCTTGCCGGCAGCTACTATGGCGTGAACGCCGAGGCCAGCGTGGTCACCGGTGGCGGCGCCAATCTCCTGGTCGGCGGCCTCGACAGCGCCTTTTCGCTGCAGCCGCTCAGTGTCCAGGCACAGACCGGCGTCAACCTGGCGGTCGCCGTCACCTCGCTGGATCTGATCCACTCGTTGAAATAGCGGCGTAGCATGGCTCCCGAGCGGCGGGGAGCGTAGGTGTCGGCCTGCGAATAGCTGCCGAAGGCTCATAGTTTCCGGCAGGCCCACTCCGCGGAGAATGGGCCGCCCTGATGTTCAAAGTTGCGGCGCTCGAAGATCACGGCATGGCAACTGTGTTCATGCCATTATCGTGACCGAAGATTGCGGCGATCCAATATTGCTTGTCTTCGGTCTGACCAGAATCTCAACGCTTCGTGATCGTCCCCCATCGCACAATTTGAAATCCGCCACGTCAACGGCGATCACAGCCGCTTGATCTCAACTGCGGTTGAGGTTGTAGAAGTCCTCCCATACTGCGGCATGTACTCATTTGGACGTGAAGAACGCTCCAATACTTTAGACCAGCGTCTAAGAAAGCCTGGGGGGGGCCGGATGACCAAGACAAGCACAAACAGGGTCGACTGGCGCGCGCTGTGGGCGAGCGGCGATCTGGCGCGTTTCTGCTTCATCAGCCTCGGCATCCTGCTGCACGCCACCAACGAAACGATGGTGGCAACGGTCATGCCGGCCATGGTCGGCGAGCTCGCCGGCGTGCAACTGGTGGGCTGGTCGCTGGCGATCTACGAGCTCGGCGCCATCGTTGCCGGTGCGGCCGCCGGACGGCTGGTGAGCTATGTCGCGCTGCGCACCAACATGATGGTCGCCGCGATGCTCTATGCCGGCGGCGCGCTGGTTTGCGCCACCGCGCCTTTGATGCCGCTGTTCCTCTGCGGCCGCCTGATCGAGGGGCTCGGTGGCGGCGCGCTGGTGTCGCTGGCCTTCGTCTCGGTCGAGCGGCTGTTTGCCCGCGCGATCTGGCCGCAGCTTTTTGGCGTCATGTCGGCGATCTGGGGTGTCGCCGCCTTCAGCGGACCGGTGCTCGGCGCGGTAATGACCGAATTGCTGTCCTGGCGCTGGGCCTTCGGCGTCTTCACCCTCGGCGGCACGGCCATGGCGCTGGCAAGCTTCCTTGTGCTCGATACACCTGAAGCAACAAGGCCGCAGGCGACCGGCGGCTCGGCGCCGCCCTTCCCCTTGGCGGCTCTTGGCTGCCTCGCCGTTAGCGTCGTGCTGATCGCCACCGCCGGCGTCGACATCGCCCTGCTGCGCTCGTCGCTGCTGCTCAGCCTCGGCCTGATCGGCCTGGCGCTGTTTATCTATATCGACGCACTGAAGCCGCGCTCGCGCCTGTTCCCGTCGCGGCTGTTCTCATGGCGCTCGCCGGTCGGCGCGGGCATGACCGTGGTCGCGGCATTTTCGGTGGCGACCTGCTCGTTCGCGGTCTACGGGCCACTGCTCCTGACCAGCCTGCACGGCATCCCGATCCTGACCACCGGCTACATCATCGCCGCCGAATCGATCGCCTGGTCGATCCTGTCGATCCTCGTCGCCAATGCGCCGCCGGAACGCGAGCGGCTGATCATTGTCGGCGGTGCGCTGATGATCGCCACGGGCGTTGCCGGTTTCGCCTATACTGTGCCGGCGGGCTCGATCCCGCTGATCCTGCTTTGTGCCTTGTTGCAAGGCGGCGGCTTCGGCATCGCCTGGCCGTTCGTCACGCGCGTAATCGTGGCATCGGCGCGGGAGGGCGAGCAGACGATCGCCTCGGCCGCCGTGCCGACCATGCAGCGCATCGGCTATGCCGTGGGTGCGGCATTGACCGGCATCGTAGCCAACGCCAGCGGCTTTTCAGAGGGCCTGAACCGCGAGGCCGCGGCAAACGTCGCTGCCTGGCTGTTCCTGGCGTTTATCCCGCTCGGGATCCTGGGATGCCTTGCCGCCTTGCGGATTTCGGGGGCGCCGCCAGCGAAGCTGCCGATCTCCCCCCTCGCAGGGGAGATTGACTAGAGCGTCGGACATTCAGGTTGAATCGCGAAGGATTCCACTAACGTCGGGTTTGTGATTCACTTCCTTAAGGAGGTGATTTGCCATGCCCAAGCCCTATTCGCTCGATTTGCGTGAACGCGTTGTGCGGTTTGTCGAGGCTGGTCATTCGCGGCGTGCGGCGGCGGCACATTTTGGGGTGTCGGTTTCGTTCGTCGTGATCCTGATGAGGAACTATCGAAAGACCGAGAGCCTGGTGCCCAAGCCGAGCGGAGGCCGCCGCCATTCCAAGCTCGACCCCCATCGTGCGTTCCTGATTGGTTGTGTGGCCGAGAAGGACGACATCACCATGCCGGAGCTTGCCGCCGAGCTGGTTACTGCTACAGGCGTCCAAGTGGCTCCGGCCTCGATCTCACGTTGGCTCATCAGGAACGGCTACCGCTTCAAAAAAAACGCTGCTGGCCAGCGAGCAAGATCGACCCGACATCAGCAAGGCGCGCCAGCAGTGGCGGGCCAAACGCCAGCCGCGGATGCGGCTTGAGCCACATCGGCTGGTGTTTATCGACGAGACCGGAACCACTACGAAGATGACGCGCCTGCGCGGTCGCTGCCTGAAGGGCCAACGGCTGCGCTCAAAGGCACCGTTCGGACATTGGAAGACGCAGACTTTCATCGCCGGGCTGCGCTGCCATGGGCTCACCGCCCCTTTCGTCGTCGACACGCCGATGAACCGTCGCATCTTCGACACCTACGTCGAAACGCAGCTCGCTCCGACGCTGGCAAAGGGCGATGTGGTCATCCTCGACAATCTCGCTGCCCACAAGAGTCGGCCGCCGAGGCAGCCATCCGGGCCAGAGGCGCATGGCTGCTCTTCCTGCCGCCCTATAGCCCCGATCTCAACCCGATCGAAATGGCCTTCGCCAAGCTCAAGGCGCATCTGCGCGCAAAGGCCATCAGAACCATCGACGCCCTGTGGCAGGCCATTGGCGATATCTGCAATCTCTTCTCTCCAACAGAATGCAGAAACTACTTCACTGCCGCAGGCTATGGACTCACATGAAAGTCCGCCGCTCTAGACGACGACCGTCTTCAGCCGCTCGGCGATCAGTGCCGCGAGCCGCGTCGCCACCTCATCCTTGCTCATCTCTGGCCATTCCTCGACGCCGGCCTTTGAGACGATCCGTACCTTGTTGCGGTCGCCGCCCATCACGCCCGGAGCACCATCTTCATGCGAGACATCATTGGCGACGATAAGATCGGCCCCCTTTTTTGTAAGCTTGGCCTCGGCGTTCCTGACCAGATCCTGCGTCTCCGCAGCGAAACCGACCACCAGCATCGGCCGCTTTTTGTGATGCCCGACACCGGCAAGAATATCGGGATTTTCCACCATCCGCAGCGCCGGCGGCTCCTCGCCCGCCACCTTCTTGATCTTTTCCCCGGCCGAACTTTGAGTGCGCCAGTCGGCGACAGCCGCGACGAACACTGCCGCGTCGGCCGGCAGCAGCTGCTCGACCGCGTCCTTCATCTCGACGGCCGTTTCGACGTGCAGCGTGGCGACGCCGGCCGGATCGGCAATGCCGACCGGACCGGAGACGAGACGCACATCGGCGCCGAGCCTGGCTAGCGCCGCCGCAATGGCGTGGCCCTGCTTGCCCGACGACCGGTTGGCAATGTAGCGGACCGGGTCGATCGGTTCATGCGTCGGCCCGGAGGTGACAATGATCTTCCTGCCTGCCAGCGGCTTTGGCCGGCCGTCGAGCAGCGCCTCGATCGCGGCGACGATCTCCAGCGGCTCGGCCATGCGGCCCTCGCCCACCTCGTTGCTCTCGGCCATCTCGCCCTTCGCCGGGCCGACGAATGCGACGCCGTCCTTGCTCAGCGCCGCACGGTTGCGGCGGACCGCCGGATGCGCCCACATTTTCGGGTTCATCGCCGGCGCCATCAAAACTCGCTTGTCGGTGGCGATGAGCACGGTCGAGGCAAGGTCGTTGGCATGGCCATTGGCGAGCTTTGCCATCAGGTCGGCGGTGGCCGGCGCCACGACCACAAGGTCGGCCTCGCGCGACAGCCTGATATGGCCGATATCGTGCTCGTCCTGCCGGTCGAACAGTTCGGTAAAAACATGGTCGGCGGACAGCGCCCCGGCCGCCAGCGTGGTGACGAATTCCTGCGCCGCCGCGGTCATCACCACCCGAACAGCAGCGCCGCGCTCGCGCAGCCGGCGGATCAGGTCGAGCGCCTTGTAGGCGGCGATGCCGCCGCCAATGATCAGCAGGATGCGCTTGCCCGAGAGGGTCATGCCCGAGGCCAGTTCTTGTCCAATGTCATGCCGGCTTCAGCGCCGATTCGATGTCGGTATGGATGAAATCGTCACCCTTGAAAAGTAGCGGCAGGTTTCGGGTCTTGGCCAGGGCATAGGCGAAACAGTCGCCCATGTTGAGGTCAGCACGATGGCGGGATCCGCGACCGTACCGAGAGTAGGCAAGTCGTGCGACCTCGAGCTGCGCCAGATCAAAAGGAACGACCGTCAGTTCGAGGCGGTCGATGAGCACCTGAAGTTCGGCGGGGTTGATGCCACCGCCGGACCGGTTCGCCACACAATGTGCCTCCAGAAGTGTTGCAGTGCTTATCAGTACAGCAGATGAGGTGCCGAAAACATCGACCAATGCAGCCGCATCCGGCTCTGCGCCGATGATTGCGATTAACGCAGACGTATCAACTGCAACGGTCATAGAAGTCCCTCATCCCACATGTGATCAGTAAGCGCTTTGAGGTCAATGGGGTATTCTGATTTCCGTCCGAGCGCCAAGATCTCGTCACGTGACGCTTTCAGCCGCCACTCCCCGTTCTGGAGCTTGCTCTCGGGGATCGTCACTTTGCGCAGGGCATCCCGCGCTTCCTGCTCCATCGAAACGCCGCGCGCGGCAGCGCGTTCGCGCAGCACCTGCTTCACTTCGTCATCAAGATTACGGATTGTGATAGTGCTCATAGCGTAGCTCCTCGCCGTTAACATAGCGACAAGCGGCGTGATTGCAATGACAGCACTGCTGTCATTGCAATCAGAGCAGCTTCCAGGCGATATACACCAGCGTCAGCGCGATCACCCACAGCGCCAGCCGGCCGGAGCGGGTGTGGCGCGCCTCGGCTTTGCCGATCGCGTCCGCCGTCCCCTCGTCGAAGCGCAGGCCGTTTTCGGCCATCAGGTCGATCTCACGCGACAGCCGCTCGGTACGGGCTGCGAGGTCCGGCGCCTGACGGGCCAGCGCCAGCAGCGCGCTGGCACCGTCGCGCGCATCGGCCAGCAGCGCGCGCGGGCCGAGATTGCGGGCAATCCAGCCGCTGACCACCGGCTCCGACGTCTTCCACATGTTGAAGGCCGGGTCGAGGGTGCGGGCGACGCCTTCGACAACGACCATGGTCTTCTGCAGCAGCACCAGTTCGGATCGCGTCGCCATGTCGAATAGGTCGGTCACCTCGAACAGCAGCGTCAACAGCTTGGCCATCGAGATGGTCTCGGCCGGCTGGCCGTGGATCGGTTCGCCGATCGCCCGGATCGCCTGGGCGAAAGCTGCGACATTGTGCTGGCGCGGCACGTAGCCGGCCTCGAAATGAACTTCGGCGACGCGCTGGTAATCGCGCGTGATGAAGCCGTAGAGGATTTCGGCGAGGAACCGGCGCTCCTTTCTGCCGAGCCGGCCGGCAATGCCGAGATCGACGGCGACGATGGTGCCGTCGGCTTCTATGAACAGGTTGCCCGGGTGCATGTCGGCGTGGAAGAACCCGTCACGCAGCGTATGGCGCAGAAACGACTGAACGAGGTTGGCGGCAATCGCCTTCAGGTCGTGGCCAGCGGCGGCTAGGCCGGCAATATCGTTCATCTTGATGCCGTCGACCCATTCCATGGTCAGCACGTCACGACCGGTGCGCTCCCAGTCGACCGACGGCACACGGAAGCCGGGATCGTCCTTGGTATTCTCGCCGAGCTCCGAAAAAGCCGCCGCCTCCAGCCTCAGGTCCATTTCGATTTTGGTCGTCTGGGCCAGTGTCTCGGTCACCTCGACGGGCCGCAGCCGGCGCGACGACGGGATGTATTTTTCCTGCAGCCGGGCGGCGAGAAAATAGCTCTCGAGATCGCGAAAGAAGCGGCGGCGCACGCCCGGCCGGATGACCTTCACCGCCACCCGGGTAACGACGCCGTTCTGCAGGATTTCGGCGGTATGGACCTGGGCGATCGAGGCGGCGGCGACGGCCTCGCCAAAACTGACATAGAGCTCGTCGACCCTGCGTCCGAGCGAGGCCTCTATCGCGGCGACAGCCTCGGCCTTCGGAAACGTCTGCATCTTGTCCTGCAGCATGGCAAGATCAAGCGCGATATCGTTTCCAACGACATCCGGCCGTGTCGCCAGGAACTGGCCGAGCTTGACGTAAGACGGGCCGAGCCGCACGACCGCCTTGGCCAGCCTGTCGCCACGCTCATAGGCAAGCGCGTGACGGCGGGTGAACAGCCGGGCCATGCGCCAGCCGAATTTCGGCAAGCCGAAGAGCTCGTCACCGGGCAAAGCCGCGATGACACCCTCGCGGACCAGCACCCAGCCGGCCCGCACGAGCCTGAAACCAGCGCCGATGCTGCTCATGGCTGGCTTTGCCCCGCCGATTTCCTAGACCGGCGAAGAGCACATTGAGTACGAAGGATACGGGCCAGCTTCAAAGCTTCCAGCCCGAGTGGAGCGCGGCGATGCCGCCGGAGTAGTTGCGGAATGAGACGCGCTCGAAGCCGGCGCGCGAAATCATCGTCGCGAAATTCTGCTGATTGGGAAATTTGCGGATCGATTCGACCAGATAGGAATATGGCTCGCCATCGCCGGTCACCACCTTGCCGATCCGCGGGATGGCGTTGAACGACCATGCTTCGTAGACCTTGTCGAGCAGCGGCATCTCGACCTCGGAGAATTCAAGGCAGAGAAAGCGCCCGCCGGGCTTCAGCACGCGATAGGCTTCGGCGAGCGCCACATCGATGCGCGGCACGTTGCGGATGCCGAAAGCGATGGCGTAGGCATCGAAAGTAGCGTCGGCAAAAGGCAGTTCCTCGGCATTGGCTTCGACGAAATCGGTATTTGCCGACAGGCCCTTTTTCTCGGCCCGGTCGCGGCCGACGGCGAGCATCGAGCCGTTGATGTCGAGAACCGTTGCATGAGCGTGCCTGCCGCTCGCCTCGACGATGCGGAAGGCGACATCGCCGGTGCCGCCGGCAACGTCGAGAACGCTCCAGCCCGGCCGCTTCGGTGGATTGAGCCAGGCGACCAAGGCGTCCTTCCACAACCGATGCAACCCGGCCGACATCAGGTCGTTCATCAGGTCGTAGCGGTTCGCCACCTTGTGGAAAACATCATTGACCAGGGACTGCTTGTCGCCTGGTCCTACCCGCTTGAAACCATAGGAGGTTTCCATGCCGCCCGCAGCAGTGGTTCTTTCAACCGACATCGTTTTGATCCGCCATAAAATCGGCGGGACCATAGCCGATCGATGGTGCGGGCGCTATTGTTTAAGGCGCGGTGTTCGGCCGCGCTTCGAAGCAGGTTCCGGAAAAGTGTCACACGCTTCCGACAGGAACTTGCGTCATAAGAAAAAAAGCCTGACGGGATAATTGAATGCCTTTGAAAGCAGAACTGCACTGCCACATCGAAGGGGCAGCGGCGCCTGAACTCGTCCTCCGCCAGGCTGAGAAATACGGCAAGGATGCCTCGCCCTACATCCAGGACGGCTCCTTCGTGTGGCACGACTTCACCTCTTTCCTCGCAGCCTACGACTTCTCGTCGGACCTGTTCCGCACCGAAGAAGACTATGCGCGGCTGGCCGATCACTACCTGACCAGCCTCGCCCGCGACGGCGCCATCTATTCCGAGGTTTTCACCTCGCCCGACCATGCAAGCAAGGCCGGGCTGTCGCCGAAGGCCTATACCGACGCGCTCGGCGAAGGCATGGCCCGCGCCAAGGCGAAGACCGGCATCGAAGGCCGCATGATCGTCACCGGCGTGCGCAATTTCGGTGTCGAATCGATCGAACGGGCGGCACGTTTTGCCGCCCGCTGCGGGCATCCGCTGGTCACCGGTTTCGGCGTCGCCGGCGACGAGCGGATCGGTGATCTGGAAGATTATGTCAGGGCCTTCGAGATCGCCCGCGAGGCCGGCCTCGGCATCACCGTGCATGCCGGCGAATTGATGGGCTGGGAGAGCGTCGAGGCGGCACTCGACCACATCCGCCCGTCTCGCATCGGCCATGGCGTGCGCGCCATCGAGAACCCCGATCTCGTGCGGCGCATCGCCGACGAAGGCGTCGTGCTCGAATGCTGCCCCGGCTCCAATATCGCGCTGAAAATCTTTGACAGTTTCGCCGACCATCCCTTTCCCGCCTTGAAGGCGGCGGGCTGCAAGGTGACGCTCAACTCCGATGACCCGCCCTATTTCTGGACCTCGCTGAAACGCGAATACGACATCGCCGCCGAGCATTTTGCGATGGATGACAAGGCGCTCACCGCCGTCACCAGGACGGCTATCGAGGCAGCCTTCGTCGACAGGAAGACCAAGGCGGCGCTGCTCGGCAGGCTCGGCGCCAAGGGCAGGTGAATGGTGAACGGCTCACCCGGCGCTTCGGTCCGTCAACTGCGGGCTTTGCCGCGCACCAAGGACTCGCAAACCAGTTCACTATTCACTATTCACCATTCACCATTCACTTGCGCAGTTGGAGAACACCATGAAGGGCGTCACCGTCGTCGACCATCCGCTTGTCCAGCACAAGCTGACCATCATGCGCAAGAAAGAGACTTCGACGGCCGGCTTCCGGCGGCTGCTGCGCGAGATCTCGCTGCTGCTCGGCTACGAGGTCACCCGCAACCTGGAACTGACGACGACGACGATCGAGACGCCGATCGAGACGATGGAGGCGCCGACGCTGGAGGGCAAGAAACTGGTCTTCGCCTCGGTGCTGCGCGCCGGCAACGGCTTGCTCGAAGGCCTGCTCGATCTGGTGCCGGCGGCGCGTGTCGCCCATATCGGCCTCTACCGCGACCATGAGACGCTGGAAGCGGTCGAGTATTTCTTCAAGGCGCCGGGCGACCTCGCCGACCGGCTGGTGATCGTCGTCGACCCGATGCTGGCGACCGCCAATTCGGCGATCGCGGCGATCGACAAGCTGAAAGGCCGCGGTGCCACCAACATCCGCTTCCTCTGCTTGTTGGCGGCACCAGAGGGCCTTGAGCGGTTCACCCACGCGCATCCCGATGTTCCCGTCTTCACCGCTTCCATCGACCGCCAGCTCAACGAGAAGGGCTACATCATGCCCGGCCTTGGCGATGCCGGCGACCGCATGTACGGCACCAAATAGATCCGTTTACCGACTGTTTACGCAAACGGCTGGTTTCCGCATTCGTTAAAGCGGCAAACACCATGTCGGACTAAGGATCGGCAACCACAAAGGCCGGTCCATGCTGCGCAAGCTTCTCATCCTTGGCGTGTTTGCCGGAACGTCGGCATCGCTGCCGATCGTATATCAGTCCAATTCACAGGTAATCGAGCGGCTGTTGAAATCCGCCATCGGAGCCAGGCCGGCCGACACCCAAACCGACCTGAATCTCGCCGCCGTTCGGGACAGGCCGGCGACGCCGCAGCCGCTCGGCCGCAAGGTCGTCGTCACCGCGGACGCGCGCGGGCATTTCATGTCGGTCTTCAAGTTGAACGGCCGACAGATCGACGGCATGATCGATACCGGCGCGACGCTCGTCGCCATCAACAGTTCGACCGCGCGCAGGATCGGCATCTCGCTCAATCCGACGGACTTCAGCCATCAGGTCAACACCGCCAACGGTGCGATCAAGGCCGCCGTGGTGACGATTGATCGGCTGCAGATCGGCAGGATCACCGTCGAGGGCGTCGAGGCCGTCGTGCTCGACGACAGGGCGCTGCACACCAACCTGATCGGCATGAGCTTTCTGCAGCGGCTCGAAAAATACCAGGTCGAAGACGGCACGCTGCTGCTGGTTCAGTAGGCCGTGATCCCGAACCGCAGGTCCACGCCAGCGAAAAGGGGACCGGTCGTCGGACAAGATCATGGTCCAAAGAAGGGTAGAGCCCATCCGATGCCATCGGAATGGGCTCTATCCGCGCGGCAGGATCCGCCGGATGACGGTTTTCTCCGTGGCCGGTTTGGAAGGGCCGATCATATAGGCCGAAAGCACGACGGCCGCGGCCGCTTCGGCATCCCCGGTATTGCGGGCATGGACTAGCGCCAGCGCTTCGCCGGCCCGCACTTCGGCGCCGATCGGCAACAGTCTGGTGATGCCGACGGCGTGATCGATCCTGTCGTCGGGCCGCGTCCGCCCGCCGCCAAGCCCGACCACGGCAAGCCCGATCTCGCGCGTCGCGATGCCGGAGACAAAGCCGTTCGCGCTCGCCTTGACCGCGAATTCCGTTGCCGCTTTCGGCAGATATTTTTCCGGATTGTCGACAAAGTCGGCGGGACCACCCAGTGCCGCCACCATGCGCGCGAAGATGGAAGCAGCGCGGCCGCCGGCCAGCGTCTCGGCGGCGCGGCGCAGGCCGTCCTGGTTGGACGACACCAGGCCTGCCGATTGCAGCATCTCGGCGGCCAGCGCCAGCGTCAAGTCCTCCAGCCGCCGGTCGCGAAAGCGGCCGGTGAGAAAATCGACGGCGTTGCGCACCTCGACCGCATTGCCGGCGGCGGAGGCCAGCGGCTCGTTCATGCCGGTGACCAGCGCCGATGCCTTCAGGCCGGCGCCATTGGCGACCTCGACCAGGCTGTTGGCCAGCGCGGTTGCGTCGCGCGATTTCTCCATGAAGGCGCCGTTGCCGACCTTGACGTCGAGCACCAGCGAACCAAGGCCGGCCGCCAGCTTCTTCGACAGGATCGAGGCGGTGATCAGCGGCACCGATTCGACCGTTCCCGTCACATCGCGGATCGCGTAGAGCCTGGCGTCGGCGGGTGCGAGGTCTGCGGTCTGGCCGATGATGGCGCAGCCGGTTTCGAGCACGGTCTTGCGGAAGCGCGCAACATCCGGCTGGCTGACATAGCCGGGGATCGCATCCATCTTGTCCAGCGTGCCGCCGGTATGGCCCAGACCCCTGCCGGAAATCATCGGCACATAGGCGCCGCAGGCAGCGACGATCGGTGCCAGCATCAAGGAGACATTGTCGCCGACGCCGCCCGTCGAATGCTTGTCGGTGACCGGGCCGGGCAGATCCGACCAGTCGAGCACATCGCCGGAATCGCGCATCGCCATAGTCAGCGCCACCGCCTCGTCGCGGCTCATCCCGTTGAAGAATACCGCCATGGCGAGGGCGCCGACCTGTGCGTCGGTAACGGTGCCGGCGGTCAGGCCCTCGATGAAGAACGCGATCTCGTCAGCCGAGAGCTTCTGCCCGTCGCGCTTGCGGCGGATGATTTCCTGGGGAAGCATCAGGCGTCGACCCTGTGCTCCGGAAGCCCGTCCTGAAAAACACGCTGCAGGATGGTCGCCAGCCGCGCACCGCCGACCGGCGCCATGTCCTTGGTCTCCTGGTGCGACAGCTCGGCTCCGGTCATGCCAGCGGCAAGGTTGGTCACGACCGAACAGGCGGCGACGCGCAGCCCGAGGAAGCGCGCGAGAATGACCTCCGGCACCGTCGACATGCCGACCGCGTTGGCGCCCATGACGCGCGCCATGCGGATCTCGGCGGGCGTCTCGAAGCATGGGCCGGAGAACCACATATAGACGCCCTTGTGCAGCATGGTACCGGTCGCCTTCGCCGCCCGCTCGATGGCGGAGCGGAGATCGGCGTCATAGGCTTCGGTCAGGCCGACAAAACGGCGGTCGCTCGGTTCGCCGATCAGCGGGTTGGACCCCGAGAAATTGATGTGGTCGGTGATCAGCATTACCGAGCCCGGCCCCATCCCGGGATCGACCGAACCGGCGGCGTTGGTGAGGATCAGCCTGGAGATGCCGAGGCCGGCGAGCACTTCCAGCGCCGGCCGCATCGCCGCTGCGTTGCCGTGCTCGTAATAGTGTGCGCGGCCGGACAGCATCAGCACCGGCGTGCCGGCAAAGAGCCCCGCCACCACCTCGCCGGCATGGCCGCTGACGCCGCTTCGGGGAAACCCCGGCAAGTCGGCGTAGGAGATGCGCACCGCATCCTCGACCTGGTCGACGAGCCCGCCAAGCCCTGACCCCAGCACCAAGGCGGTGGTCGGCGCCAGCCCATCCAGCCTTTCGACGAGGTGATCGAGCGCTTCCTTCATTTCAGCACATCGCCTTCAAACCCGTATGGCAACAACTCGCCCATGGTCACGGTCTCGACCACGCCGCTGTCATCGCAGAGATAGAACTTCGTCTCCGGCCGGCAGAATTCGGCCAGCCGCTGCCGGCAGCCGCCGCAGGGCGAGCATTTTGCCACGCGTTCGGCGATCACGGCGATTTCCGTGATCTTGCCGCCGCCACCCATGACGTAGTGGCCGAGCGCGGTGGTTTCGGCGCACCAGCCCTCAGGATAGGACGCGATCTCGACATTGGCGCCGGTGAAGACACGGCCGTCCTCGGTGCGCAGCGCCGCGCCGACCGGAAATTTCGAATAGGGCGCATAGGCCTTGGCCATGGCGGCTTTCGCCGCTTCGAACAGATCATGAGCCATGATAGATCAGCGTTCCTTGACATAAGGCACGCCGCCGGCGCGCGGCGGGATTGCCTTGCCGATGAAGCCGGCAAGCAGGATGACGGTCAGCACATAGGGCAGCGCCTGCATGAATTGCACCGGCACCTTGCCGATCAGCGGCAGCGGCGTGCCTTGCAGGCGGATCGACGCGGCGTCGAGGAAGCCGAACAGCAGGCAGGCGAACATGGCGTTGACCGGTTTCCATTTGGCGAAGATCAGCGCGGCCAGCGCGATATAGCCCTTGCCGGCGGTCATGTCCTTCACGAAGCCGCCATTCTGCACCATCGACAGATAGGCGCCGGCAATGCCGGTGAGCACGCCGGTGCAAATCAGCGCCCGGTAGCGCAGCCAGGCGACCGAGATGCCGGCGGTGTCGACGGCCGCCGGGTTCTCGCCGACAGCGCGCAGGCGGAGCCCGAAGCGGGTGCGAAACAGCACCCACCAGGTGAACGGCACGGCCAGGAAGGCGAGATAGACCAGCACGGAGTGGCCGGAGATGAGTTCCGAATAGATCGGCCCGAGAATCGGAACGCCCCTGAGCGCATCCGCGCCCGGCCAGATGATTGCTTCGAAGCGCTCGCCAGCAGCCAGCGCCGGCGTGCGCCCGCCTTGCTGGAACCAGGCCTGGCCGAGCATGATCGTCGATCCGGCGGCAATGAAATTGATCGCGACGCCGGAAACGATCTGATTGCCGCGATGGGTGATCGAGGCAAAGCCGTGGATCAGCGCGAAGGCAACCGAGATGAGGATGGCCATGCCGAGGCCGATATAGGCCGAGTGGAAGACCGAGGCGGCGGCCGCACCGGCGAAGGCGCCGACAAGCATCTTGCCCTCGAGCCCGATGTCGAAGACGCCGGCCCGCTCCGAATAGAGGCCGGCGAGGCAGGCGAGCAGCAAGGGGACCGAAAGGCGGATGGTCGAGTCCAGGACTTGTACGATGGCGTTGAAGAAATCCATCTCAGGCGCCCTTCCCTTTGACCGCTTCCATGCCGACCGATTTCGGGCTGAGCGAGGCGAACAACGCCTGGACATAGGGCCGGAACATATGCTCGAGCGCGCCGGCGAACAGGATGACGAGGCCCTGGATGATGACGATCATGTCGCGGCTGATCGCCGGCATTTCGAAGGCGAGTTCGGCGCCCCCCTGGTAGAGCATACCGAACAGGATCGCCGCCAGCACGATGCCGACCGGGTGCAGGCGACCCATCAGCGCCACCGCGATGCCGACGAAACCGGCGCCCGAAACGAATTCGAGCGCGACATTGTGCTGGTCGCCCATCGTCGGGTTGAGCGCCATCATGCCGGCCAGCGCGCCCGAGATCATCATCGCAATGATGATGATGCGTATTTCCGAAATCCCGGCATAACGCGCCGCTTTCGGGCTGTGGCCATAGGTGCGCATCTCGTAGCCGAGCTTCGTGCGCCAGATCAGCACCCACACCAGAAAGGCCATGGCTAGCGCCAGCAGGGAACTGACGTTGAATGGCGCCGAACGGATTTTGGCGCCGAACAATTCGATGACCCAGTTGAGCTTCGGCAATTGCGCGCCTTCGAGGAAGGTGCGCGTCTGCGGCGCCATCGAGCCGGGCGGCTTCAGCATCCCCACCAGCGCATAGACCATGACGCTGGCGGCGATGAAGTTGAACATGATGGTGGTTATGACGATGTGCGAGCCGCGCTTGGCCTGCAGATAGGCCGGGATCAGCGCCCACAGCGCGCCCATCGTCGCGGCGGCGATAATGGCGATCGGGAAGGTCAGCCACCAGGGCAGCACGCTGTCGAAGGCCAGGCAAACGATGCCGATACCGAGACCGGCGATATAGCCCTGGCCCTCGCCACCGATGTTGAACAGGCCGCAATGCGCCGCAACCGCCACCGAAAGCCCGCTGAAGATGAAGGTGGTGGCATAGAAAAGTGTAAACGCGATGCCTTGGCCGCGACCGAAGGCGCCCTCGACCAGGATGACAGCCGCGCGCAACGGGTTCTCACCGACCAATATGACGACGAAGCCGGCAACGACGAAGGCGACGAACAGATTGATCAGCGGGATCAGCACGTAGTCGGCCCAGGCCGGGAGCTTGGCATAGGGAGTGCTCATTCCGCCGCCTCGCGCTGCTCGATGCCGGCCATCAGCAGGCCGAGCTCGCCCTCGGTCGCGTCGGGGCCGCGTTCGCCGACGATGCGGCCGGCAAACATCACCAGGATGCGGTCGGACAGCGAGCGGATCTCGTCGAGTTCGACCGAAACCACCAGCACCGCCTTGCCCTGGTCGCGCATGGCGATGAGGCGCTTGTGGATGAATTCGATGGCGCCGACATCGACGCCGCGCGTCGGCTGGCCGACGATCAACACGCCGGGATCTTGTTCCATTTCCCGCGCCAGCACGATCTTCTGCTGGTTGCCGCCGGAGAAATTGGCGGTCTTGAGGCGGCAGTCCGCCGGGCGGATGTCATATTTGACGATCTTGTCCCGGGCATCGTCACGGATGGCGTCGATGTCGAGAAACGGCCCCTTCAGATAGCGCTCATCGTCCTGATAGCCGAGGATCGAATTCTCGTTCTCCTCGAAGGCCAGCACCAACCCGACGTGATGGCGGTCCTCCGGCACATGGGCAAGGCCGCGCTCGCGCAGCTCGCCAGGGTCGGCGGCGCCGGTGAGGTCGATCGGCTTGCCGTCGAGCATGACCGAGCCCGAAACGGCATGCCTGATGCCGGAAATCGCCTCGAGCAATTCGGACTGTCCGTTGCCGGCGACGCCGGCAATGCCGACGATCTCGCCGGCATGGACGTCGAAGGAGACGTCGTCGACCATGGTGACGCCGCGGGAATCCTTGACCGTCAGGTTCTTGACCGCGAGCTTGACGCCGCCGGCCTTCGCCTCGCCCTTCTCGACGCGCAGCAGCACGCGCCGGCCGACCATCAGCTCCGCCAGTTCCTCGACCGTGGTCTTCCTGGTTTCGCGTGTCGCCACCATCGTGCCCTGGCGCATCACCGAGACGGTGTCGGTGATCGCCATGATCTCGCGCAGCTTGTGGGTGATCAGCACGATCGTCTTGCCCTGCTCCTTCAGCTGCCTGAGGATGCGGAACAGATGGTCGGCCTCGGCCGGCGTCAGCACGCCCGTCGGCTCGTCGAGGATCAGGATTTCGGCGCCGCGATAGAGCGCCTTGAGGATTTCGACGCGTTGCTGCAGGCCGACCGGCAACTCCTCGATGACGGCGTCGGGATCGACTTCGAGCCCGTATTCGCGCTCGAGCCGTTCCAGCTCGGAACGCGCCTTGGCGATGCTCTTCTTCAGCAGTGCATCGCTTTCGGCGCCGAGAATGACGTTTTCCAGGACCGAGAAATTGTCGACCAGCATGAAATGCTGATGCACCATGCCGATGCCGAGCGCGATCGCATCATTCGGTGTCTTGATCGATGCCGGCTGGCCGCCGACACGGATTTCGCCGGAATCGGCCTGGTAGAAACCATAGAGGATCGACATCAGCGTCGACTTGCCGGCGCCGTTCTCACCGACGATGCCATGGATGGTGCCGCGCATAATCTCCAGATTGATGTCGCGGTTGGCGCGCACGGCGCCAAAGCTCTTGTCGATGCCGATCAGCTCGATTGCGGCTTGCGCCATGCAGCCTGTTCCCACTGTTATTTTTTTACCGCTTGGTCAAACGCCTAGCATGACGCCCAGTCTGTGCCAATTGGGTCTGTGCCAATTGCCCGGAGCAGGGTTCACTCTCGACAAATCCCGCCATGCTTGTCAATTTCCAACGTGGCCGCAGCCTGCACAATCGCCTGATCGAGGATTTGAGATGACCATGCCCGCCGACATGCCCGACCACCGGCTGACGACGCTGGAAATCCGCGCCGCCGAGCAGGAGAAGACCATCGAGGAACTGTCAGGCCAGATCGCCGAGCAGTGGAAGGTGATCGAGCGCATGCAGCGCGAGCTCGATGCGCTGGCCGAGCGCTTCCTGGCCCTGGAGGAACAGGCCGCACCCGACGTGCCGGTGACCAAGCCGCCGCACTGGTGAGCGGCTGACAATGCAAAACCGCCGGGCTTTCACCCGGCGGCTCGTCAGTCTGCAATGTCGATCAATCAATACGGGCAGGCATTGTCCGACATGTAGTCGTGCACCTTGATGGTGCCTGCGATGATGTCGGCCTTGGCCTTTTCGACCGCTGCCTTCATCGCGTCGTCGACAAGCGCCTTGTTGTTGTCGTCCATGGCGTAGTCGACGCCGCCTTCCTTGAGGCCGAGATCGTTGACGCCGGCCGTGAACTTGCCGTTCTTGGCATCCATGAAGGTGTTGTAGACGGCAACGTCGACGCGCTTGACCATGGAGGTCAACACCTTGCCGGGCTGCAGGCCGTTCTGGTTGGAATCGACGCCGATGCCGAGCTTGCCGGCGTCGGCCGCTGCCTGCAGCACGCCGACACCGGTGCCGCCTGCCGCCGCGTAGATTACGTCGGCGCCTTGGTCGATCTGCGTCTTGGCGATCTCGCCGCCCTTGGCCGGATCGTTCCAGGCTGCCGGCGTATCGCCGGTCATGTTCTGGATGACGTCGGTGGCGCCGGCCGCCTTGGCGCCGCCGACATAGCCGCAGCCGAACCTGCGGATCAGCGGAATATCCATGCCGCCGACGAAGCCGACCTTCTTGGTCTTGGAAGCCATCGCCGCCATCACGCCGACGAGGTACGAGCCTTCCTGCTCCTTATAGACCAGGGAGCGGACATTGGGCTTGTCGACGACCATGTCGATGATGGCGAATTTGGTGTCGGGGAACTCGGTGGCGATCTTGTCAAGCGCGTCGGCCCAGGAGAAGCCAGCCATGACGATCGGATTGCGGCCGTCCTCGGCGAAGCGGCGCAGCGCCTGCTCGCGCTGGGTGGCATTGCTGACCTCGAATTCCACATAGGGGATGCCGGTCTCGGTCTTGAACTTTTCGGCGCCGTTGAAGGACGCTTCGTTGAACGACTTGTCGAACTTGCCGCCGAGATCATAGAGGATCGCGGGTTGAATGTCCGCGGCGAAGGCCGGGAGAACCATTGCAGCTGCGGCCATAAGGCCTAGAACGATACGTTTCATGTGATCCACACCCCTGTCGGTTATTTGTCCATTATGCACCGCATGCCGGCCCGGTTCTCCGGCAGGCATGCGACGTCAGGCAGGAGTGTCTTCCTCCCGCTTCGGGTCAATCTGGCACGGCCCGAAACAAAATTCACGTGGAATTTTGACCCTTTGGAAAAGCATGGCGCCGCATCGCGGCGCCCCAGCATATTCCTTGCGTCAGGGGCATAAATCAGGCGGAGACGGCGGCCGGAATGGCGCAGGAGACGCCGGTTCCCTGCAGGCCGCAATAGCCGTAGGGGTTCTTCGCCAGATATTGCTGGTGGTCTTCCTCGGCGAAGTAGAATTCCGGCGCCGGTGCGATCTCGGTGGTGATCTTGCCGCGTCCGGCACCGCGCAGGGAAGCCTCATAGGCATCGCGCGAGGCGAGCGCCGCCTGGTACTGCGCGTCGTTGAACGTATAGATCGCCGAGCGGTAGGTGGTGCCGACATCATTGCCCTGGCGCATGCCTTGCGTCGGGTCGTGGCTTTCCCAGAACAGCTTCAAAAGCTCGGCATAGGACACGATCTTGGGATCGTAGACGACGAGCACGACTTCGGCATGGCCAGTGAGCCCGGTGCAGGTTTCCTGATAGGTCGGGTTGGGCGTGACGCCGCCGGCATAACCGGCCGCCGTGACCCAAACGCCCTCGACCTGCCAGAACAGGCGCTCGGCGCCCCAGAAGCAACCCAGCCCGAACATCGCCGTTTCCATCCCTTCGGGATAAGGACCCTTGAGCGGCCTGTTCGAGACAAAGTGCTTCGATGCGGTCGGGATCGGCCGGTCGCGGCCGGGCAGCGCCTCGGAGGGCTTCGGCAGGTTGAGCTTCTTGTTCAGCATGTCGCTGAGAAACATAGTGCGGTTTCCTTTTCTTCTTGGTTGAGCCTTCCCCGGCACGGGAACACCGGGTCAGGCTGGAAATGTCAGGTCGCGGCGAACCGCCCGCTGGGGCGCTGCCGCCTGTAGCCGATGGCGTAAAGAATGAACGCCAGCACCGCGAACACGGCGAAGCCGGGCTGGCTGAGCACCCAGGCGATGGCGCCGTCCCACAGCAGCGGATTGACCTTGTCGCGGACGAAGCTTTCGAAGGCGCTGCGCGTATCCGGCGAGACCGCGAGCCAGCTGGAATTAAGCGGTGTCATCACCAGCGCCGAAGCCGCCACCGACCGGGTCGCATCGAGCACGGCCATGATGACCGAAACCGAAAGCGCGATCATTGCGGCAAGACGGAAGATAAAGCGGAACATCCGGACCCTTCCTCCCCAGGAGCTTATCAGAATGTCGTGTGGACTGTTAAATAGGATCTGCGTGCTTTATCCGCAATCGCGACACGCGAAGTTGAACCTACGCCGCCGGTTTGCGCCGGAGCCGGTGACGCGCCGGACGGCGAAGACGCCGCCGATCGCGTCGACAAACTCGCCGGCTGTCCACATCGGGTCAGCCGCTGCCGCATCGGCAAACGGTGCGCCGGTGGCTGGACGGAGCCTCCCTATCCGGCAAAGCGAATAGACTATCGTTATGTCTTGGCATTCGGCACCGGATCGACTAGATGAGCCCCGCGCCTGTTGTTTTGACGGCTCAGGTGCGGGGAAAGGGTATCCGCTGGTCGACGGCGCCCACGGCCGGAATTCCGGTCCGGAATCCCAAAGGAGATGCATCTCCCCAACCCGCGCGGCGAAACCGGCCGCGTCGAAAATGCTAAAGACGGAGAGGTGGCCGAGTGGTTGAAGGCGCACGCCTGGAAAGTGTGTTTACGGGAAACCGTAACGCGGGTTCGAATCCCGCTCTCTCCGCCAGATACCCACTTAAGCGTCTGTTATTGTTTCGCTTTGTTAGTTGCGGCCTTTCCGTTCCTAACGTCCGCAAACGATGAAGCTCGGCCACCATGCCGCCGCCCCTTTGTTGACTTTGCTTGGGAATCGGAGTGTCCGGAAAAAACCGCAGGGCAGCCCCCAGGATTCGCGTCTGCGGACCTCCGCCGGCGCCTACAGGCAATCTAACCCAACGCCCCCCAAGCGGCGCCGGCCACTTTCAGCCCCTTCGTTCGAAAGTTGGCTTCCAGTCGCGATTGCGCGCCCGCTGATGGCCTTCGTAGTCAGGAATGCATGCGAAGAAGGTCGGTCACGGCCGGCAGCCTTGCAATTTGAGCAGACAAAGAGCCAGACCAAGTCGTCATGCATCGAGCCGTGGTCATGGCCGAGCCTGTCAATCAGCGCCTGGATGTCAAGTTTCGTCGATTTGCAGCACATCGGGTGCGCACCATTGACATAGATGGTGTCGCGGGCGGACAGAGTGTCGGCGAGGGTCTTTCGAGTCATGGCGATTCTCCGTTGAAGGGGCTCGCCGCAACGGGAGGATTATATTCCTTAATGCTGATCCCCTGCATTGTCTCGTGCGGAATGGGCTCTCCGGCATTAGACAGGGATATCCGGAGTTCGCCGTCTCGGGTGGTGGCTTCGACCTTAATGGGCATGCCCGCGGCACAAAGTTACCGGTTCGAATCCTGTCGGGTGCAGCATTGCCGCGGTTCGCTTGCCGACAACTATTCCTGCTGGAATTGACAGGGCCAATCTTCAGGCCTCGTCAAGCCAGAAGGCAACTCGGTCCGGGCGTCTCCGCAAGCCATGTTGAGCTGCCACTGGGACAGACCCACCGAATTGAAAAGGTCGAGGCCCTCGATACGGGTCAAAAACAAAAAAGCGCGGTCAAAGTCTATCGGCGCGGTGAACGTCGCTCCTCGGAAGTCCGCCCGCGCGAGATTGGCAAACGAAAAGCGGCTGCCGCTGATATCGGCGTCATGGAAGTGCGCACGCCCCAATTCCGCCTTTGTGAAATCAACATTGGTCAGATTGGCGTCCTGGAAATTCGAGCGCTGCATTTCCGCGCTCGCAAACACAGCGCCCTGCGCGTCCATACGGCTGAAGTCGGTCCTGTAGCCCTCGATTCTGTCGAACCGGGCGCCTTTGGCGGTCGAGTCGGCCAGGGAAGCACGCACAAGAGTTGCCTTCTCAAGATTTGCCGCACGGAGATTGGTGTTCCTGAGGTCGGTCGAAGTGAAATCAACACCGAACAGGTTCGCCCCGCTCAGGTCCTGTCCATCTAGGATGAGAAGCTTCTTGTCACACTCTTGCCAATTGACGCCAGGCGTCGCGGCTGCGTCGCAATTTTGAGCGGCAGCGGCGTTCTGCCAAGCAAACACAGTGCAAACCGCTAGAACCAAGCCGGATGTGACGTAAGCTCTGGTTCGCCTCAAAGTCATTGTTGCTGGACCTCTGCTACTCGCCGACACTCACCCTTACCACATCTGCTGACACTCGAGCCATGGTGACCACATGGCTGTGCTCGCGGCGCAGTGGGTCAAGCCTGGTGTGAAGCTCCGCGTCAAACACCTTCGCGGCGAATTCTAGGCGGCCAGCTTACATTAGCCAGAGTGAACAGAACGTGATTACGGGCCAGGCCTTCACACCTTCGCCTTGCATCAGCCCGCCCACCTAGCATGCCCCGCCATCGCGAACGGCCCAGCACGGGCGAAAGACAAGCTCCTTCCTGGCGCTGCGCCGCGTGCAGTCGGAACAAATGGGATCGACGCCGGTTAACAATCGAAGGGACCGCAAACGAAGCGGTATGATGATGATTGATATTTTTAGCTTCGAACTGGCCAATGCCAGGCTGCGCGTTAAACGGGCCGAGCGCTCGCTGAAGCGTGCGAATGAACTGTTGTTGAACGATGGCTGTGTCGCCGTCAATCTCGCGTTGTGCGACCGCATACGGTCTGAGCAAAAACGCGTGATTGAGGCCCGGGAACGCATGACGAAGATCGATCGGAAGAATTGACCCATGATGCTCGCGACCCTCCACCTTGAAACTGCGAGATACGGCGACGAATATCGCGTCGCAAGGCTCGCGCTGCTGAGGCAGCAAATGATACGGCACATCAAGCGCACAGACGCCTCGGCGCAGAAAGTCGAACAATCGCTGGCAAGATTTGCCGAAGCAAACACGCTCGGGGACCGGCTCGCGCAACAGTAGGTCCGCGCGCTCTACCGTCGTTTGACGACGACCCCGTCATGCTGCGTCGCCAACAACAAGGCTGCATCAACGTCGCACCTGCGCTCGCTGGGCGTCGCGCCCCAAAAGCACAAGGCAGTCGTTTCGGCGAAGATCCAAGAAGTGTCGATATTTTCACCTTCCTAGGGACGCAGGCACAACGCCAAAATGAAGGCCGCGATAAGCAGCATGGCAGGCAGAGGGGCGCGCGAAGGCTACTGAGCGGCTTTCATCTCGCCGCACTCTTGCCTCAGATCAGCCTACAACCAATCGGCCCGCGCTTCACCAGAAGCACGGGCATTGATAGGCTCGGCACCATCGCCGCCCCGTCTACCGCGGGACCGCTGGTATTCCCGAGACTGAGCGCTCTGTTTCGGCGGAGAAAACCACGAAGGCAAAGATCAGCACGGCGACAGCGACAATCATCGAGCCGGTGGCGACGATCGGCTCGAGCGCCGGATTTCCCTGCAGCATCAGGTAAAGCGCCGGCAGCATCACCACCAGGCCGAGATTGTAGACGCCGTAGTGGATCATCGCCGTCCTGCGGGCAGCCTTCGCCGGGTTCAGCGCATAATAGCCGCCGAATATTGCACTGGTGACCCACCCCAGCAGGTTGATGTGCGCGTGAGCCGGAAACGCGCCGTGATCGCCTGAAATTGCCATCTGCAGGCCAGCTGCAATTCCCAGAATAAGAAAGACGATGGCTGTCTTGAAAAAAAGCTCCGAAACCTTAGGCATGTCATTCCCCCAAACCCGTTTTGCCGCCGCATCATGCTCTGGTTCCGGCGATCTTGCCAAGGGGACCGTCGGGCCTGCGGCACCATTTGCCGCCGGCCTGACGGCCCGTCGGCAGCCGGCCGCCGGGCCTGGCCGGTTGCGAGTCCAGCCGGCAAAAAATATGCGCTCACCCTAATTTAATTGCAATATCACCCGCCAGGCTTCCATGTCGTTCTCACTAAGGAAGTCCTGCACAATCGTGGTGCCATACGCGCCAAAGGCCTGCCCGTCAGTGTTCCAGCAAGGCCTCGCCGAACTTCTCCCACAGCTGCGCGCAATCTGTAGCTCTGAGGCTGGGGGTTCCGAGTGGGCCATATCTGATGACGGCGGCGTGAACATCATAGCCAACGATAGGTGCATTGGCGACAAAGTGGATAGCCTCGCCCAATCGGCGAGAGCCAATTGGCGCATCGGTTTTGTTGGTGATGTCGAAGACACCACGAATATCCGCTTCCTGGTTCCTGGCTGCCAAAGCAGCCGCCATTTCCCTTTCGTGCATCATCGAAATCTCTCCGATCGGTCTAAGTCTAAGAACCGCGGCTTGTGCCGGTCCGGCAGCTGACAACCGGCAAATCGAAGTGCCTTTTGCAGCATCTCGATTGGCTCTTGCTGCGAGCCACTCCGCCCGCTGCCGCGGCAAGCCGATAAGGCAACTGCCAGCGAAATCCGCAGGCACGTCCACGGTCGCATCAAACACGGCCCACGTGCCAGTCGGTTCCTGAACGGGCAAAAACCTCATAACAGCGCCTGCTAATATACTATGCCGACTGTGAGGACGAGACTTTTTCCTGCGTCCACTAAACGAATGAGAGATGGTGTCGAAGTGCCGGGCGACGCTCGTCGAAAACAATCGTCTGCGACATCGCCAGGATCGGAGATGGGCCTGAGCCGGCCGCATTTTGGGAGTCGCCGCAAGGGACAAGCACAAGACGCAGCACACAAACGCGGCCAAATGTTCATCCAGAATCGCGATTTCGTTGCGGATAGATGGTCTCGCCGCGCTTCAGCATCGCCACGAACGCCGCGATCTTCTTCTTGCGCCCGGCTTCGGTCTTCATGTTGTGGATGCGGAAGGCGAGCGCGAAGCGGTTTTGCCCGCTGAGCTTTGCCAGCATCTCTTTCGCCCTGGGCTCGGCGTCTATTGCCGCCTGGAGGTCGTCGGGGATCTTCATCTCCTTGCCGCTCTTGTAGGCGCGCGCCCAGCGGCCGTCGGCCTTGGCCGCATCGACCTGCCTCAGCCCGTGCTCGGTCATCCGGCCCTCCTCGATCAGCCGGGCGACATTGTCGACATTGATCTGGCTCCAGGTGCTCTTCTTGCCGCGCGGGGTGTAGCGCTGCAGATAGCTTTTGCCGTCGAACGCCTTGCGCACCGCGTCGATCCAGCCCCAGCACAACGCCACGTCGATGGCTTGCTTCGGCGTGATCGACGGCAGCCCCGAATCGAGCTTATGGATCTTGATCCAGACTTCGTCCTCGCTGTCGTGATGCTCGCCAAGCCAGGCATGGAAGCTTTCGGCATCCTTGAACTCGCGCACCTTGGCGGGGTCGACCTTCACGGGCGCCATCAGCCGATCCGCCGGTGACCCAGGCGCGTAACGACGCCGAACCGCGCCCTCATATCAGCTCCAAGTCCGATATCCGCAGGCCTGTTGATTCCCGCCGGCACGCATTCAGCCCGCACGATTGGGCGTGCCGAGGACATGGGATTTCCGGCGGCAGCATGACGCCGTCGAATGTCTGCATGAACATCGCCGCCGCAAAGAACGCGTCTCTTCGGTGGCGTCGCTGTGCCAGCCGAGCCGCTTGCCGGACTCGATCTCGTAGACAATGACCGGGGACTGGGTGGTGCCGTGCCCGCCGTAAACCGCGAAAGCGCCGGCCCATTTGACCGACGGATCGTCCACTGCCCAAACCGGCGAACGTTCGAGCCTGTCAGATGCGACGACTGCTGTCATGGCTTCGTTCCTCTCAGCGAATTGCGAACACGAATCTAGATGACTTTTCTAGTCTGCGTCAGCAAAACTGGCTGGCAACCATTCCCTCGCCCACTGCGCGTGACGATTTGTCGGACCGCGATCCGACCTATTCTACTCTCGGGCCGGATCACTGGGCCGATTCCCCAATGCAACCAAGCCTTTACCCTTTAGCCACTTTTGAGTTGCCCCTGCGTTGCGTTCGTGGTCCGGTACAACCAGGGCGCTCAATGCGGCATTCGGCAACGGTCGCCTCACCGACCGTCAAGGCAACACACCGTCGAGCCAACACAGGAGATAGCAATGGGCATTTTCGACAGTATCAAAGGTGCGATTTTCGGAAACGCGGTTGCGGCCGAAGCGCCGCCGGCGCAACCGTCTCCCGCGCCTGCTTCGAGCACGGCCACCCAGCCGACGGCGCCTACCCGATCCGCCCCGGCTGCAACCCCGGCTCCGGCCGCGCCAGCCGCGCCGTCCTCTGCCCCGGACATCGCTGCCATTCTCGACAAGGCCGTGGCCGCGAAGGGGCAGAAGCTCAACTGGAAGAATTCGATCGTCGACCTGATGAAGGCTCTGAATATCGACAGCAGCGTCGGCGCCCGCAAGGAGCTTGCCCACGAGCTGAACTACACCGGCGATATGAACGACACTGTAACGATGAATCTGTGGCTGCACGACGCACTGATGAAAAAGCTGGCCGAGAATGGCGGCAAGCTTCCGAGCGATCTGGCCGCCTAGCGTCACAGATAAGCAATTCCAACAAAACGTGTGAACGGTTTTCCGTCCGGAATTGCGTCAAACAAAAAGACAGACCGGCTCGGCGTTTCCGTGAAACGACGAACCGTCCTGGTCCTGCCCGCACCGTGGTTCTTGCTGCGCCAACTTCGGCCGCAACCGAGCATACCACGATGCCAAGCGTCAGACCGCCAGGTAAATAAAATTGAGACCCGTCCCGACCGTCAGAATCGGTGTTTGGCGAGGTGGCATGCCACAAAAAGCGCTGCCGCCTCGCGCCCGGATTGCGTCCCGCAAAACCGACGATTTCGGTCGCTGCCCACGCGCTGGTAGGACCACCATTTTGCTGGCGAAACGCGACGTTCGGCGTATCATTCTCCCCGGAGAGAGTTCATGGTGGGAGGAAGCCAATGAACGTGGTGCAGAGGGTGACTGTCGCCGACTTGACGGCCCAAGAGCTTGTTTCATCTGCGCTTTCACGGTTCGGTGCCGGCGACACCATATCGACGAGGGCGATGCTGGACATCGTTCGCAGGACGGCCCCGGCCTGCGGCAACAGTGACGACGATCTGGTCGAGCTTATCGTCATGACGGCCGTTGGTAGGACCATGGGCGTCGTGTTCGACCATCGGTCCCAATAAAACAATCCGGAACGAATACCAGGCTGCGCCCAGGAGCAGTGGCGGGCGGTTGGCAGCGCCGCCAAAGAGGCCAGCCTATTTGTGCGCGAAGGCCGGCCTGACGCCAAGCCCCTGCTTTGAGCAAAACCGCCGCGCATGCCGGGTCATGCCCGAGGGCAGGGGACTGGGCGACACGCTCGAAGGAACTCGCTGAAATCTTGCCCGTTATGCTCTCGTCGAGATGAGGAGAGCTGCCATGGCCGACGACAAAACCAACACCGACAGTCGCGACCGCTCACGAGTGGCGGGCGGCGAAGACTACGAGGTACGTCACTTCGCCGAGGAAGCGGGCATCACCCCGGATCAGGCACGCACGCTGATCAAGCGTCATGGCACCGACCGCAAGGTGCTGAACGAAATCGCCGAAAGCATAAGAGCGTCGTAATGGCTGACAAGAAAACCGCAATGGCCGACCGCAAGACGCGCGATCCGGACGAAAAGGAGGCTCTGCGCCTGGCCGAAACCACCGACGTTTCGCCGAAGCAGGCGAAGGATCTGATGCGCAAGCACGGCAAGGACAGCCCGAAGGTCGAGAAGGAAGCCAAGAACTTCAAGGCCGAGGGCTGAGCCGCCGAGCCGGTTGGACGCGGCACAGGGTTGTGGCCGCAATCCTGCAGCTTATCGGTTTTCTAACAAATTCGGCCTATCCCTTCCGCTATCGCGGCTCAGGGATGCCATATGCGCGGGATATCTGGTGAGGCGAGGCCGTCGATAGGCGATATACGGCATGTGAGGTTGGTATTTTGCCTGCTGGCGGCGGTCGTAATGGCGGCGGCGCTCCTCGCCTTTGCCACCGCCCTCCTGCAGGATCCTGACAGCTGGTGGCACATCAAGGTCGGCATGGATATGCTGGCAAGCCGCACATTCCCCACCGTCGACGTCTATTCCTACACTTTTGCCGGCCAGCCATGGATCGCCAAGGAATGGCTTAGTCAGCTTCTCCTTGCAATTGCCTTTGAAGCCGGCGGCTGGAACGGCGTGGTGCTGCTGGCGACTGCAGTAATCGCGCTCACGATCTTCTTGACGTCGTGGTATCTCAGCGCGTGGTTGAAGCCGACGCTGGCGATAGGACTGACGCTGGTTCTCGCGCTCTTGATCGGGCCAATCTATGTCGCCCGGCCGCACATCTTTACCTTGCCCATCATCGTCGTCTGGACCGCCGGTCTTTTCCAGGCCGCACGCAACGAGAAAGCGCCGCCTTTGTGGCTGCTGACGCTGCTTTGCCTGTGGGCCAATCTCCATGCCACCTTCACCTTCGGTTTCGTCATCGCCACCTTCGCCGGCCTCGATCTCGTCATGCGCACGCGCTTGTCGAACCCCCGGCTGCTGGCCAAGTGGATCGCTTTCGGGCTGCTTTGCCCGCTGGTCAGCCTGCTCAATCCCTATGGCGTCAAGGCCATACTCGCCACGTTCACGGTGGCCTATGGCAATGAGGCGGTGCCTTACATTGCGGAGTGGCAACCCTTCGACGCTTCGCGGCACACCCTCCAGGAGGTGGCGCTGCTGGTGACGTTTTTCGGACTGCTCGTGTCGAGATTGCGCATTGGCTGGGCCAAGGCACTGTTCCTTGTCTTCACGCTGCACGCCTATCTCACCCACATACGGTTCATATACTTGTTCTTTCTTCTTGTCCCGGTGGTCCTTGCCGTTGAGGTCGCGCAACAATATCCAGCGCTTTCAGCTGAAAAATGGGCGGCGGAAAAGCGCGACGGACTTGAACAATTTTTCGCACGGCAATTTTCCAGGATTTGCGCTGGACTTGCCGTTTTGCTGGTTTTGGCGGCTGCCGCCTTCACGACCTATCCGGTCGCGCCGAGCCAGAAGACCTCGGCAAGGGACGCACTGGCCTTCGCCCAAACCCATAACCTGTCGGGCAATCTGCTGAACTCCTACGATTTTGGCGGTACGCTGATTTTCCATGGCATCAAGACGTTTATCGACGGCCGCGCGGATCAGCTCTTCCTGAATGGCTTTACGGAAACGGATGAGCAGACTGGGCACAGCCGGGGCAAGCCGATCCTGAAAGCCCAACTCGAGAAATATACGATAGGCTGGGCATTGTTGACCGCCGACGACAGCCGCATTCCGTTCTTCGACGAACTGGGCTGGAAGCGGGCCTATGCAGACGACTACGCGGTGATCTACACCCGCGCGGACTGAGCCCCGGCAGCTTCGCGCGCCGGTGTGCACCTTCCTCCTGAAGCTGTGGCCAGCGCCGAGGCGGCGAAATCCTTATGGGATTTTGATTTCTTTGCTCCGCGTCCCGTCTCGAACCTTTATGGCACTTCGATCCATATTCACCGAAGCGGTGTATCCAGCCGCCGATATGATACGGCGACCGGTTTTGGTAGTTTGTTAAAGTAAACACACAAATACATAGGAAAATGCGCGGTGGACATAATTGTTGTCGCGATTGGAATCGCGTTCTTTGCTCTATGCTTCGGCTACATCAAAGCCTGCGACAAGCTGTAAGGGTAGGGATCGTAACATGCTTTTCGACTATATCCTCGGCGGCGCCGTGACCTTGTTTCTTCTCGCCTACCTGACATACGCCCTCGTTCGCCCGGAACGCTTCTGATCTCCGCTGGCAAGGAGCCAACCCCATGACAATCAACGGATGGCTGCAGATCCTCGTCTATTGCGGGATCGTCGTTCTGCTGGCCAAGCCGCTCGGCGGCTACATGCATCGCGTTTTCAGCGGCGAGCGCACATTCCTGTCTTCAATTCTGGCCCCGCTCGAGCACGGGCTCTACCGCATATCAGGGACGAGCGAGCGCGAGGAGCAGCACTGGACCTCCTATGCGGCGGCCCTGCTGTTCTTTAACCTGGCCGGCTTCCTGGTACTCTATTTGCTGCAACGGCTGCAAGGCGCCCTGCCCTACAATCCGGCCGGCATGACCGCCGTCGAACCTGGGCTGGCCTTCAACACCGCCGCCAGCTTCATGACCAACACCAACTGGCAGAACTACGGCGGCGAAAGCACGATGTCCTATCTCGTGCAGATGGCCGGCTTGACCGTGCAGAATTTTCTGTCGGCGGCGACCGGCATCGCCATTGCGGTCGCACTGATCCGCGGCTTTGCCAGGGCCTCAGGCAAATCGATCGGCAATTTCTGGGTCGATATGACCCGCGGCACGCTCTATCTGCTTTTGCCGTTCTGCATCGTCCTGACGCTCGTCTATGTCTATCTCGGCATGCCGCAGACGCTCGCTGCCTACGTCAACGCGACGACGCTCGAAGGCGCGCAACAGACTATAGCGGTCGGGCCGGTCGCTTCCCAGGTTGCCATCAAGATGCTCGGCACCAATGGCGGCGGTTTCTTCAACGCCAATGCAGCGCATCCCTTCGAAAATCCCGACGCAATCTCCAACCTGATCCAGATGGTGACGATCTTCGCCCTCGGCGCGGCGTTGACCAACGTCTTCGGCCGCATGGTAGGTAACCAGCGCCAGGGCTGGGCAATTCTGTCGGCTATGGGCGTGCTGTTCATCGCCGGCGTTGCCGTCTGCTACTGGGCGGAAGCCGCAGGCAATCCGCTGGTCCATGCGCTGGGCGTCGACGGCGGCAACATGGAGGGCAAGGAGAGCCGTTTCGGCATCGCTCTGTCGGCGCTGTTTGCCGTCATCACCACCGCCGCGTCCTGCGGCGCGGTCAACGCCATGCATGACGGCTTCACCGCACTCGGCGGCATGATCCCCATCATCAACATGCAGCTCGGCGAGGTCATTGTCGGCGGCGTCGGCGCCGGCTTCTACGGTATCCTGATGTTCATCGTCATTGCCGTTTTCGTCGCCGGGCTGATGGTGGGACGCACGCCCGAATATCTCGGCAAGAAGATCGAGGCCAAGGAGGTCAAGATGGCTATGCTGGCCGTGCTCTGCCTGCCGCTGGCAATGCTGATCTTCACCGCTATCGCGGTGCTGCTGCCGACGGGCGTTGCTTCCATCGCCAATGCTGGTCCACACGGCTTCTCTGAGGTTCTCTATGCCTACACCTCGGCCGCGGCGAACAATGGCTCCGCCTTTGGCGGTCTCAGCGGCAACACGCCCTGGTACAACGTAACGCTCGGCATCGGCATGCTGATGGGCCGCTTCCTGGTCATCATTCCGGCGTTGGCGATTGCTGGCTCGCTGGTTGCGAAGAAGACCGTCCCTGCCTCCGCCGGCACCTTCCCGACCGACGGTCCACTGTTCGTCGGGCTGCTGGTCGGTGTCATCTTGATCGTCGGTGGCCTGACCTTCTTCCCGGCCCTGGCGGTCGGACCGATCGTCGAGCACCTGGCGATGATTCACGGTCAGACATTCTGAAACGGCCATGCCCTGGTTCAAGATCATACCTCGGAAGGTCCGGCATCGCCCCGAGCCGGAGGGGGAGAAAACGCCCCCTCCTTTCCCGACGCTGTCCACATTCCTCGCTATTGCGGCAGCCTTGATCATGATCTGGCTGCTGGCTTACGGGCCGCCGCACCTTCGTTCTGCACAGGATCGACCGGTCAACAAAATCGACACTGGAGCTACCAAATGAGCCCGTCGAAATCCGCGAGCATCATGGATACCCGCATTCTGTGGCCCGCTATCGGCGGTTCCTTCAGAAAACTGAACCCGCGCACCTTGATGCGAAACCCAGTGATGTTTGTCGTCGCCGTCGTCTCGGCGCTCACCACCGTGCTGTTCGTCAAGGATCTCGTTACCAGCGGCGGCGATCCTGGCTTCACGCTGCAGATCATCATTTGGCTGTGGTTCACCGTGCTCTTCGCCAATTTCGCCGAAGCGGTGGCCGAAGGCCGCGGCAAGGCGCAGGCAGACTCGCTGCGCCGGGCGCGAACCGAGACGCAGGCCAAGCTGTTGAACGATGGCGACCGCAGCAAGTTCAAACTGGTGCCCGGCACCAGCTTGAAGGTCGGCGACATCGTGCTTGTTGAAGCCGGCGACATCATCCCCTCGGACGGCGAGGTGGTCGAAGGCGTGGCGTCAGTCAACGAGGCGGCCATCACCGGCGAATCCGCACCGGTCATCCGCGAATCCGGCGGCGACCGTTCGGCGGTGACCGGCGGCACGCAGGTCTTGTCCGACTGGATCCGCGTGCGCATCACCGCGGCTGCCGGCCATACGTTCCTCGACCGCATGATCTCGTTGGTCGAGGGCGCCGAGCGCCAGAAGACACCCAACGAGATCGCGCTCAATATCCTGCTCGTCGGCATGACGCTGATCTTCGTGCTGGCCACGGCGACGATCCCGAGCTTCGCCTCGTATTCGGGCGGTCATATCTCGGTGACGGTGCTGGTCGCCCTGTTCGTTACCCTGATCCCGACCACAATTGGCGCCCTGCTGTCGGCGATCGGCATTGCCGGCATGGACCGCCTGGTGCGCTTCAACGTGCTGGCCATGTCGGGCCGCGCCGTCGAGGCGGCCGGCGATGTCGACACGCTGCTGCTCGACAAGACCGGAACCATCACGCTGGGCAACCGCCAGGCGACGGCATTCCGTCCGGTCAAGGGCATCACCGAACAGGAATTGGCCGACGCGGCCCAGCTTGCCTCGCTTGCCGACGAAACGCCGGAAGGCCGCTCGATCGTCGTCCTGGCGAAGGAAAAATACGCCATCCGCGCCCGCGACATGGCAAGCCTGCACGCGACGTTCGTGCCCTTCACCGCGCAAACCCGCATGAGCGGCGTCGATCTGGAAGGCTCCTCGGTCCGCAAGGGCGCAGTCGATGCGGTACTTGCCCACGTCAACCTCTCGACAGTTGCCACAGGCCGTACGCGCAGCGACACCGTCCGCGACCTTCAGGCGATCGCCGACGAGATCGCCAAATCGGGTGGCACTCCACTCGCGGTCGAGCGCGACGGGCGCCTCCTCGGCGTCGTCCATCTGAAGGACATCGTCAAGGGCGGCATCGCAGAACGCTTTGCCGAATTGCGCCGCATGGGCATCCGCACGGTGATGATCACCGGCGATAATCCGATGACCGCGGCGGCGATCGCGGCGGAAGCCGGCGTCGACGACTTCCTTGCCCAGGCGACGCCCGAGGACAAGTTGAAGCTGATCCGCGACGAGCAGGCCAAAGGCAAACTGGTCGCGATGTGCGGCGATGGCACCAACGATGCGCCGGCCCTTGCGCAGGCCGATGTCGGCGTTGCCATGAACACCGGCACGGTCGCGGCGCGCGAGGCCGGCAACATGGTCGATCTCGACAGCGATCCGACCAAGCTGATCGAGATCGTCGAAATCGGCAAGGCGCTGCTGATGACGCGTGGTTCGCTGACCACCTTCTCCATCGCCAACGACGTTGCCAAGTATTTTGCCATCATCCCGGCAATATTCGCCGTCTTCTACATCGCCCCGGGCCAGACCGCCGGGCCGCTGCAAGCGCTCAACGTCATGCATCTGGCGACGCCGCAGAGCGCTATCCTCTCGGCCATCATCTTCAACGCGCTGATCATCATCGCGCTGATCCCGCTGTCGCTGAGGGGTGTCAAATACCGCGCGGTCGGCGGCGGTGCGCTGCTCAGCCGCAATCTCATTGTCTATGGCCTCGGCGGCGTCGTAGTGCCCTTCGTCGGCATCAAGATGATCGACATGGCCATCACCGCTCTCGGTCTCGCATAAGGAACCATGTCGATGCTCAATCAAATCAGACCCGCGATCGTCATGATCGTCTTCTTCACGATCCTGACGGGTTTGGTCTATCCGATCGGCATGACCGGCATTGCGCAGGCGCTGTTTTCGCGCCAGGCCAATGGCAGCCTGATCGAGAAGGACGGCAAGCTCGTCGGTTCCGAGCTGATCGGCCAGGCTTTCACCAGCGACCGCTACTTCCATGGCCGTCTCTCGGCTGCCGGCGACGGCTACAATGCCGCCGCCTCGGGCGGCTCGAATCTCGGCCCGACCAATCCCAAGCTGATCGACCGCATCAAGGTTGACGCCGAAAGGCTGAGGACGGAAAACCCGAACCAGCCGGTACCGATAGATCTGGTCACCACGTCCGGCAGCGGCGTCGATCCGCATATCAGCCCCGACGCGGCCTATTTTCAGGTCGCCAGGGTGGCCAAGGCCAGGGGCGTCGATGAATCCAGGATCAAATCGCTTGTCGACAGCCATGTCGAGGATCGCGAATTGGGATTCATCGGCGAGCCGGTAGTCAATGTGCTGGCCCTCAACCTTGCGCTGGACGATGCGATGAAACGGTAAAGGAACCGGCGCCGGGATCGACACCGAAGCCGGCGCCGTTCATGATTGACCCTTATGCCAGACGACAGCCGCACCGCCGAAACCAGGCCCTCTCCCGACGCGCTGCTCGAGCATGCCGAGCGGGAGGAGCGCGGTCGCCTGAGGATATTTCTCGGCGCCGCTCCCGGTGTCGGCAAGACCTACGAGATGCTGATGTCGGGCCGCGCCAGGCTGGCCGACGGGGTCGACGTGGTGATCGGCGTCGTCGAGACGCACGGCCGCAAGGAAACCCAGACGCTGGTCGAAGGCTACGAGGTCGTTCCTCGCCTTGAGATCGATTACAAGGGGCGGATCCTCGAGGAGATGGATCTCGACGCCATCCTCGCCCGGCACCCGGCGCTGGTTCTGGTCGACGAACTTGCCCATACCAACGCGCCGGGCAGCCGTCACCCCAAGCGCTACCTCGACGTCCAGGAAATCCTGACGCTCGGCATCGATGTCTATACGACGCTGAATATCCAGCACGTCGAGAGCCTGAACGATGTCGTGGCGCAGATCACCCGCGTCAGGGTGCGGGAAACTGTCCCCGACTCCATAATCGACCAGGCCGACGATATCGAGATCATCGACCTGACCCCCGACGATCTGATCAAGCGGCTTGAGGAAGGCAAGGTCTACATCCCCAGCACCGCCCAGCGCGCCATCGAGAACTATTTCTCGCCGGGCAATCTGACGGCGCTCCGGGAATTGGCGCTCCGCCGCACTGCCCAGCGGGTCGACGAGCAGTTGCTGACCCACATGCAGGCCCACGCGATACCCGGGCCTTGGGCGGCGGGGGAAAGGGTTCTCGTCTGCGTCGATGCGCGTCCGGGCGGGGCGGCCCGTGTACGTTATGCGCGGAGGTTGGCCGACCGGCTCCGCGCCCCTTGGACGGCGCTTCATGTCGATACCCCTCGTTCAGCTGCCATGCCCGAGGAGGACAAGGATCGGCTGGCGACGCAGCTGCGCCTTGCCGAGCAGCTCGGTGCCGAGGTGACGACCATTCCGGGTCAGAACGTCGCGCAAGACATCGTTCGGCATGCGACGGCGAACAACTTCACCCATATCGTGATCGGCAGGCCGACCCGATCGCGCTGGCGGGAATTGATCGAAGGCTCGCTCACTTACGATCTCATCCGCAATGCCGGCGACATCAGCGTCCATGTCATTTCGGGAAACGAACGCAACGCCGAGGCGACGTCGAGAACCGTCAAGGCGGCGGACGAGCAGTGGCAGTTCGAGATCTGGCCCTATCTCAGGGCCACGGCCTATGTTGTTGGCTCGCTCGCCTTCGCCGTCCTTCTCGACCAGTTTCTCGACGTCCGCAACCTGGCGATCATCTTTCTCATTGGGGTCCTGACGTCGGCTGTGACTGGCGGTCTCTGGCCGGCTTTGTATGCCTGCCTCATCAGCGCCATTGCCTTCAACTATTTCTTCCTGGAACCACGCTACACGCTGACGATCGAGGATCCGGAGAGCATCGTTGCGCTGGCTGTCTTCCTGGTTGTTGCGGTCATTGCCAGCAATCTAACAGCGCGCGTGCAGCGTCAGGCGGTCGCTGCGCGCTCGCGGGCACGCGCCACGGAAGATATTTATCTCTTCTCAAAGAAACTCGCCGGCGCTGGCACGCTCGACGACGTTCTCTGGGCGACTGCCTTCCAGATCGCCTCGATGCTGAAGCTGCGCGTGGTGCTGCTTCTGCCGGAGGACGGCACAATTGCGGTCAAAGCCGGCTACCCACCCGACGACACGCTGGCCGAGGCCGACATTGCAGCAGCCCGCTGGGCGTGGGAGCATAACCGCGCCGCCGGGCGCGGCGCCGACACGCTGCCCGGAGCAAAGCGCCTCTATCTGCCCTTGCGGACCGGACGCACGGCGGTGGGCGTCGTCGGCCTCGACAACGATAAGCAAGGTCCGCTGCTGACACCCGAGCAGCAGCGTCTGCTCAATGCGCTTGCCGACCAGGCGGCGGTCGCCATCGAGCGCATCCAGCTCGTCGCCGATGTTGACCGGGCCAAGCTTGCGGCCGAGGCAGACCGTCTGCGCTCGGCCTTGCTCACCTCCATTTCCCACGATTTGAAAACGCCGCTTGCCGCCATCATGGGCGCGGCCGGAACACTCAGGGACTTCGAGGCCGCGCTTCCCGAGCAGGACCGGACGGAACTGCTGTCGACCGTGCTCGATGAGGCGGAGAGGCTTAACCGCTTTATTGCCAATCTGCTCGATATGACCAAGATCGAATCCGGCACGATGGAGCCGAACTACGCCTTTCACTATCTCGGCGACATTGTCGGCTCAGCTCTGCATCGGGCCCGCAAAATCGTCCGCGAGCATAAGACCGAGATCGACATTCCATCGGATCTGCCGATGTTGCGGGTCGACCCCGTTCTGTTCGAACAGGTGCTGTTCAACCTCCTCGACAATGCTGCAAAATACGCGCCACCAGGTTCGACGATCCGCCTGCAGGCCTGGGCCGATAACGGCTTCATCATCCTGCAGATCATGGACGAGGGACCAGGCATTCCGCCAGCGGACCTGGAGCGCGTTTTCGACACTTTCTACCGTGTGCGCAAGGGTGACCAGGTGCGTGCCGGCACCGGGCTCGGCCTGTCGATTTGCCGCGGCTTCATCGAAGCGATGGGCGGGACGCTCTCGGCGGCAAACAGGTCCGACCGCTCGGGGGCGGTTTTCACGATCAAGATGCAACTGGTGCCGGCGGAACTGCCCAATCTCGGCGAACCCGAGGCGGGCCATCAAAATATGGACGATCTGCCATGACGAGCCTGGACGTCAGGATATTGGTGGTCGACGACGAACCGCCGATCCGGAAATTGCTTCGCGTCGGGCTTGGCAGCCAAGGCTATGCGATGAGCGAGGCGCCGAACGCCAGGGCGGCGATTGAACTCATCGAGACGGAAAAGCCAGACCTTGTGCTGCTCGATCTCGGTCTGCCCGGCATGAGCGGGCATGAGCTGCTCCGCAAATGGCGGGATGATGGCCTGGACATTCCCGTGGTTATTCTTTCCAGCCGCACTGATGAGGCCGGCATCGTCTCGGCCCTCGAACTCGGCGCCGACGATTATGTCACCAAGCCATTCGGTATGAACGAGCTTGTCGCACGCATCCGCGTCGCGCTTCGCCACAAGTTCCAACAGCAGGGTGAGAGACCGGTGTTCCAGACCGGCGACCTCTCCGTCGATCTGGTGAAGCGCATCGTCAAGGTCGAGGACAAGGAGATAAAGCTCTCGCCGAAGGAATATGACATCCTCCGCATCCTCGTACAGCATGCCGGCAAGGTTCTCACCCACCAATTCCTGCTGAAGCAGGTCTGGGGCGATTCCACCGACGTTCAATATCTCAGAGTCTACGTCCGGCAGATCAGGCAAAAGATCGAAAAAACGCCCGACCAGCCCCGCTATATCACCACCGAGACCGGCGTTGGATACCGGCTGCGCGAAGTCGATTGACGCGACGAGCATCCGAAGCCGAAATGCCTCTTCCAATCCGCTTCAAATCAGCGGCGGCCATGGTGTCGCCGGACAAAAGCCCTATATTACGGAAAGATCGGTTTTGTGCGGGAATGAACGAATGCCACAGCTTCGTCTATTGACGTTTTTAGGGTCGGCAATGCTGACTGCGGCGATGCTGCCGGGCGTAAATCCTGCTGCATCGGCACAGGTCGTCAGTCCCACCGACCGCAACGTGTTGATCCAGCAGGACCAGTTGCAGATGTTGGAGAACAGGCTGCGGCGCCAGCAATACCAGCAGCAGCAACAGCAGTACCGTGCCCAGGATCGCCAAATCCCAACCCCGCAACGGCAGGAGGTGCCGCAGATGAGGCCAACTTGCCAGTTGCTGCCGTCGGGGAGCGGCTTTGTCAGCACCTGCCGCTGACGACGGCCCTTTCATTTATTTAGCCGACTTATATATTGTGGAAACCGCTCCGCTTGCGCCCCATTGAACGCGGCCGACTTTGCAACGCTGCCCTTGCCGTTTGGGCACCGCCTCGACTGGATTATCGAATGGCAGCCAGCAAGAAGAAGGTCGTACGCAAGGCAAGGAAGGGCGACCGGATTCGCCAGGTCGCGGCGATTCCGTTTCGGCTGAACGAGCATGGCGACGTCGAGGTGATGCTGGTCACATCGCGAACGACGAGGCGCTTTATTGTGCCGAAGGGCTGGCCGATGAAGGGCAAGAGCGGCCGCAAGGCGGCCACCATCGAAGCACAGGAAGAAGCCGGCGTTCTCGGCAAGACACTGAAACAGCCGGCCGGCACCTATTGCTACTGGAAGCGGCTGGCGAACCGCTTCGTCCGTGTCGACGTCGTCGTCTATTTGCTGGAGGTATCCGAGGAACTTGCCGACTGGGAAGAATCCAAGAGGCGTCAGCGTGCGTGGCTGGCGCCGGCCGACGCGGCGGTGCTCATCGACGAGCCGGATCTCTCGACGCTGGTGAGGAACGTCAGGATTCCCGAGCTGGAGCATAATTCCAAAAAAAAGAATCCGGCTTTCGGAAAAGATCACGCTCAATAAAAGATCGAGGCTGTCCCGACTGGATCGGGATGGAATTGGCCCCAGCGCCTGCTGCCGTCATTTGAACCGAATCTCACTTGCCGCCGTCGCCCTCGGGCAAAGACCGCACCGGCGTGCCGGTATAGGCCCACAGCCATTCGCGCGGCAGCGGCCCCTTGTTGCGGTCGCTTTCCTGCGACTGTTCCCATGCATGCGCGAGGATGCCGACCGAGCGCGACAGCACGAAAAGGCCGCGCGTCAGCGGCGGCGGGAAGCCGAGCTCGCCGTAGATGACGGCCGTGGCGCCGTCGATGTTGAGCGGGATTTTTTTGCCCTTGCGCCGCGCCACCTCGGCCTCGATCGCCTCGGCGATGTCGGCGAAGCGCCCGCTGACGATGCCGCGCGCGGCAAAGTCGCGGGTTAGCTCGATGAGGCGGGGCGCCCGCGGGTCGACCGGATGGAAACGATGGCCGAGCCCGGGCACATAGCCGTTTTCCCCGGCAAGGAAACGATCGAGCCGCGCCGACACGGCGTCCGCAAGCGGCATGCCGGCGTCCAGTTCGGCAGCGATGTCTCCGTAGAAGGAGAGCGCCTGTTCGCCGGCGCCGCCATGCACATCGCCAAGCACGTTGACGGCTGATGCCATGGCACTGTTGATGGCGACGCCGCAGGTGATCGCCATACGGGCGATGGCGATCGACGGCGCCTGCGGCCCATGGTCGACGGCAGCACCCAGCGCGATGCCAAGCAGTGCCGCCTGCTCCTCGCTTGGCAGCTCGCCGCGCAGCATCAGCCAGATCATTGCCGGAAAACTGACGCGGCCGATCAGATCCTGGATCTCATAGCCGCGCAGCCGGATGACGCCGGGGCGCATCTCGATGATGCCGGTCTGCCACCATTCCTCGCCGCGTGCGCGACCGGTCTTGTTTTGCGTTCCGCTCATGCCTTCGCTCTTTTCCTGGCACGCGGCGGCAGGCCGGCAAAAACCTCGCCCATATGCTCGCCGAGCGCCGGCGGCGGCCTGCTCGGCAAAGGTGCCTCGCCATCGACCATGAAGCCGCCGCGCACCACGGTCAGCGGCTGGTCCATCCCGGACACAGCCGGGAAGCGCGCCGTCATGCCGCGCTCGATCACCTGTCGCTCCTGCAGTATCTGCGGGATTGTCAGCACCCGGCCTGCCGGCACGCCGGCGCGATTGAACGTCTCCTCCCAGGCGGCGGCCGAGTCGCTCGCCAAGGCATCCTCGATCAGCGCTTTCAATGCGATGCGGTTCTGCTTGCGCGTTTCTCGCTCGGCAAAGCGGACATCCGACGCCAACTCCGGCCGACTGATCAACCGGCACAGTGTGACGAACTGCTCCTGCTTGTTGGCTGCGATGTTGAGCAAGCCGTCGCCGGTGCAAAACGCGCCAGAGGGTGCGGCCGTCATGTTTTCATTGCCCATCGGCTGCGGCTCGACGTCCGCCGTCAGATAGTTCGACACCGGCCAGCCGAGCGCAGAAAGCGTGCATTCGAGCATCGAGACGTCGAGGAACGCGCCCTCGCCCGTCGTCTTCTGCTTGACCAATGCGGCGGCAATGGCGAAGGCCCCGACCAGCCCACCAAGCGTATCGGCGACCGGATAACCGACACGCAGCGGCGCCGTTTCCGGTGTACCGGTGATGCTCATAATCCCGGAAAGACCCTGGATGATCTGGTCGTAGGCTGGATTGTCGCGCATCGGCCCGGTCTGGCCGAAGCCCGATATCGCACAATAGACAAGGCTTGGCCGGACCTCTTTCAGCCTGGCATGGCCAAGCTCCAGCCGGTCCATTACGCCGGGGCGGAAATTCTCGACCAGCGCGTCGGCCGAAGCGACCAGATCGAGGAAGCGTTCGCGGTCGGCCTGCTGCTTGAGATCGAGCGCCACCGAGCGTTTTCCGGCATTCTGCGCCAGGAACGAAGCGCCCATGCCCGCCCGGTTGAGCTCCGGAGAGGCGCCGAGCTGGCGCGCCAGATCGCCGCCTTGCGGCGTCTCGACCTTGATGACGTCGGCCCCGAGCAACGCCAGCTGGTAGGCGCAATAGGGGCCGGCCAACACATTGGTCAGGTCAAGGATGCGGATGCCGGAAAGCAGGTCTGTCATGACGTCACGAACAGCTCAGGCATCGCCCGGCACGTGCTCCGGTCCCCGCATGCGTCTGTGCTCGATGTAGGCCCAGATATGCGGTCCAACCAGCCCGATGAAGGCCAGCGTCAGCAACGTCAGCGACAGCGGATGCTTGTAGAACACCGTCCAATCGCCGTTCGAGATGGTCATCGCGCGGCGGAACTGCGTTTCGGCAAGGGGCCCGAGAATCATGCCGATGATAACCGGCGCGGTCGGAAAATCGAAACGCCGCATCAGGAAACCGGCGGCACCGAGCAGATAGAGGATGACGAGGTCGATCGGCGATTGCGAGATGCCGTAGGTGCCGACTGTGGCGAACACCAGGATGCCGGCATAGAGCTGCGGCGCCGGGATCTTCAGCAATCGCACCCAAAGCCCGATCAGCGGCAGGTTAAGGACGACGAGGATGACGTTGGCGATGAACAGGCTGGCGATCAGCCCCCACACCAGGTCGGCCTGCGTCGTCAGCAGCAGCGGCCCCGGATTGATACCGTAGCTCTGGAATGCCGACAGCATGATTGCGGCCGTCGCCGATGTCGGCAGGCCGAGCGTCAGCATCGGCACCAGCACGCCGGCCGCGGATGCATTGTTGGCCGCTTCCGGTCCGGCAACGCCCTCGATGGCACCGACGGTGCCGAACTCGTCCTTGTGTCTGGAGAGTTTCTTCTCGATGGCATAGGAGAGGAAGGTCGGGATTTCGGCACCGCCGGCCGGCATGGCGCCGATCGGGAAGCCGATCAGGGAGCCGCGCAGCCATGGCCTCCACGAGCGCGACCATTCAGCCGCGGTCATGTAAAGCGACCCTTTCAACGGCACGATCTCGTCCTTGCCGGCATAGCGGCGCGAGGCCATGTAAAGCGTCTCGCCAACGGCGAACAGGCCAACGGCGACGACGATGACGTCGACGCCGTCGAGCAATTCGCTCATGCCGAAGGTGAAGCGCGGCTGCCCCGTCTGCAGGTCGACGCCTATCATGCCGACGACGAAGCCGGCGAACAGGCTGGTCAGGCCGCGTACCGACGACGAGCCGAGCACCGCCGAAACCGTGATGAAGGCCAGCACCATCAGCGAGAAATATTCGGCCGGGCCGAAGGCCAGCGCAAATTTGACGACGATCGGCGCCAGAAAGGCAACGCCGATCGTGCCCAGCGTGCCGGCGACGAAGGAACCAATCGCCGAGGTCGCCAGGGCCGCACCGCCACGGCCGGAGCGGGCCATCCTGTTGCCCTCGAGCGCGGTGACGATGGTGGCGCTTTCGCCAGGCGTGTTGAGCAGGATCGATGTCGTCGAGCCGCCATACATGGCGCCGTAATAGATACCGGCAAACAGGATGAAGGATGCCTCCGGCGCCACCTGATAGGTGATCGGCAACAGCAGCGCTATGGTCAGTGCCGGTCCGAGGCCGGGCAGCACGCCGATCGCAGTCCCAAGCGTGGTGCCGACCAGGCACCATATGAGATTGATCGGCGAGAAGGCGACCGAAAATCCGTGCGCGAGATGGCCGAGCGTTTCCATGGCGTCAGCCCCTCAGCATGGTGACGAGCGAATCGACGATCGCGTTCAGCTGGTTTTCGATGAAGCCGGCGCCGATATTGACGCCGAGCGCCCTGGCAAAGCCGAAATAGGCGGCCAGCGCCAGGATCAGCCCGAGCAGCACGTCACGCACCGGACGCCGGCTGCCGAAACCGTGGCAGATGAGAACGAACATGATGACAGATGCCGCGGTAAAGCCGAGCGGCTGGATCAGCACGAGGTTGGCGATCAGTCCGAGGGCGACGATGCCCATCGCCTTCCAGTCGGTCGGCGTCGCCTTTTCGTCCTCCGGCTGCCAGCCGCCCCGCAAGGCGGCAATGATGAGCAGCAGCGACAGGATCACCATGCCGGTCATGGTGATGTAGGGAAAGACGGTCGGACCGACCTTGGAATAGAGCGGCGACACCGGGATTGCCAGCGTCTGCCAGGCAACCGCACCCGCACAGGCGAGGAGCCCGACGCCGATCAGCAGTTCGGGCACTGCAAGGCGCGGCGGCGCCGGCTGGTCGCTGGTGCTCATCATCGTCCTCCCAATGTCGGTCCCTTGGGGCCGGTTCTCCTTGGACCGGTCTCACCCGGCCGATCTCGGCGCAGTTTCACCTCCGGCGCCGCGTATGTCCATGCGGCTGGCGAAAGTCGGCAAGGGTTGGCGTAGGCTGCCACCCCTTGCCGAGAGCATCACGCTAGACCGAGGTCCTTGAGGATCGTCCCGATGCGGGCCGTGTCTTCTGCGACGAATTTCGCATAATCGTCACCGGTGAGCAGGATCTGCGTCCAGTTGCGGTTCTTGCATTCGGTGGCCCAGGCGTCGCTCTTGGCCATGGTCTCGATCAGCTTGATCATTGCTGCTTTGTCGGCGTCCGAGACGCCGGGCGGTGCGAAGACGCCACGCCAGTTGAACAGCTCGACATCGATGCCGGCTTCCTTCATCGTCGGCGCATCGATCCCCTCCTGGCGTTTGTCCGCGGAGATGGCCAGCAGCCGCAGCGCACCCGCCTTGACCTGTTCGGCGAACTCGCCGTAGCCGGAGATGCCGGCCGCGACCTGGTTGCCGAGCAGCGCCGAAAGCGCCTCGCCGCCGCCGGCGAACGGCACATAGGAAAGATTGGTGGCCGGAACACCAACGGTCTTGGCGATGAGGCCGAACAATATATGGTCCGAGCCGCCGGCCGAACCGCCGGCAACCGGAACCTGCGTCGGGTCAGCCTTGAGAGCAGCGACAAAGTCCGCGGCCGTCTTGAACGGCGAGGCGGCCGGCACCACAAGCGCCTCGAACTCGCCGGTGAGGCGGGCGATCGGCGTGACCTCGGTAAGGTTGTTGGCCGCCTTGTTGGCGATGATGGCGCCGACCATGACCATGCCGGCCACCATCAGCGCATCGCCCTTGCCCTTCCACTGGTTGACGAATTGCGGCAGGCCGACAGTACCGCCGGCGCCGCCGACATTGGTGATCTGCGAGCCGGAAATCAGTTTTTCGCTGCGCAGCACCTGGTCCATGGCGCGCGCCGTCTGGTCCCAGCCGCCGCCCGGCGCCGCCGGCACGAAAATCTGCAGCTGCGGCGCGTCCTGCGCAAAGGCGGGGACAAAATGCGATGCCGCGAGTCCGGCAGCACCTGCTGCCGCGGTGCTCATCAAGAATCGGCGTCTGTTCAGCATGGGATTCCTCCAAATCGCGACACCTCCTCCGGTGCCTGCCAGAAACGTGGCCTGATTTCAGACCCGCTCGATAAAATTCATGCAGAGTTTGCGTCCTCCTGTCAAAGACAGAACACGCTGCATGCGGCACAATCGGCCTGTGCGGTCTTCAGGCAGGCGAACTCGACGCCGGACGACGTGGCAGGCAGAGGCCAGACGGTGTCCGTCAGGGCTGCCGCTCCAGCAGGATGGTCGGCTTGCCTTGGTAGACGGTTCGCAGCACTTCGCCATAACCACATTTTGCCGCGACGTTCAGCGATCCGGTGTTCTCCGGATCGATGATGCAGACGGTCTTCGCGGCGCCGAACGTCTCGTCGCCCCAGGCAAGCACCCGTGCGACGACTTCGCTGGCCAGCCCGTGGCCATGCGCGCCCGAAACCAGAGCCCAGCCGGTCTCCGGAATTCCCTCAATCGACGGCGTCATGTCGCGTTTCAGATCGTGAAAGCCGGCCTCGCCGATGAAGCAGCCGATCGCCTTATCCTCGATCGCCCAGAAGCCGTAGCCCAGAAGCGACCACAGGCCGGCGTGGCGTAGGAAGCGCATCCAGCTTTCCTCCCGCGTGCGCGGCTTCCCGCCGATAAAGCGGGTGACGACGGGATCGGCCCACATAGCGACATAGGCGTCGAAATCGTCAAGCCGGTGCGGCCGCGGGACCGTGCGCGAGGTCTCAAGCACTGGGGCGACAATTGTATGCGGACTGGCCATGGTCATGTCTCGGTTGTGTTGTCGGTGCCTGATGCAGGTCTTCCAAAAGGGGGACAGCGACACGCACGAGACGGGAAATCCAAATCCGTTGTGAAAAACAAGAGCCAAGGCTGTGTAGATCATCTTCCAGGCTGATGTGAATCCTGCCAGGCGGTGTTAGTTTTTCTCCGGTATTGGTTCAGGCGCGTTGGGTTTCGGCGCTGCCGTCCGACAGAGGGAATCCAGCATGGACACCACCGACCTTGTGCTTGCCATCTTCCATCATTTGCTGGTGTTTTCGTTGGCAGGCATCATCGGCGCCGAATTCGTCCTGATCCGCAGCGACTTGTCCGCCGCGACGCTGAAGCGGCTCGTCGGCATCGACCGCCACTACGGCATCATTGCCATGCTGATCATCGTCGTTGGCATCGGCCGCGTCGTCTATGGTCTGAAAGGCTGGGAATTCTACGTCTACAATTGGGTGTTCTGGGCAAAGATGGCCGCTTTCGCCATTGTCGGCCTGTTGTCGATTATCCCGACCATCCGTTTCCTGTCCTGGAACAGGCAGGCGAGCGTCAGTCCCGGCTTCCAGGTTCCTGCGGTGGAGCTAGCGTCCGTTCGCACCTATGTCCGCACCGAAGCATCGATCTTCCTATTGATCCCGGTGTTCGCGGCGGCGATGGCGCGCGGCTACGGCTACTAGAATAGGTTGGAGGAAGGGTATCGCACGGCCCAACCTTCCCACCCGTTTGCGCAGAGAAACGTGCAGTTGGCCGTTTGAGCGCGATTGTCATTTGTCGGGTTGCGCTAGTTATTGCTCCATCTACAGTCGTTTTGGAGGAACCCGCGCAGCGGTTGGCAATCATATCCTGGGAGGAAACACGATGCGAAAACTCATCGCCGCGCTGGCTGTCGCTGCGGCCGCCATGCTTTATCCGTCGGCGGCTGGCGCGCAGACCTACCCCGAACGCACCATCACCATTGTCGTGCCGTTTTCGGCCGGTGGCCCGACCGACACCGTCGCGCGTCTTGTCGCGGAAGCTATGTCGAAAGACCTCGGCCAGCAGGTCATCGTCGAGAATGTCGGCGGCGCCGGCGGCACGCTCGGCGCCGGCCGCGTCGCAAATGCCGAGCCTGACGGCTACACGCTGCTCCTTCATCACATAGGCATGGCGACAAGTGCTACGCTCTATAGAAAGCTCGCCTACGACACGCTGAACGGCTTCGAATATGTCGGCCTCGTCACCGAGGTGCCGATGACCATCGTCGGCCGCAAGGACCTCGAGCCGACCGATCTGAAGGGGCTGGTCGACTATGCCAAGGCCAACAAGGACAGCATCACCGTTGCCAACGCCGGGATCGGTGCCGCCTCGCATCTGTGCGGCATGCTGTTCATGAGCGCCATCGGCACGCCGCTGGTCACCGTACCCTACAAGGGCACCGGCCCGGCCATGACCGATCTTCTCGGCGGCCAGGTCGATATCATGTGCGACCAGACGACCAATACCACCAAGCAGATCCAGGGCGGCACTATCAAGGCCTATGCCGTAACCTCGCCACAACGCCTCGATGTGCTGCCGGACGTGCCGACGACGATAGAAGCCGGCCTTCCCCAGGTGCAGGTCGGCATCTGGCACGGAATCTATGCCCCCAAGGGCACACCGGCCGAGATCACCGAACGCCTTTCGAAATCGCTGCAGGTGGCGCTGAAGGACCAGAATGTCGTCGCCCGATTTGCCGAACTCGGCACCAAGCCGTCGCCGGAGGCCGATGCCACGCCGGCCGCGCTCAAAGCCAAGCTGGAAAGTGAGATCGCGCGCTGGAAGCCGATCATCGAAGCGGCCGGCCAGTACGCCGACTAAAGGTTCTAACGGGGCGCCATCAGCGCCCCGTTTTTTTACACCGGCATCGGCACGCCCATGAGGCGAGCCGGGAGGACGCAATGAAACCTTTCGCAATCGACAGGACCAACGGCATATGCGCCGCGCTGTTGGTCTTTATTGGCGCCTTTTTCGCGCTGCAGTCGCTGGGCCTCGAAATCGGCACCGCCTTTCGCATGGGGCCGGGCTATTTCCCGCTCGTGCTGGCGATCGTGCTGATCCTGCTTGGCGCCGCCATCCTTGTCCAAGCGGTGCGTTTCGAGAGCGAGCCGATCGGTTCCATTGCGTGGCGCGGCATGCTGTTTATCCTGCCTGCTCCGATCTTCTTCGGCCTGACGGTGCGCGGCCTCGGCTTCATCCCGTCGATCTTCCTGACGGCGCTGATCGCATCGTTCGGTAGCGGCCGCATGAGGCCGCTGACCGCACTCGTGCTGTCGGCCGGCCTGACGCTGTTCGCATTCATCGTCTTCAGCTACGCACTCGGCCTGCCGTTCCGGCGTTTCGGCCCGTGGTTGCCACTGTCGTTGTGAGGAGATGAAATGGAACTCCTCAACAATCTCGCACTCGGCTTTTCGACAGCCACATCTTTGGCAAATCTCGGTTTCTGCCTGATCGGCGTCCTTCTCGGCACGCTGATTGGCGTCCTGCCCGGCATCGGTGCCACCGCAACCATCGCCATGCTGTTGCCGATCACCTTCCAGATCGGCGACCCGGTTTCCTCTCTCATCATGCTCGCCGGTATCTATTACGGCGCGCAGTATGGCGGCTCGACCACCGCCATTCTCATCAACATGCCCGGCGAATCCTCGTCGGCCGTCACCGCAATCGACGGCTATCAGATGGCCAGGAAGGGCCGCGCCGGAGCAGCTCTGGCGACCGCGGCAATAGGCTCGTTCTTTGCCGGCACGGTGTCGACCTTCCTCGTTGCCATCTTCGCCCCACCGCTGACGGCGATAGCGCTGAGATTCGGCGCTGCCGAGTATTTTTCGCTGATGATCGTCGGCCTGGTCTCGTCCGTCGCGCTCGCCCACGGCTCGATCGTCAAGGCGCTGGCCATGGTCGTGCTCGGCCTGCTGCTGGGACTTGTCGGCACCGATATTTACACCGGTACGCCCCGCTTCACGCTCGGCATCCGCGAATATGCCGACGGGCTGAATTTCGTCGCGGTGGCGGTCGGCGTCTTCGGCGTCGCCGAGATATTGCGCAACCTCGAAAACGAGCATGAGCGTTCCGTGCTGATCCGAAGTATCTCCGGCCTTATGCCGAGTAAAGAAGATTTTCGGCGCATGGCGGCTCCCATCGTGCGCGGAACGATCATCGGTTCGGCGCTGGGTATCCTGCCCGGAGGCGGCGCGATCCTTGCCGCCTTTGCGTCCTACACCATCGAAAAGCGCGTCTCGAAAAACCGGGGGGAATTCGGCAAGGGCGCCATCGAAGGCGTCGCCGGACCGGAATCGGCCAACAATGCCGGCGCCCAAACCTCCTTCATCCCAATGCTGACGCTCGGTATTCCGGCCAACCCGGTAATGGCGCTGATGATCGGCGCGATGATCATCCAGGGCATCGTGCCCGGCCCCAATGTCGCCATCGAACAGCCCGCGCTGTTTTGGGGGATCATCACCTCGATGTGGATCGGCAATCTGATGTTGATTGTCTTGAACCTGCCGCTGATCGGGCTCTGGGTGAAACTCCTTACCATCCCCTACTACGTGCTCTTCCCGATCATCATGGCGTTCTGCTCGATCGGCGTTTACAGCGTCAACACCAATGTCTACGACCTCTATGCCGTCGCCTTCTTCGGCTTGCTTGGCTACCTCCTGACCAAGCTGCGCTGCGAACCTGCGCCGCTGCTGCTCGGCTTCGTGCTCGGCCCGCTGCTTGAGGAAAACCTGCGCCGCGCCATGATCCTCTCGCGCGGCGACCCAAGCACCTTCGTGACGCGGCCGATCAGCGCCAGCCTGCTCCTCATCGCGCTCGCCGTGCTCGTCATCGTCTTTCTCCCCGCGGTCAAGAAGAAGCGCGAAGAGGTGTTCGTCGAGGAGAGTTCCTGAACATGGATGTCGCCGCATAAAAGGAACTTTAGATTCAGCTAGCGGGCAGTGGTTGCCGCTGCTCGGTCCTGAGCTGCTTCCACTGGCCCGAGCGGCCCGATCTCGACCAGTGGTGCAGGCACGCTGGTCGTCTTTTCCTTGGCCTTGCAGATATCGGCGATGACGCAGGCCGGGCAATCCGGCTTGCGTGCCTTGCAGACATAGCGGCCGTGCAGGATCAGCCAATGATGCGCATGCCGGATATATTCATCCGGAATGATCTTCAGGAAACCTTGCTCTACCTGTTCCGGCGTCTTGCCCGGCGCCAGGCCGAGCCTGTTACCGATGCGGAAGATGTGCGTGTCGACTGCCATCGTGTGCTGGCCGAAGGCGACGTTGAGCACGACATTGGCGGTCTTGCGGCCGACACCCGGCAGCTCGACTAGTTGATCGCGATCCTCAGGCACCTCGCCGCCATGGTCACGGATCAGCGCCCCGGACAGCGCGATGACGTTCTTGGCCTTGTTGCGCCATAGCCCGATGGTGCGGATATAGTCGCCAAGCTTGGCCTCGCCCAGCGCCAGCATCTTTTGCGGCGTGTCGGCAATTTTGAACAGCGCCCGCGTCGCCTTGTTGACGCCGGCGTCCGTCGCCTGAGCCGAAAGCACCACTGCCACCAGCAGCGTGAAGGGGTTGATATGTTCGAGTTCGCCTCTCGGCTCCGGCCGCTGAACGGAAAAACGGCGAAAAATCTCATGCACCTCGGCCGGGCTGTAAAGCGCCCGCGATCTCGCCGGCCGCGGACGCGGCTTGGCGTTCGAGCCATCGCGGCGGCCGGGCAGCAGGTCTTTTTTGAGCGCGGAAGAGTTTTTGGGCTTGGGGCTTGTCATTGCCTTCCTATAATATTCCCCAATGAGCGACACAAACGCCTCATTTCAGGCCGACGAGCCATTCTTCCAGGCGCTGCTGACACCGCACCGGTCGCTGGGCAAGACCGGCTTTGCCATCCTGATGGGCGCACTGCTGTTCGGGTGGCTGGTGACCGGAGCGTTTTTTCTGTCGCGCGGCGCCTGGCCGGTGTTCGGCTTCTTCGGCCTCGACGTGATCGCCGTCTATATCGCCTTCCGTGCCAATTATCGCGCCGCCCGGGCTCGCGAGGAGGTGTCGGTGTCGCGCACCAGCCTCGATATCCGCAAGACTGCCCCGTCGGGCAAATCGGAATCACACCGCTTCAATCCGTTCTGGGCACGCTTTTCGATCGCCCGCCACGCCGAGATCGGCATCACCAGAATGGCGGTCGAGGCGCAAGGAAAAACCGTCTCGATCGGCGCCTTTCTCAACCCCGACGACCGCGAGAGTTTTGCCACCGCATTTTCGCGCGCTCTGGCGACCGCCAAGGCGCGCTGAGCCAGCGTTTCAGAACCGATAGCGCAACAGCCTGCCGATCTTGCGCAATGCTGGAATGTATTTCCAAAGGCGAACAAACAGTTTCGCGAGCCAGCGCATGCGAGCGGCATGTTCCGGCTTATAGGCAGGGATGTCCTCGATGAACCGCAGCTTCGGAACGGCTCGCTCCAATTCATGCGGGTTCTCAATGCTCCAATGGACCTCGGCGCCGGTGGCGCGGAAGGAGGAATTGAGGCGAATGATCTTCAGGCCCAGGCGACTATAGGCATCGAAAACCAGTTCGCCGCTCGAAAGATGTCCCACCAAACGAGAAAACAGTTGCTGCCCGTCCTCGGCGGCCAGGTAGGGAGTCAGGCCTTCCGCCACGACTATGGCCGGGCGATCCCGAGGTACTTCATTCAGCCATCCAGGTTCGGTGAGCGACGAAGCGATCAGGTGGTAGCGATCCCGCACGGGATAGAGCCTGCGCCTGAGGTCGATGACTTCGGGATAGTCGACGTCGAACCAGTCCACGCCGGCTGGCGGGTCGATACGGAATATGCGCGTGTCGAGCCCACACCCCAGATGCAGCACGATGGCGTCAGGATTTCGGGCGAGAAAGTCCTGAACGCAGACGTCCAGCGTCTTTGCCCTGATTGCTAGACCGATGCCGAGATTGTTGTCGACCTTGAGCCGTGAGAAATCATAGTCGATGTTGCGCACCGCCTCATCGGCAAAGTAGTCCCTGAGCAGCGAATTGGGCAGCCGGCTCTCCAGCGCCTTGCCGTAAAGTGTCAAAAGCAAAGTCTCCTTTGCCCCGGTCAGGTTTACTTTTTCACCAGCCACGACCGTCCTCCCCATTCAAAGCCAGCTCTATCTGGTACATGCTGCGGGAAAGCAAGTTTCGGGTGGTGATCGCCGCCGCGAAGGACGATATTCGCACGCAAGGAGATACTGCCATGAACGCCCAAATGCCTCTCAAAACGACAGCAATCCTTCAGAAAGACATCACCCCTGAAGGCGGTGACTACGAAATCGTCCGTCGTGCCATCGAAAAGATCAGCCTCGACTATCGCGACCAGCCTTCGCTGGAAGTGCTGGCCGAGGAGGTCGGCGAGACGCCGACCGGGCTGCAGAAGCTGTTCACCCGCTGGGCCGGCTTGTCGCCCAAGGCTTTTCTGCAGGCCGTTACCCTCGATCATGCGCGCAAGCTGCTCGATGCCGGCATGCCGCTGCTTGAAACCTCGTTCGAGCTCGGCATGTCCGGTCCAGGCCGGCTGCATGATCTGTTCGTCACCCACGAAGCGATGTCGCCGGGCGATTACAAGACGCGCGGCGCCGGGCTCACCATCCGCTACGGCTACCATATCTCGCCTTTCGGCATCGCCCTGATCATGGTGACCGACCGCGGCCTCGCCGGCCTCGCCTTCAACGATCCGGGCGGCGAGCGTGCGGCCTTTGCCGACATGTCCAGCCGCTGGCCGAACGCTAGCTATGTCGAGGACATGGCTGCAACGGCGCCCTATGCCGCGCGTATTTTCGATCCGACGCTGTGGCGCGCCGACCAGCCGCTCCGCGTCGTCATGATCGGCACCGACTTCCAGGTCCGCGTCTGGGAAGCCTTGCTGCGTATTCCGATGGGCCAGGCCTGCACCTATTCGTCGATCGCCGCGCGCATCGGCGCACCGAGCGCCAGCCGGGCTGTCGGTGCCGCGGTCGGTGCCAATCCGATGTCCTTTGTCGTGCCGTGCCACCGGGCTCTCGGCAAGTCCGGTGCGCTCACCGGCTACCATTGGGGCCTGACCCGCAAACGCGCCATCCTCGGCTGGGAGGCGGGACAGGTCTCTTCGTGAATAGCCAAAGAATGGAACGATAGGAGCGATGTAAGGACCGCTAGGGTGACAAGCAGCGATCTTACGGAGTAGCTTCCCGCATGCGCTAGCGGGAGGCACTTCTTGATCGTCGTCATCGGCTCCATCAATCTCGACCTCATCGCCAGTGTCGACCGCTTGCCCGGTCCCGGCGAGACGGTGCGCGGCTCCGGTTTCGCTACTGCTCCCGGCGGCAAGGGCGCCAACCAGGCGCTGGCCGCCGCCCGCGCCGGGGCTAAGGTGCGCATGGTCGGCGCAGTCGGCAAGGACAGCTTCGCCGGCGAGGCTCTGGCGCTGCTGCGCGACGGCAAGATCGACCTGTCCGGCGTCGGCGAGACCTTTGCCTCTACCGGTACTGCGCTGATCATGGTCGGCGCCGACGGCGAGAACGTGATCGCTGTCGTGCCGGGCGCCAATGATTCGGTCGTGCCGGGTGACCTTTCCAAGGCCTTCCTGAAAAACGGCGACGTCGTGCTGCTGCAACTGGAGATCCCGCTGCAGACCGTCGAGGCAGCACTCGACGCGGCAAGGACGGCCGGCGCGATCACAGTGCTCAACACCGCACCTTTCCACAGCGACGCTGCCGGCTTCCTCGGCAAGGCCGACTATCTCGTCGCCAACGAAACCGAGTTCGACCTCTATGGCGAGGCGCTGTCATTGAGTGGCCGCGACCGCCCGGCGCGGATGCGCGACTATGCCTCGAGAACCGGCCGCACCATCGTCGTCACGCTTGGCCCGGACGGCGTTCTGGCAGCAACGCCGGACGATCTTCTGATGGTTCCGGCGCTGAAGATCACCCCGCTCGACACGGTCGGCGCCGGCGACACGTTCTGCGGCTATTTTGCAGCCGGGCTGGCAGCTGGCCTGCCGCTCGACCAGGCGCTTGCCCGCGCTGCCGCAGCCGGTTCGCTGGCCTGCCTGAAAGCCGGTGCACAGCCGGCCATCCCGCTGGCCAGGGACGTCGATGCCGCCTTGCAGAAATCCGCAGGCTAAAGCGGGATGACAGCCGCGCGCCCGACAACGAAGCATGCGGTGCCGCCCGCCGGCGACATCTGCCGCCTGTCTGCCGTGGAGCTTGCCGAGAAGATCAGACGCCGGCAACTTTCGGTGCGCGAAGTGATCGCGGCATTCCTCGACAGGATCGAGGCGGTTAACCCGCGGGTCAACGCTATCCTTTCGTTGCGTGAGCATGCCGACATCCTGCGCGAGGCCGACAACGCTGACGCCCATCTGGCGCGGGGAGTAGATACCGGATCGCTATTCGGCCTGCCGATCGCGATTAAGGATCTTGCGCTGACAAAAGGCCTGAGAACCACCTTCGGCTCGCCGATCTTCGCCGATTTCGTGCCTGAGGAAGACGACTTCTTCGTCGAGCGCGTCCGCAAGGCCGGCGCCATCATCATCGGCAAGACCAACGTTCCCGAATTCGGGCTCGGCTCCAACACCTACAACACCGTGTTCGGCCAGACGCGCAACGCATTCGACCCGGCGCTGACCGCCGGCGGCTCGAGCGGCGGCGCGGCGGTCGCGCTGGCGCTCGACATGGTTCCCGTTGCCGATGGCAGCGATTTTGGCGGCTCGTTGCGCAATCCCGCTGCCTACAACAATGTCTATGGGTTCCGCCCGTCGCAGGGATTGGTGCCGGCTGGCCCTGACCTTGATGTGTTTCATGCGCAAATGGGCGTCGAAGGGCCGATGGGGCGTAACGTGCGCGACATGGCGCTGCTGCTCGACGTGCAGGCCGGCTATCATCCTCGCGCGCCGCTGTCGCATGATAAGCCAGGCTCGTTTCTCCAAGGGGTGGAAACGCCGGCGGCCGGCGGGCGTATCGCCTGGCTCGGCGATCTCGGCGGCCATCTGCCGGTTGAAGCAGGCATTCTACAGCTTTGCGAAGCAGCACTCGGCCGGTTCGCGGATGTGTCCTTCGAGGCCGAGTCGCTGATGCCGGAATTCGACTTCGAAGCGCTGTGGCAGGCCTTTGTAACGCTTCGGCAGGCGAGCAGCGGTTGTGCGCTCAAGGTGCACTACGATGATCCCTTGAAACGCAGTCTGCTGAAGCCGGAGGCCGTGTGGGAGGTGGAACATGCGCTTCGCCTCACCGCGCCGCAAATCCATGCCGCAACTGTGAGGCGCTCGTCCTGGCATCGAATGCTGCTATCGCTCTTCGAGCGTTTCGACCTGATTGCGCTGCCAGCCGCACAGGTCTTTCCCTTCGACGTCGCCACTCTCTGGCCAAGGGAAGTGGCCGGGCGTGCCATGGACAGCTATCACCGCTGGATGCAGGTCTCAGCGCTCGCCACGCTGGGCGGCTGCCCGGCGATCAATGTGCCGGCGGGCTTCGACTCCAGGGGCAGGCCAATGGGCATGCAATTGATCGGGCGGCCGCGCGGTGACCTCTCCGTGCTGAGGGCGGCTGCCGCCTATGAGGCAACGCTGCCATGGCAGGCCGGCGCCTGCTGAAATCAGCTCCGCATTGTCGGCGCCTCGCCGACTTGCACGCAGCTCATCGCCATGCATTGATCGCGACAGCACGCCGCACGAGCGGCATTCTGCGGAGGGAAAAATGTCGCTGGAACTCTACGCCACCTACGTCGTCGCCTGCATCGTCATCGTCCTGGTGCCTGGACCGACGGTCACGCTGATCATCGCCAACAGCATACGCCATGGCTCCCGCGCCGGCCTCGCCAACGTCGCCGGCACCCAGGCCGGGCTAGCCATCATGATCGCCATCGTCGGCATCGGATTGACTTCGCTGATCGCCGGCATGGGCCACTGGTTCGAATTGGTCAGGCTGATCGGCGCTGCCTACCTGATCTGGATGGGCGTGCAGATGTTCCGCTCGAAAGGCAAGCTGAACGCCGACGGATCGGCAAAAAGACCGCGCGGCGGCTTCTTTTTGCAGGGCCTGCTGGTGGCGATCAGCAATCCGAAGACGCTGGTGTTCTTCGGCGCCTTCTTTCCGCAGTTCATCGCGCCTGAAGGCAATTACGCGTTACAGATCGGCGTCATGGGTCTCACCGCCATGATCTTCGCCGCCCTCTCGGATTCGACCTACGCGCTGGCCGCCGGCCGCGCCGGGCGCCTGCTGTCGGCCGGCCGCGTCAAGCTGCTGTCGCGGATCAGCGGCAGCTTCCTGGTCGGCGGCGGCCTGTGGCTGGCATTTTCAAAGGCGAAGTAACGGCACCTTTCCCTTCTCCCCTTGTGGAGAAGGTGGCCGAGCGAAGCTCGGTTGGATGAGGGGTGTTCCAGCCTGGCAATGACGGCACTCCGCCCAACCCATCAAGGGGGAATGAAGACGGCCCTAAAGCCGCCCCAGCCTTTCCAGCAACAGCTCGAAAAACGCATCGTGGTCGATGTCACGCATCACCATGGCGTTCTTCGGCCGCTTGGTCACCCCCCACCAGTCGATCACCGTCATGCCCATGGTGAGTTCCGAGGCGGTTTCCACAGTGACATTGCAGTTGCGGCCCTTGAACAGCTTCGGCTTCAACAGATAGGCGATGACGCAAGGATCGTGCAGCGGGCCGCCGTCGGTGCCGTATTTTTCCTCGTCGAACCGTTCGAAGAATTCCAGCATGTCCGCGGTGGCCGTGCCGACCCGGGTGCCGAGCTTGCGGAAGGCCTTCGTGCGCTTGGCGGTGGTCAGCGCCTTGTGGGTGACGTCGAGCGGCATCATTACGATCGGAATGCCGGATTTGAACACGACGTCGGCGGCATGCGGGTCGACATAGATGTTGAATTCGGCGGTCGGCGTGACATTGCCGCCCTCGAAGAAGCCGCCGCCCATCAGCACGATCTCCTTGATGCGCGGTGCGATCTTGGGCTCGCGGATCAGCGCCAGCGCAACATTGGTGAGCGGCCCGAGCGCGCACAGCGTGATCGTGCCGCTCTCCTCCCTCATCAGCGTCTCGACGATGAAATCGACCGCATACTCGTCCTGCAGCTTCATCTTTGGTTCGGGCAGTTGCGGTCCGTTGAGGCCGGTCTTGCCATGCACTTCCTCGGCGGTGACGAGTTCGCGCGCCAGTGGCCGGATGGCGCCTGCATAGACCTTGACGTCCGTCCGGCCGGCCAGTTCGCAGATCTTGCGGGCGTTTTTTTCGGTAAGTTTCAGCGGCACGTTGCCGGCCACCGCGGTGATGCCGACGATCTCCAGCTCGGTGCTGCCGAGCGCCAGCAATATGGCGACGGCATCGTCCTGGCCGGGGTCAGTGTCGATGATGATCCTGCGGGATTGGGGCATTTCAATTCCTTGTTTTGGCAAGTCTTTTTGGGCGGGACGTGTGACGGCTTGAAGTCTGCCGGGCGGCGGACCATATCAAGACCATCGGGAAAAATGCCATCCGGGTTTTTCCACTTTATGTCGCTCTTGAGAGGACACTGTAACATGAGCCGAATGACGCCTTTTTCCAGCCCGCTTCTCCTCGGTTTCGATTCCATGGAAAAGACGCTGGAGCGCTTGGCAAAGTCCGGTGACAGCTATCCTCCCTACAACATCGAGCGCCTCAGCGGTGCCGACGGCAAAACCGAAAGGCTGCGTATCACGCTCGCCGTCGCCGGTTTCGCGGAAAGCGATCTCGATGTCACAACGGAGGAGAACCAGTTGGTCGTGCGCGGCCGTCAGAACGACGACACCGAGCGCGAATTTCTCCACCGCGGCATCGCCGCGCGCCAGTTCCAGCGCTGTTTCGTGCTGGCCGACGGCATGCGGGTGATTGCGGCGGAATTGAAGAACGGCCTTCTGTCGATCGATCTCGATCGGCCGGAGTCCGAACGGCTGGTACGAAAAATAAACATATCGGTGAAAGACTGATTTTGCCGATAGCTCTCATGCGGGATGGCCTTGAGCGGCGTCTCGCGGCAAGGAGGCTTGAAATGACCAGAACTAACGAAAATATCATCATGACCAGCGGCGAGTTCGCCCATCTCGGCGAAGGTTCGGTAGCCTATCTCAGGAAAGTGTCGAGCGACGATCTGCGCGGCCGTTTCCCGGGCCTCGGCGAAATCGCGCCGGGTCTGGAACTGTGGGCCCTGTTTGCCGCCAATGGCCAGCCGATCCTGCTTTCGGACGCTCGCGACCGGGCACTGGCTGGCGCGCTGGAAAACGATCTGACCCCGGTCGCTATCCACTAACGTCGTTATCCACTGACAACGGCGCCATCAACTGACACATATGGCGCAGCGATCTGGTTGGAAACGGACAGGGCCGCACACGGCGGCCCTTCAACGGATTTAATCAAAACCTCAGGCGGCGTGCGAGGCCTGCGTGTCCGACAGCAGTGCGTGGATGGCCACGGCGTCGCGCGTGCCTCTGATCTTGGCAACCGTGTCGGCATCGCGCAGCACCCGCGCGATGCGCGACAGCGCCTTGAGGTGGTCGGCGCCGGCACCTTCGGGAGCCAAAAGCAGAAACACCAGGTCGACCGGCTGATCATCGAGGGCCTCGAAGTCCACCGGTGTCTCCAGCCGGGCAAAGACGCCGGCGATCCGCTTCACCCCAGCCAGCTTGCCGTGCGGAATGGCGATGCCGTTGCCGACGCCGGTCGAGCCAAGCCGCTCGCGTTGCAGGATGGTGTCGAACACCTCTCGCTCCGGAATGCCGGAAATCGCCGCCGCCCGTTCGGACAGCAATTGCAGCAGCTGCTTTTTGGAGTTCGCCTTCAACGCCGGCATGATTGCCGGAACGCTGACGAGATCGCTCAGATCCATGCTTGAAATCCCTTGTTCGCCTGCCGTCGCCAGTCCCCACGCTCGCGTGCGGCTGGTTTTTACCCCTGCGCGACCTTGGCCGTGGACGGGTCGATCCAGCCGATATTCCCGTCCGGCCGGCGATAGACGATATTGAGATGGTCGTTTCCGGCATTGCGGAAGACCAGGACCGGGCTGTCCTTGGTGTCGAGTTCGATCACCGCCGACGCCACCGACATGGTCCGCAGCGTCATGGTCGATTCGGCGACGATGGCCGGCGCGAAATTCTCCGGTATGTCCTCCTCGTCGTCGGCAAGCGGCGCCATCACCGTATAGGCGACGTCGGTGAGCTCGCCGTTGCTATTGCCTGAATTGTGCGACTTCAGCCGGCGTTTGTAGCGCCTGAGTCGTGTTTCCAGACGGTCTGCCGCGGTATCGAAGGCAAGCGTTGGATCCTGGGCATCGCCGGTCGCCTGCAGCGAAGCACCGGAGTCCAGCCGGATCATGCAATCGGCCGTGTAGCGCGACCCCGATTTGACGACTACGATTTGCCCTGAAAAGCCCCGATCGAAATATTTCCCGATCACTTCCCCGACACGGTCGTTGATGCGCGTACGGAACGCATCGCCGATATCCATGTGTTTTCCCGATATGCGCAGTGTCATCTGAAAACTGACCTTCCTTGCTCAGGCTTCAAACTGTCCCGAGTTTATACTCGTGGTCCGCGCGCACAAGCTTTTGCGGCGTCACTTGCGCCGATTTTAGATCCGAACTTTCCGGTTGATCACAAGCCGCCTTCTTGGCCGTCCCGTGGCCTACGTCGTGACGGACCATCTCTCGTGCGGGCATCGGCGAACTCAAATCCACTCGCTAGCCCGTCTCATGCGGGCGGGCTTCTAGCCACTTCGTTGCCGCTTGTCAATGAACTGCGAAAGCTGTGGAAATTCCGCCGGAGCTCAACGGCCGGCGCTGGCCAGAGCGCGTTTTTCGCGCCGTCGCTGCACCGAAGAGGGTATGTTCATGCCTTCCCGGTATTTGGCCACCGTGCGTCTGGCAATGTCGACGCCGCTTTCCCGCAGCATGTCGACGATGGCATCGTCGGAAAGCACATCGACAGCTTTCTCCTCGTCGATCAGCTGCTTTATGCGGTCGCGCACCGCTTCGGACGAATGCGCATCGCCGCCACCTGACGAAGCGATCGAGGCGGTGAAGAAATAGCGCAGCTCGAACACACCGCGCGGCGTCAGCATGTATTTGTTTGCCGTGACCCGGCTGACCGTTGATTCGTGCATGCCGATGGCGTCCGCCACCGTACGCAGATTGAGCGGCTTCAGGTGCCGCACGCCGTGGACGAGAAAAGCGTCCTGCTGGCGCACGATCTCAGAGGCCACCTTGAGAATGGTCTTCGCCCGCTGGTCGAGGCTGCGCGTCAGCCAGTTGGCGTTCTGCAGGCATTCGGCGAGGAAATCCTTTTCCGCCTGGTTTTTCGCATGTGGCGTGACCTGGGCGAAATAGATGTGATCGACCAGCACGCGCGGCAGCGTCTCGGCATTGAGCTCGACCGTCCAGCTGCCGTCATTGGCTGCGCGCACCTCGACGTCGGCCACGATTGCATCGCTGGCACCGCGCGAAAACGCCATTCCCGGCCGCGGGTCGAGCGCCCGGATCTCGGCCAGCATATCGAGCAGATCCTCCTCGTCGACGCCGCAAATCCGCTTCAGCGTCTGGAAATCGCGCCGTGCCAGGAGTTCGAGATTGGCGATCAGCGCCTTCATCGCCGGATCGAGCCGGTCGCGCACGGCAAGCTGCAGCAACAGGCATTCGGCGAGGTCGCGGGCGAAGATGCCGGCGGGCTCGAATGTCTGGCAGACCGCCAGGACCCTTGCCACCGCCGTGGCGTTCGTGCCGAGGCGGGCCGCGATCTCGGCCATGTCGGCACGCATGTAGCCGGCCTCGTCGAGGCCGTCGGCAAGCTCGCTGGCGATCAGGCGGGCCGCCGGATCGGCAAAGGCGAGCGCTACCTGCTCGCCGACATGGTCGCGCAGCGTGATGGCAGCCGCCGCCATGTCCGCGACGTCAAAGCCGTCGGAGGAAGAGGTGGAACCGTTGCCGGACGCCGATTTCCATTGCGCCGTCAGGTCGGGCCCCAGCCGCTCGCTCGTACCAGGATCATCGGGAAACAGGTTTTCCAGCGATGTATCGAGCTTTTCCGAGATCGCCTCGGCGCTCCACGCCGTCTCCGCTTCGAACCAGTCGCCGTCGGCAGCCGGTTCCGGTGCAGCGTCGCCCTTCTGCGCCTGGTCGCTGGCGGCGTCCTCCTGCGGTTCGGCACGTTCCAGCAGTGGATTGCGTTCGATCTCGTCGTCGATGAAGCGTTCCAGCTCGAGATGGGTGAACTGCAGCAGGCGGATCGACTGCATCAGCTGCGGCGTCATCACCAGCGACTGCGACTGTCGTAGCTGTAGTTTTGCCGCCAACGCCATGGTTCGGTTTCAAACGCTCCGTCTACGCACCCGCACTGCTGGAAGGAATTTTCCAGGCCAGCATAGAAACTGGCCCGGCTTTTGCTTGTCAAGGCGAGGAGCGGTAAAACTCGCCTGCCGACACGTTTTCAGGCAGAAAATTGAAGAAAAAGCTGCTGGACTACGCCGGAAATCCCGCTCGAACCGGAATTTCGCACTTAGAGCGTAAATCCCTCGCCGAGGTAAAGCCGCCGCACATCGGCATTTGCGACTATCTCGTCGGCCCGGCCATGGGTCAGCACCTGACCGGCATGGATGATGTAGGCGCGGTCGATCAGGCCAAGTGTCTCGCGGACATTGTGGTCGGTGATCAGCACGCCGATTCCACGTGCCGTCAAATGGCGCACGAGCTGCTGGATGTCGGCGACGGCGATCGGATCGATGCCGGCGAACGGTTCGTCGAGCAGCATGTAAGCAGGGCGGGTTGCCAACGCACGGGCAATTTCGAGGCGTCGCCGCTCACCACCGGAGAGCGACAGCGACGGAGCCTTGCGCAGATGGCTGATGTGGAATTCCTCGAGCAATTCGTCGAGCAGCCGCTCACGCTCCTTGCGGCTCTTTTCGACCACTTCGAGCACGGCCCGGATGTTTTGCTCGACATTCAGGCCGCGAAAAATCGACGCTTCCTGCGGCAGGTAGCCGATGCCGAGACGGGCGCGGCGATACATCGGCATCGATGTGACGTCGAAACCGTCGATTTCGATGGTGCCTTCATCGACCGGCACTAGGCCGGTCACCATGTAGAAACAGGTCGTCTTGCCGGCGCCGTTGGGGCCAAGCAGCCCAACCGCCTCGCCGGCGCGCACGCCCAGCGTCACGCCGCTGACGACTTTGCGGCCCTTGTAGCTTTTGGTCAGCCCTTTGGCGATCAAGGTTCCCTTGAACTTTGCCGCTTCGACGGTGACCCTGGCCGGTGCCGCAAGTTTGCTGGCGGCGCGCCCTGGAAGACGCGCCAGCAGCGACGATATGCCGGTCATCAGGGTTTCGCTGCTCCAGACTTCGCCGGTGGCGTGATCGACATCATGACGCGGCCGCCGCAAGCGTCGACCTGGGCAAGGCCGCTCTTCATCTGCACGGTAAGCTTGCAGCCGACAAGCACGTTGTCGCCTTGCGAGAGCACGACCTTGCTGCCCGAAAGCACCAGCACTTCGGTCTTCATATCGAAGGTGCCGCGGTCGCCGGTGGCAACCTGATCGTCCGATTTGATGTAGACCTTATCGTCGACCTCGAGATGGTCGATGTTGGCGGATCCGGTCATTGCCGCGGCACCCGCGGGCTGGGCGCCTTTGGTGGCGCCTGCATCCCTGACGTAATAGACCGTCATTTTGCCGGCCTTGAGCACGGTTGGACCCTGAACGACGTTAACGTTGCCGGTGAAGACGGCGACGCTTTCCGCCTGGCGCACCTCGAGCTTGTCGCTTTCGATCTGGATGGGCTTGTCGCCCGACAGCCTGAGGCCGGACATTTGGCTGGTGGCACTGGATTGCGCCAGCGACGGCGCCGTCCCGAAGGTCAGCCCCAAGGGCAACCCAAGCGTTAACGCCGAGATCGCGGCGAGGCGCCGTGCCGAACTACTGAACCGCATTGGTCTCTCCGCTCTTTGCCTCTGCCGCCTTCAAACTGGCGGGATCGATGTCGACGCGCACCTTGTTCTCGAAAATCAGGACCTTGCCATTGTCCTGGACCGACATCGAATCCGCCCTGATCCGCGACCCGCCGCGGCTGACATCGACAGGTTCGCTTGTCTTCATAGTGCCTTCGGCCATGTCGAGATAGACTGATTTAAATTTTGCCACCACGCCATCCGTGGTCGACACGGTCACGTCGCTGGTCAGGCTGAATGTGTTGCCGTCGCGATCGTAGGTGCCGTGCGCAGCACCGATGGCGGCGGTGTTGTCGGCCGCAATCGGCAGCTTGGCCTTGATACCTTCCAGATCGATGATGCCCTGTTTGCTGACATCCTGTATGGCGCGGAGCGCTGTCATCGAATAGGGCAGGTTTTGCTTGGTGAAGCCGTTGAGCTTGGGATTGGCCATCACCAGCTTGCCATCGGCAAAGGCGCCGCCGTCGGCCTGCACCTCGATTGCAGCGGGTGCCATGAGATAGGAATAGACCGGAAACGCGACCGCGATCGCGGCAGCGACCAGCGGTACGGCCAGCTTCAGGATCCGGACCCGGCGCGAATGACGCTGCGCAATGTCAAACGCGTCGACCCGCGCCCGGCCTGCGGCCTTGGGAGCCAACTCCGTCTCGGTGTTGGTCGGTTCGATTGGTCCCGCTAACATGACTGCTTCTTCTAAACCCCTGCCCGCCAGGCCGCCCTATAGGTGGGATGCCGGCGCCCTCAAGCAAGCACAAGCCGAGGAAAACCGCAAAAATGTGACAGCCGCCCCTGTACAACGAAAATGGCCCCAGCGCAGCCTGTACCTCATACCAGATATAGGCGCACAGTGTTAGAGCCTGTGGAACGCGACAGGTTGAGGCTTGCCGCGAATGCCTAAGGCCTTTGTCGCAAGGCCGTCAGGAAACGGTAGCCGGGCGCGAATGGTTGCTTTAAAAGCATCTGCTCCCACCGACTACGAGGCTGACCATGGCATTGAGAGCCGACGACCTGATCGACCGCCGCCGCTTGCGCCGCAAGCTGACATTCTGGCGTATCGCGGCGATTATCGTCGCCGCAGCCGGGCTGATCGCCTTTTCGGCGTGGATCTATGGTGACGACTTCACCAGCGCGGCAGTCGACCACATCGCCAAGGTCAAGATCGAAGGTACCATCACCGAAGACGAAGAACTGATCAAGCGGCTGGAGGCCATCCGTCAGTCGCCGCGCGTCAAGGCTGTGATCCTGTCGATCGATTCACCCGGCGGCACCACCGTCGGTGGCGAATCGATCTATGAGGCAGTGCGCAAGCTCGCCGCCGACAAGCCGGTGGTGGCCGAGGTCGGCACGCTCGCGGCTTCGGCGGGCTACATGATCGCCACTGCGGCCGACCATATTGTTGCACGCAAATCCTCGATCGTCGGCTCGATCGGCGTGCTGATCCAGTACCCGGACGTCAGCGGCCTCATGGACAAGCTCGGCGTCAAGCTGGAGGAGGTGAAATCCTCGCCCTTGAAGGCCTCGCCTTCTCCGTTCAAGCCGACCAATGACGATGAGCGCGCCATGGTCCGCAAGCTCATCCTCGACAGCTACGACTGGTTCGTCGGCATCGTCGCCGAGCGCCGCAACATGACCAAACCGGAGGCGCTCGCGCTCGCAGACGGGTCGATCTTCACCGGCCGGCAGGCGGTCACCAACAGATTGATCGACGGGGTCGGCGGCGAAGCCGAAGCGATCGACTGGCTTGCAGGCAAGGGTGTCGATGCCAAGCTCAAGGTGGTGGAATGGAAGGACACGGAAAAACGCGGTGGTCTCCTGTTCTCCAAGGCGATGGCGCAGACTGTCGGCGCTGCGCTAGGCCTGCCCGGCCATGGCGGCGACGTCCTTCACGAAATTGGAGCGGACCGCTTGTTTCTTGACGGTCTCGTTTCCGTCTGGCACCCTTGAGGAACCGCTTGGACGAGTGAAAAACCAAATAAAATCATTCTGATAATTTCGGCGGCACTGCTTTCACGGGGAGCCTTTTCATGATCAAATCCGAACTTGTTCAGATCATCGCCACGCGTAATCCGCATCTTTTCCTGCGCGACGTCGAAAACATTGTCAGCGCTATCTTCGATGAAATCACCGACGCGCTTGCCGAGGGCAACCGGGTCGAGTTGCGCGGCTTCGGCGCGTTTTCGGTGAAAAACCGCCCTGCCCGCACCGGCCGCAACCCGCGCACCGGCGAATCCGTGGAGGTTGAGGAGAAATGGGTACCGTTCTTCAAGACCGGCAAGGAATTGCGTGAAAGGCTGAACGGAGGCAAATAGGCGCGGCACGCGCCACCGCTCCTGCCTTTTCTTCCGAACGGAAAAACATGTTCAATCGCTTCATTCTCATCATGGTTTTCGTGCCGCTGGCCGTCATCCTGATTGCGCTGGCCGTCGCGAACCGCGAACCGGTAGCCTTCACACTCGATCCGTTCAATCCCGGCAATCCGGCGCTGACGCTGACCGTGCCGCTCTTCATTTTCCTGTTCCTGGCGCTGGCTATCGGCATGATCGTCGGCAGCCTGGCGACCTGGATCAAGCAGGGCCGCTACCGCAAGCTGGCGCGCCAGCGCGGCGCCGAGGCCGAGAACCTGCGCCAGGCGGTCAGCCGCGCGCCCACCGCGTCGCAGAGCCCAGTCTTGCCGAAGCCGACGAACTGAGCCGCGGCTCGGGCCTGAGGCACAACCGGCCTAGTTCTCCACGGAGCCTTTCATGCTGACCATTTCCGCCGCCGAGGTCGACCGCGCGCTGACCTTTTCCGGGCTGGTCGAGACGTTACGCGCCGCCTTTCGCGATGGCGCCGTGCAGCCGGTCAGGCACCATCACACGGTCGAGCGGCCCGATGGCGCCGCCTCGACGCTGCTTTTGATGCCGGCCTGGACCGACTTCAACGCAGCCGGCACCTCGGCCGATGGCCATATCGGCGTCAAGATCGTCACCGTGTCGCCTGACAACAATGCCGTCGGCAAGCCCGCGGTGATGGGGCTTTACCTGTTGCTCGACGGCGCTACCGGCGAGCCTCAGGCCTTGATCGATGGCCAGAGGCTGACACAGTGGCGCACGGCCTGTGCGTCGGCGCTGGCTGCCTCCTATCTGGCCCGCGAGGATGCATCACGGCTGCTGGTGGTCGGCGCCGGCGCGCTGTCGCCATTTCTTGCAAAGGCGCATTCGGCGGTGCGTCCGATCACGAACATCCGCATCTGGAACCGCACGTCGGCGAATGCCGAAAAGGTCGCGGCAAAATTGCGTGCCGAGGGTTTTGCGGCCGAAGCAGCAGGCGATCTCGACGCCGAACTCGGAAAGGCCGATATCGTATCGTCGGCGACCATCACCACCATGCCACTGATCAAGGGCGCACTCTTGAAGTCCGGCACCCATGTCGATCTCGTCGGCGGCTTCACGCCGGCGATGCGCGAAAGCGACGACGACGCGATTGCACGCGCCCGCGTCTATGTCGACACCCGCGCCGGCGCCACCAAGGAAGCCGGCGATATCGTCCAGCCGCTGGCCTCCGGCGTTCTGAAGCCGGAAGCCATTGTCGCCGACCTCTATGAACTGGCGCGCGGCCAGAAAAAAGGCCGGCAGAACGACGACGAGATCACGCTGTTCAAGTCGGTCGGCGCAGCCCTCGAGGACCTCGCCGCCGGCATTGCCGTGTATCGGGCAAGCGAAAGGGGAGTAGGGGAGTAGGGGAGTAGGAACCGCACTGATCGTGCGGCGCCGCGCCAGCTATGTTTTCCTGTCACGTACTCCCCTACTGCCCTACTGCTCTACTGCTTCACCGCCTTTGCCAATAAACCCGCAGCCGGTGGCTGTCGGGATCAAGCGCGACGAAGGTGCGGCCGAAATCCATGTCGGTCGGCGTCTGCAGAATTTTTAGCCCGCGGCCGGCCCACTCGGCATGGGTGGCGTCGACGGCACCCGGCGTGTCCAGCGCAAAGACGATTTCGGCGCCGCCGCCCGTTGCCGCGGCGGCCGGTTCCACAGTGTGACGCGACCAGAGGCCGAGCTTGAAGCCGTTGTCGAGCACGAACAGCACGAAGGTCGGCGAGGTCTCGACCGGTTGCCGCTCAAGCAGCGCGCTATAGAAGGCGCCGCTTTGCTCAGGCTTGTCGACATAGAGGATGACGAAATTGGGCGGTGTCATGAATTGCTCTCCAGATGGTTTCGACTGGAGGAGCATAGCGCATGCCACTGCCAGATTCTGGCAGCAGTCTCAACTGAGCAGCAGCCTTAGCTTGGCGTGTCGAGCGTCGCCCGCCATTCTTTGAGCAGCACCTGACGGCGGCGCGGATAGCGCATCTCGGTGGCGTTGAGGCCGGATATCCGATCGGCGCGAAAGTGCCTGAAATCCTGGCGCATCTCGCACCAGGCCGCGACGACGCGCACCTTGTCGAAGAAGCCGAGTGCGAACGGCCAGACGGTGCGCTCGGAGGCAGCGCCGCCGGCGTCGCGATAGACAAAGCTCAGCTTGCGCTCCTCGCGGATGGCCTGCCGCACCACGCCGAGATCGATGCCTTCTGTGACCTCGGTGCGCGACCCGACCAGCAGCGTCGAGGCATCGAGTTCCTCGCGCAAATCGTCCGGCAGCACCGCCGCGATCTTGGCCAGCGCGTCGGTGGCGGCGTTCGCAAGCCGCCAGTCCGGCTGCTTGGCCACCCAGCGCGAACCGAGAACGATCGCCTCGATCTCCTCATCGGTGAACATCAAGGGCGGCAGCATGAAACCTGGCCTGAGCACGTAACCCAGCCCCGCCTCACCCTCGATCGGCGCACCCTGCCCCTGCAGCGTGGCGATATCGCGATAGAGCGTGCGGATCGACACACCCATTTCGCCCGCGAGGCTGCGGCCGCTGACCGGCCGGCGATGCCGGCGCAGGATCTGGATCAGGTCGAGCAGGCGTTCGGCGCGGGACATGGATCGCAACCCGGTTTGATGGATGTCCAATTTGAATGGACGATAGTGCGCCTGCCCTTTCGACGGCAAGCAAGACGATCGCCGACCGGAACGTCTGCGCCCTGACGCCGTTGTCTGGCCATTATGGATATACGCGGTTTTCTGTTGTTCTGGTCGGTTTTGACCGCCATCGTCGCGGCGCTCAGCCTTGGGCCGTCTTTCGCCCATGTGCTGGAATCGGTGCCGCGGCTGACCAGATGGCCGCCTTCGCTCTGGCGTGAAACCACTGTCTTTAACGCTCAATTCCGATTCTTCGCGATTGTCGGCGCACCGCTGGACGTGGCGACAATCGTCTGTCCGGGCCTCCTCGCCTGGATGCTGCGCAGCGATCGCCCGGCATTCTGGTGGGTTTTGGCCGCCACCGTGCTCTACCTGATAGCGCTTGGGGCGTGGTTTGCGCTGGTCAAACCGGCAAACGATGTCCTGGCCACTTGGGTACCTGGACCGATCCCGGACAATTTCGAAACTATCCGGAGCCGCTGGGAAACCGGCCATATGGTCGTCACCGGCTTCAAGGCCGTTGGTTTCATAGCGCTCGCAATCGGCCTGCTGTCGATCAGGCGCGGCTGATCCGGTTGCGCACGTCGGCAGCCCTTTTGTTGCGCCGGTCAATGTGCTGTGGCAGAAGCGGCCAAGCCGCCGTCCGGAGATGCGCCTTCTTGAAACCTTTTCGCGACAGACGCCGCGACAGCCGACCGCCCGCAAAAGGCGGGGCGGAGCATGTCCGGCGGCGCGACGCCAGCCCAACCGCCGGTCCGGAGCCTAAACCGCAAGACCGGTCCGAGCCAAAAGCCGCGCCGCGCATGCTCTCGCGCCGCGATGGCGCGCTGCCTGCCGAACATTTGCCGCTGATCCTCGAAGTCGGCCCCAATCAGGACTACGCGCTGCTAGACAGTGGCGCCGGAGAAAAACTCGAGCAATACGGCCCCTACCGCATCGTTCGGCCGGAGGGCCAGGCGATCTGGCAAAAGGCTTTGGCGGCCAGGGACTGGGAACGCGCCGACGCCATTTTCACCGGCGATACCGACGAGGAAGGCATCGGCCGCTGGCGCTTCCCCAAGACGCCGCTCGGCGAGACCTGGCCGATGAAGCATGACGGCATCGAGTATCTCGGCCGCTTCACTTCGTTTCGCCATGTCGGCGTCTTTCCCGAGCAGGCCTCGCACTGGGACCACATGGCCGGACTGATCGCGGCGGCAAAACGGCCGGTGAAGGTGCTGAACCTGTTCGGTTACACCGGCCTAGCCTCCCTGGTGGCGGCGCATGCCGGCGCCGAGGTCACCCATGTCGATGCTTCCAAGAAGGCGATCGGCTGGGCACGCGAAAACCAGGAGATGGCTGGGCTGTCGCAAAAGCCGATCCGCTGGATCGTCGACGATGCCGTGAAATTCGCCGAACGCGAGGAGCGCCGCGGCAGCCGCTACGACATCATCCTGTTCGACCCGCCCGCCTATGGCCGCGGACCGAAAGGCGAGGTCTGGCAGTTGTTCGAGGACCTGCCGGCGCTGACCGATATCTGCCGCGCGATCCTGACGCCGAAGCCGCTCGCCGTGGTACTGACCGCCTATTCGATCCGCGCCTCTTTTTTTGCGATCCATGCCCTGATGCGCGACACCTTCGCCGGCATGGGCGGCACGGTCGAGTCGGGCGAATTGATCATACGCGAGAAATCTGCCGGTCGGGCGCTTTCGACCTCGCTGTTCTCGCGCTGGGTGGCCTGAATGAGTGCGTACGAACGGCACGCAGGCGCGCCAGGGCAGGTGAAGGAAGTCACCAGCCTCGCCAACCCGCTGATCAAGGACATCAAGGCGCTCGCGCTGAAGAAATTCCGTGACCAGCAGAATGCCTTCATGGCCGAAGGCCTGAAGCTGGTCATCGACGCGCTTGATCTCGGCTGGTCGATCAGGACATTGGTCTTCGCCAAGGCCGGACGTGGCAACGCGGCAGTCGAAAAGGTCGCGGCGCGCACGGTCGCCGCCGGCGGCACGGTACTTGAAGTCTCGGAAAAGGTGCTGGTCGCCATCACCCGCCGTGACAATCCGCAAATGGTCGTCGGCGTGTTCTCGCAGAAATTGCTGTCGCTGAAGGACATCCGCGTCGAGGACGGCGACGTCTGGGTAGCACTCGACCGCGTTCGCGACCCCGGCAATCTCGGCACCGTCATCCGCACGGTCGACGCTGTCGGCGCCAGGGGCGTCATCCTGGTCGGCGAGACCACCGATCCCTTTTCGGTCGAGACGGTGCGCGCCACCATGGGCTCGATCTTCGCCGTGCCCGTCGCCAAGGCGCCGCCCGAGGCTTTTCTCGCCTGGCGAAAGAGCTTCCCCGGCCTCGTCGCCGGCACCCATCTGAAGGGTGCGGTCGACTACCGCTCGGTCGATTTTTCAAAAGGCCCGGTGCTTTTGGTGATGGGCAACGAGCAGCAAGGCCTGCCTAACCAGCTTGCCGCAAGCTGCGACAAGCTGCTGCGGATACCGCAGGCCGGCCGCGCCGATTCGCTCAACCTTGCGGTGGCCACCGGCGTCATGCTGTTCGAGATCCGGCGCGACGCGCTGAAGCTCGGCCCGGAGGACGCCAGATCGTGACATCTCAAACCGTGAAACTGCAAACCATGAAGTCCTGGAGGCCGTACGCTCTTCTGGTCGTCGCCGCGATAGCGCTCGACCAGTGGCTGAAATACCTCGTCGAAACCGGCCTTGCCTTTCAGGAACGGCTCGATCTGCTGCCGTTCCTGGCGCTGTACCGCACCTACAACACCGGCATCGCGTTCTCGCTGTTTTCGTCCTTCGGCGACACCGGCCTGGTGGTCGTCGCGGTTCTGGTGGTCGCTTTCGTGCTCTATCTTGCGGCCCGCACGCCGCCCGGCCACCTGCTTGCCCGCATCGGCTTCGCACTGATCGTTGGCGGCGCGCTCGGCAACCTGATCGATCGCGCAATCTACGGCCATGTCATCGACTATGTCCTGTTCCATACGCCGGTCTGGTCCTTCGCCGTCTTCAACCTCGCCGACGCCTTCATTTCCGTTGGTGCCGTGCTGGTCGTCTTCGATGAGCTCATTGGTTGGCGGCGCGGAATGTCGAGCGATTGACCTCACTCGCCTGGCGCCGCACATTCTGATCTGCAAGCCCGAGGAGAAAACATGCCCGAAACCTTCAAAGCCATCCTCGTTTCGCGCGACGCCGAGAAAAACCAGTCGGTCGCGGTGACCGAGCTTACAGAGGCAGACCTGATGGAGGGCGACGTCACCGTCGCGGTCGAGGCGACGACGGTGAACTACAAGGACGGCCTTGCAATTACCGGCAAGGCGCCGGTAATCCGCCGCTGGCCGCTGGTGCCGGGCATCGATTTCGCCGGCACAGTCATCTCGTCCTCCAATCCTGACTGGCGCAAGGGTGACAAGGTCATATTGAACGGCTGGGGCGTCGGCGAGACGCATTTCGGCGCCTTTGCCGGGCGCGCCCGTGTCAAAGGCGACTGGCTGGTGCCGCTGCCGGACGGAATGAGCCCGCATGATGCGATGGCGATCGGCACCGCCGGCTACACCGCCATGCTTTGCGTCATCGGGCTGGAGCGCCACGGCATCGTGCCCGATCGCGGCCCGGTGGTGGTGACCGGCGCTGCCGGTGGCGTCGGCTCGGTCGCGATCTCGATCCTGTCCAGCCTCGGCTATCATGTCATCGCCTCAACCGGCCGCGCTGCCGAAAGCCCCTATCTGATCGACCTCGGCGCCGCGGAAGTGATTTCACGCGACGAGCTTGCCCAGCCGGCAAAACCGCTCGCCAAGGAACGCTGGGCCGGCGGCGTCGATGCCGTCGGCAGCCACACGCTGGCCAACGTTCTGTCGATGACCTCCTATGGCGGCGCCGTCGCCGCTTGCGGCCTCGCCGGCGGCATGGACCTGCCGGCCAGCGTCGCCCCCTTCATCCTGCGCGGTGTCTCGCTGCTCGGCATCGATTCGGTGATGGCACCCAAGGCGGTCCGCCTCGAGGCCTGGCGCCGCATCGGCACCGATCTCGATCACGCAAAGCTTGCCAGTCTGTCGACGAGCATCGGCTTCGACGGCATCATCGGCGCCGCGCATGACATCGTCGAGGGCAAGATCCGCGGCCGTGTGGTGGTGGACATGTGAGCCCCGGGGAAAAAGAGCGCGACCGCTAAAATTCGAACGATCAATCACAACCTTCGATAAGCTCTGTCTGGCAGGAGTTCCGTATGATTGCGGAACCCGGCATCAGAGCGGCGGAACCAGCCGAACGGGCCGACGGGACGGCCCCCGAGGCGCCAGGACGGCAGCTTGTCGCCGCGCCACCGCTGGCGCCGGAATTGCCCGACGCCAACCGCGAAGGCCTGTCCTTCCTGACGCTGGTCGCCATCGTCGTGCTGGCGGGCCTGTCGCATTTGACCGGAGCGCCGATCTTCATCACCATCGGCCTTTTGGCGACAGCCATGGCCGGGCTCGCCATGCATCTGCGCAACAGGCGCACCGAGCGCCGCGCAGTGGCCCTGCTCGATGCCACCACCGCCCGCAGCCGCGCCGAAATCGAGACGCTGGCCGACCGCATGTGGGAGATGCAGGAGAGCGAGGAGCGCTTTCGCGGTCTGATCGATGCACTCGGCGATCTCGTCGTCCACCGCGACCGCGACGGCCACATCGTCTACGCCAACAAGGTTTTCGCCGACCTTGTCGAAACCGACCAGCGCGAGCTGGCCGGCAAGACCCTGGCCGAACTAGGCATCGATGTCGGAATCGTCCCCGACGCCGCCTTTTCCGACCATGAATGCCTGAGTTCCACCGACGTCGCCATTCGCACGCCGGACGGTCCACGCTGGTTCTCTTGGATCGAGCTGTCGGTGCGCGACAAGGACAGCGGCGCCGTTTCGCATCGCGCCATCGCCCGCGACATCACCGCCCGCAAGCGCGCCGAATCCTCGCTGATCACCGCCCGCGAGCGGGCCGAATATGCGAGCCAGGCCAAATCGCGTTTCCTCGCCACCGTCAGCCACGAGATCCGCACGCCGATGAACGGCATCATGGGCATGGCCCGGCTTCTCGCCGACACCAGCCTTTCGCCCGAGCAGCGGACCTATGTCGGCGCCATCTCGACCTCGGCCAGCGCGCTGCTGGCGCTAATCGAGGACCTGCTCGACTACTCCAAGATCGAGGCCGGCCGCTTCGATCCCGAACCGCAGCCGATGTCGGTGCGTGAGATCGCCGACAATGTCGTCGAGCTTTTGGCGGCGCGGGCTTTTGCCAAGGATATCGGCCTCGGCTGTCATGTCGAACCCGACGTGCCGCAGCTGATCACCGCCGACCCCGGCAGGGTCAGGCAGGTGCTGCTCAACCTCATCGGCAACGCCGTCAAGTTCACCGACAGCGGCGGCGTCCTGGCAAGCATCGCCCGCGTCCGCACCGAAACCACCGACCGCATCCGCTTCACCATCACCGACACCGGCCCCGGTCTGCGCGAGGAGGACATGGAGCGCATCTTCGAGGACTTTGAACAGGCTGACGGCACCTCGACCCGTGCGCATGGCGGTGCCGGCCTCGGTCTTGCCATTTCCAAGCGCCTGGTGACCGCCATGGGCGGCACCATCTCTGTTTCGAGCCGCCTTGGCCAGGGATCTGAATTCGTCTTCGAGATTCCCGCTATTTCCGCCGTCGAGGCGCCGCAGATCCGCGAGAACCCGCTGTCGGGCCGGCATGCGGTGATCGTGTCGAAGAACCCGGTCGAGGCCGAAGCCATCGCCCGCACCATTCGCGCCAATGGCGGCACGGTCGATCTGGCCACCGCCGCCGCCCAGGCGACCGCTTTCGCCGAGGGCTGTGACGTGCTGCTGATCGATGCTGCCATGGAGCAAAGCGACGGCAGGCTGCTCAGGCGCCTGCGCCAGAGCGGATTTGCCGAGTGCGAGGCAGTGACGCTGATCGCGCCGACCGACCGCGGCATGCTTGGCGAGTTCCGTGCCAATGGTTACGCCACCTTCCTGGCGAGGCCGGTGCGCGGCGAGACACTGCTGCGCGTGCTTTTGACCAGCCATGCACCGGTCATCGCCGAGCCGCAACTGCAAAGGCGCGGCGCGCAGGCCGGGCATGCCATTGGCGCCCGCCAGCAGGGCCTGTCGGTGCTGATCGCCGAGGACAACGACATCAATGCCATGCTGGCCCGCGCCACGCTGCTGAAGGCCGGGCATCGCGTGAAAGTGGTCGGCAACGGCAAGGCCGCGGTCGAGGCGGTTATCAGCACCGGCCACAAGCACCGCTACGACGTGGTGCTGATGGACTTGCACATGCCTGTCATGGACGGCCTGGACGCCATCGCCGCCATCCGCCGCCATGAGGAGGAGACCGCGGTGCCGCCGGTGCCGATCATGGTGCTGTCGGCCGACAGCCAGGAAAAGACCCGCCATGCCGTGCTCGCTCACGGTGCCAGCGGCTTCGTCACCAAGCCGCTCGACCCCGATGCCCTGGTTCATGCCGTCGAGGGGCAAGTGGCCGCCTGAGGCACAACATAGACGGTTGATAGATTACCCAGCCGACGAAGTATTGCCCGCAGAGCCGTATCACGGTACTGTCACAATCCTGTTGCACCTACACCGTATCCCCGTGCCAAGAGGGATGGCTCGAAGGAGAATCACTCGTGCATACAGTCATGCCGGAATGTGATGCTCGGCCGAACGCCAGCGGGCCTTTGCTCGTCGGCCGGAACGCCGATGCCGTCATAAAAGGCGCATCGCTCGGCCGCATCGGCAATCTCGAAGTGCGGCTCGCCCGCAACGAGGCCGAGATCGCTGCCGCGCAGGAAGTGCGCTACCGGGTGTTCTACGACGAGCTTGGTGCCAGGAAGGACCTGTTCCAGATGCAGGACCGCCGCGATGCCGATCGCTTCGATCCCCTCTGCGATCATCTGCTTGTGTTCGATACTTCGCTTTCCGGCCCCGAGCATCGCCGCATCGTCGGCACCTACCGCCTGCTGCGGCAGGAGATTGCCGCGGCGGCCGGCGGCTTCTATTCCGAAGGCGAATTCGAGCTGACCAAGCTGATCGCGCGGCATCCCGGCCAGCGTTTCCTCGAGCTCGGCCGCTCCTGTGTTCTGCCGGAATACCGCTCGAAGCGCACTATCGAGGCGCTGTGGCAAGGCATCTGGGCCTATATCAACCATTACGGCATCGGCGTGATGACCGGCTGCGCGTCGTTCCACGGCACCGTGCCGGCGGCACATGCCGAGGCGTTGACCTATCTTGCCCACCACTGCCGGACGAATTCATCCTGGGATGTGCGCGCCGTCGCCGGGCGCTATTGTTCCATGGACCTGATGCCGATCGAGGCCGTCAACACCAAGGCGGCGATCGCCGCGATGCCGCCGCTGGTCAAAGGCTATCTGCGCGTCGGCGCGCGCATCGGCGACGGCTGCGTCATCGACCGTGATTTCTCGACGGTCGACGTGTTCGTGGTGATGCCGGTCAAGGAGATCGGTGCCCGCTACGTCAATTATTATGGCGGAGAAGCGCAGCGGTTTGCTGCCTGAGTAGGGGAGAAGGGAACGGCCGGAGTAGGCAAGTGCTCTGCTCTATTTTACCCGACGTAGCGGTATTCCCTACTCCCGTACTGCCCTATTCCCCTACTCCCCCAACTTACGCATCTTTCTCGGCCTGCTCGTTCACCGGCCCCGGCTCCACCGGCGCTTCGCTCGCCACATGCTTGGGGCCGCCCTTGGCGACGCCGACCATGGCCGGCCGCAGCACACGCTCGCCGATCGAATAGCCGGGCTGCACGACCTGCACGACTGTGTTGGCCGGTACGTCGGGATTGGGCACCTCGAACATCGCCTGGTGGAAATTCGGATCGAATTTCTCGCCCTCCGGCTCAAGCTTCTTCACGCCGTGACGTTCAAGCGCCGACAGCATGGCGCGCTCGGTGATCTCGACGCCGTCGATCAGCGCCTTGAAACCGGCATCGCCCGAAGCCTTGGCCTCCTCCGGGATGGCATCCAGGGCACGGCGCAGATTGTCTGACACCGAAAGCATGTCGCGGGCAAAGTTGGCAACCGCATAGGCGCGCGCATCGTGCACGTCGCGGGCGGTGCGGCGGCGCAAATTCTCCATGTCGGCCGCGACGCGCAGCGCGCGATCCTTCAGCTCTTCGTTTTCCTTCAGAAGCCGCACAAGCGCTTCATAGTCGCTGTCGACGCCGCCTTCCCTTGGCTCCGCGGCAGCCTCGGTCTTCTCGGCTTCATCGGGCGCGCGTTCGTCTTTTGCCTGGTCGCTCATCGCCGTTTCCCGTCATTTTCGAATGGTGTGGATTTGCGCCCGATATCGAGGTTTGGCGGCCAAAAATCAAGGGGCAAGCGATACTGCAGCCGCTGGCCACGGCTTGAGGGCGAACAGCAGAGACTTTTCGATTTTAATTCAAACTTTACCGTATCCGACGGCTTTGCTTGCCAGGCTACTACAATGCGGGAACCATTCCTCCTGTGGAAGAGTTTCGAAGCCGACACAGGATTTTGGAAGATGTCCCGCACCAATGGCGAAAAGCGCGACGGGCTCGCCCTCGATATCCGGCGCCAGCTCGGCAATGAGACCACCAAGCGCTTCCTGCGCACCCTGCCGGCATTCCGCACGGAGACGGATATTCCCGACCGCCTGAAGAAATTGCTCGACCGCCTGGATGGCATCGAAACCAACATGGTCGCAGGCGGGCGCCGTCGGTAGGCGCCGTTGCCGGCGACGCGCCCGGCGACTGTGGCCGGGATTCGTCGCATCGCGCGACATTTACCCGCAGTAACTTTGCGTGATCTTCGTCTTGCGGCAGCGCCCTGCTCCGCCTATGTTTCATGATGAACATGATTTCCCCCGAAGCTGTGGCAAACAGCAAGCGCGCCTGGTTGAAAATCCTGTCGCGCTATAAAAAGCCCGACAGGCGTCGCAGCGCCGTCGAACTCGCCATCACCCTCATTCCCTTCGCCACGCTGTGGGCACTGTCCTCGGCCGCCTACGCCTATGGCCACTGGTGGGGTCTGGTCCTCATCCTTCCGGCAGCCGGCTTTCTGGTGCGGATCTTCATGATCCAGCACGATTGCGGTCACGGTTCCTTTTTTGCCAATCGCTATGCCGACGACTGGATCGGCCGTGTGCTTGGCGTGCTGACGCTGACGCCCTACGATTGCTGGCGCCGCGCCCACGCAACCCATCACGCCAGCGCAGGCAACCTCGACGAGCGCGGCACCGGCGACATCAAGACACTGACCGTCGCCGAATACCGGCAACTGTCGTGGCGAGGCCGGCTCGCCTATCGCCTCTATCGCCATCCGCTGGTGATGTTCGGCCTTGGCCCGATATGGATTTTCATGTTCGAGCAGAGACTGCCCCTGGGCATGATGCGGGGCGGTTTCACCCCCTGGGTGTCGTCGATGTCGACCAACCTCGCCATCGCGGTCATCGCCGCGCTGCTCATCTGGTTCGTTGGCCCCGGCGCGTTTCTGGTCGTGCATCTGCCGATCGTCATCCTCGCCGGATCGGCCGGCATCTGGCTGTTCTATGTCCAGCATCAGTTCGAGGAGACGGAGTGGACAAAGGACTCCGAGTGGGAATTCCAGCACGCTGCCCTGCACGGTTCATCCTATTACGACCTGCCGCCGGTGCTGAACTGGATCACCGGCAATATCGGCGTCCACCACGTGCACCACCTTTCGGCCAAGGTGCCGTGCTACCGGCTTCCGGAAGTGCTGAGGGACTATCCGGAATTGCGTGAGATCGGCCGCGTCACGCTCCTCGACAGCCTGCGCTGCGTCAAGCTGGCGCTGTGGGACGAGACCCGCAGCAAGCTGGTATCGTTCCGCGAAGCGCGGATCCCCGTTTAGACACACCGCCGCACCTAAAGCGCGTCGCGCTCGACCGGGCTCACGCGAAGCGCTTTAGGTTCTTGTTTATGCATGCCGTTATCGCAAAACCGCTGAACACTTTTGCGCGACATGCGTTAGGGGTGCGGCAGGCTCCAAAATTCCGAGCTTAAGCCGCCTGGCGTTGGTCGCGCATCAGGATCTCGCCCTGGCGGATCTCGGTGCCCAGCACTTTCAGGCATTCGCGCATGAACGCGGCAAGGCCCGGCCAGCCCTTGGCCGACACCAGATTGCCATCGACATGGGCGCCGGTCGGCGCAACATCGATATAGATGCCGCCGGCCAGCGTGACTTCCGGCTCGCAATATTGCAGTGCCGCGACTTCGCGGCCGCGCACCACGCCGTCGACTGCGATCAGGATCTGCACGCCGTGGCAGATGGTGAAGATCGGCTTTCCCGTCTCATGGAAATGCCGCACCAGCGCCTGCACGCGTTTGTCGATGCGGATATATTCCGGCCCGCGCCCGCCCGCCGCGTAGACGGCATCGTAGTCGGAGGGATTGACCTCGGAAAACGTCTTGTTGAGGATGTAGTCGTGGCCGAGCTTTTCCGTATAGGTCTGGTGGCCCTCGAAGTCGTGCAGCGAGGTCTTCAGGATATCGCCGGCCTTTTTGTCGGGGCAAACGACATGGACGGTGTGGCCGACCGCATGCATGGCCTGTTCAAAGACGAAAATCTCGTACTCCTCGCTGAACTCGCCAACGAGCATCAATATCTTCTTGCCAGCCATACCCGGTTCCTCCCTTGTGGCCACATTTATTCGGATCGCGAAATAATGGGCCTATCCTAAGGCGGAGAGGCGCAAAATAAAAGGCTGAATCGGGAATGTGGTCCGACCAGACAGGCTTCTGGCCCTCTGGAGCAGATCAGCCGGGGCGCACCCGCCGCCAGGAATATTTCGGGCCTTTGGGCTCCGGCTTCACCGCCGGCTGATAGAACAGCGGCAGTCCGCCTGTGCGGCCTTGCTCGAGCCGCTTCAGCAGCACCGGGTGAGAGATCTCGAATTCGTCGAAGCCGAGGCGCAGCATATGCGGCAGCTGGTCGATAAGCACCTGCCCGGTGGCGCGCATGGCGCCGGTGAAGTGGTAACGGCTGCGCAGCAATTCGCCCTTGGAGAAGGAGCGGCCGTCATTGAACGCCGGAAAGGCCAGCGCCACCAACGACAGCTGGTCGAGCAGGCCGGCGATCTTGTCGAGCTGGTCGCCGGGCTGCAGCAGCACGCCGATGCGTTCCTTCGCCGACCGCCGCACCTCCGGATCAAGGCCGAGAAACGCCTGCAGCGGCAGGATGAAGCGGCCATTGCCGACCAGCGCCTCGGCGCTTTCGGCATGAACCCACTCGTCCTCGCGGAACCCATCCGGTGTCCACAGCCGCGTGCCGTTTTCGGCTATCAAGTCGCTCATCAAGAGAATTCCCAAGTCCAAAGATTCTAAAGTGCAAAACACCTCAGGGTGTGTTGAGATTCAGGTCAGGCCTAGCCGGAGCCGAAGGCGGGCGCGAAGCGACCAAAATGGTGGCTTCCAGGAACCGGAGCGGAGCGTACTCTTGGGTACGTGAGCACCGGAAGCGCAGGAATCCGCCGTTTGCAGGCCGGCTGAATATCAATCTACCCTAAAGTGAGGCGTCAGTCAGCGACCTTTCCAACCCCGACAAGTGGATGCCGCATTCGGTCTTGGCGTGCCCGGCCCAGCGGCCGCTGCGCGCGTCGTCGCCCGGTTGCACCGGCTGCGTGCATGGGAAGCAGCCGATCGACAGATAGCCATAGGCGACCAGCGGGTTTTCACGCAGCGCATGTGCGCGCATGTAGCCGGCCTGGTCCGATGTCGTCCAGTGCGCCAGCGGATTGATGCGGATGCGCGAGCCGACCGCCTCGAACACCGGGAGCGCTGCCCGGGTCGCCGCCTGGAAGCGCTTGCGCCCGGTGAACCAGGCGCGGAACGGCTCGACGCCGCGCGCCAGCGGCTCGACCTTGCGCACGTCGCAGCAGGCGTCGGTGTCGGTCTCGTTCAGATTGCCGGTCGGGTCGATCCTTGCCAGCGCCGCATCGTCGGGCCTGATCACCCGGATATCGGTCAGCCCGAAATCGGCGGCCAGCGCGTCACGATAGCCGAGCGTCTCCTCGAAATGCTTGCCGGTGTCGAGAAAGATCACCGGCAGCGTGCGGTCGATCTCGGCGATCATGTGCAGCAGCACCGCCGAATCCGCGCCGAAGGACGAGACGGCGGCGATTTCGCCGTGAAAGAATTCCCGGGTTGACCGCTCGATAATCTCCAGCGGCTTCAGATGGCCGTAGAGCGCGTCGAGACCCGCCGCTTGGGCGGCGATGCCGGCCTCGACGTCGACAATACGGTCAAGCGGCCTTGGCTTCGCCAGCATAGAGCGCCTCCTTGAACGGCGCGGGACCGACACGGCGGTAGGCGTCGATGAATCTTTCGTTTCTGTCCAGCCGAAGCCCGAGATAGGTCTCGACGATCTGCTCGATGGCATCGGTGATCTCTTCCGAACTGAAGCCGCGGCCGATGATCTCGCCGACCGAGGTGTTCTCGTCGGCCGAGCCGCCGAGCGTCACCTGGTAGAGCTCGGCGCCTTTCTTCTCGACCCCGAGAATGCCGATATGGCCGACATGGTGATGGCCGCATGCATTGATGCAGCCGGAAATCTTCAACTTCAATTCGCCGATCTCGCGCTGGCGCTCCAGTGAGGCGAAGCGCCGCGAGATTTCCTGCGCCACAGGAATCGAGCGCGCCGTCGCCAGCGCGCAATAATCGAGGCCGGGGCAGGAGATGATGTCGCTGATCAGGTTCGAATTGGCCGTCGCCAGCCCCATATCGACAAGCGCGTCATAGACCGCTTTGAGGTCGGCCCGCGCGACATGCGGCAGGATCAGGTTCTGCTCGTGGCTGACGCGCAGCTCGTCGAATGAATATTTTTCGGCAATGTCGGCGACCGCTTCCATCTGGCTGTCGGAGGCATCGCCCGGCGTCTCGCCGATGCCCTTGAGCGAGATGGTCACCGCCGCGTAGTCGGGATGGCGATGGGTGACCACATTCTGGTCCAGCCATTCGGAAAAGCTCTTGGAGTCGAGGCGGGCAAGCTTGACCGCCTCGTCGCCTTCCGGCCGATCGACAAGCGGAGGCGGCGCGAAATAGGCATCGATGGCGCGGATGTCTTCTTCCGGCAGCCTCAGCTCGGCGTCCTTCAACTCCTGCCATTCGGCCTCGACCTGGCGGGTGATCTCCTCGACGCCGGTCTCATGGACCAGGATCTTGATGCGCGCCTTGAACTTGTTGTCGCGACGGCCGTAGAGGTTGTAAACGCGCAGGATCGCCGTGCAGTAGGACAACAGATCTGCTTCGGGCAGGAAATCGCGGATCTTCTTGGCGACCATCGGCGTGCGGCCCTGGCCGCCGCCGACATAGACGGCGAAACCAAGCTCGCCGGCGGCGTTCTTCTTCAGGTGCAGGCCGATGTCATGCGTCTGGATGGCGGCGCGGTCGCGCTCGGCGCCGGTCACCGCGATCTTGAATTTTCGCGGCAGGAACGAGAATTCCGGATGCACCGAGGACCATTGCCGCAGGATTTCGGCATAGGGACGCGGATCGGCAACCTCGTCAGCGGCGGCGCCGGCGAAGTGGTCGGCGGTGACGTTGCGAATGCAGTTGCCGCTGGTCTGGATGGCGTGCATCTCGACGCTTGCCAGATCGGCCAGGATCGCCGGGATGTCCGACAGCGCCGGCCAGTTGAACTGGATGTTCTGGCGCGTCGTGAAATGCCCATAGCCCTTGTCGTATTTGCGGGCGATGTGGCCGAGCATGCGCAGCTGCTTGCTGTTCAGCGTGCCGTAGGGCACCGCGATGCGCAGCATATAGGCATGCAGTTGCAGATAGACGCCGTTCATCAGCCGAAGCGGCCGGAACTGGTCCTCGGTGATCTCGCCGGCAAGGCGCCGCGCGACCTGGTCGCTGAACTCGGCGACGCGGGCCTTGACGAAATCGTGGTCGAACTCATCGTAACGGTACATATTCAGGTCTTTCCGGGCGCGTCCGCCCGTTATTTTCTTCGTTCGAGCATGATCGGGATCATGCTTGTGTCATCTATGCCGCGCGCGCGGCATGCGGACGGGCCTGCTTGCCCAGATCGTTGCGGGTGGTTGGGCCGGCAGCACGGATCTTTTCGCGCAGCCGGACCGCTTCGACAGTGCCGTTGGCCACGGTCACGTCGATCAGGTTGACGTCGACCACTTCGTTGGCGGCGGAGGCCTTGGCGCCGATCGCCTCCAGCCGGTCCTCGGCCGCCTTGTCATGGGCGATATCGGCATGGTCGATGGTCTCGGCCCAGCCGCCATTGGCGTACCAGACGGCTATGCCGTCGGCGAGGCGGTTCGCGGTCAGCACTTTCATTGGTTCACTCCTTGCGCCGCAGCACGGGCCACGCTTTGCTGCCTGTGTGCCGCCAGCGGCTCGGACCGTTCGAAATTGGCGCCGGCCACCGCGTCGCCGATGATGGTCATCACCGGGCCGCTAAGGTCGGCGCGCGCCTCCAGCGACGGCAGGTCGGCGAGTGTGCCGTGGAAACGGCGGCGGTTGGCAAGGCTGGCATTCTCGACCACGGCGACGGCCGTATCCGGCGACAGGCCGGCTTCGATCAGCCGGCCGGCGACCTCGGCGGCGACCGAGCGGCCCATATAGACGGCGACCGTCGCGCCGGAAATGGCGAGCTTTGCCCAGTCGGGCAGCGAATTGCCCTTGAGGTCATGGCCGGTGGTGAACACCATCGACGACGACACGCCGCGCAGCGTCAGCGGCAGTTCGAAATCGGCGGCGGCGGCGAAGGCGGCGGTGACGCCCGGAACCACTTCGTAGGCGACGCCGGCATCGCGAAGCGCCGCCATCTCCTCGCCGGCCCGGCCGAACACCAGCGGGTCGCCGGACTTCAGCCGCACGACACGCTTGCCGGCGTGGCCAAGCTCGACCAGCAACGCATTGATCTCGGCCTGGCTCTTGGAATGGCAGCCCTTGCGCTTGCCGACCGGCAGGCGCTCGGCATCGCGGCGGCCCATGGCGACGATCGCCTCCGGCACCAGCGCGTCATGGACGATCACGTCGGCTTCCATCAGCAGGCGATGGGCGCGCAGCGTCAAAAGGTCCTCGGCGCCTGGACCGGCGCCTACAAGCGCGATATGGCCCGATGCCGGTTCTTTCGAAAGCAGCAGGCCGACGGCCGCATCATGCGCCTGCGAAAGCTCGCCGGCCTCGACAGCGCGGGCTGGCGCGCCGCCAAAGAAATCGCTCCAGAAGCGGCGGCGGGCATTGCCTTTCGGCAGCAGTTTTTCGGCCGCGCCGCGAAACGAGGCGGCGAGCGCTGCGAGCGGACCGAGCGACGGCGACAGCATGCGGTCGATGCGGCTGCGCAGCATCTGCGCCAGCACCGGGCCGGCACCTTCCGTGCCGATGGCAATGGCGACCGGCGCGCGGTTGACCAGTGCCGGCGTGAAGAAATCGCATAGCTCCGGCCGGTCGACGGCATTGACCGGAATGCCCAGCCGGCGCGCATCCCCGGCAACGCGGCGATCGAGCGCCTCGTCGCCGCTGGCGGCAAACACCATCACCGCCCCATTGAGATGTGCTGCATCATAGGCGTCGGCGATGTGGGCGGCCCCCGTCTCGGCGATAAAGGCCAGCAGCTCCGGGCTTGTTTCATCGCTGACGATGCGCAGCACAGCGCTCGACTGCGCGAGCAGCCGCGCCTTGGCCAGCGCTTCCTCTGCGCCGCCGACGATGGCTATGGCTTCGCCCTCGACCCGCATGAAGACGGGAAAGGCATTGAGCTTGGGCGTGGCTTGCGGCATGACGAGCGGAATCCTGGAACCGTTTGTCAGTTCTACGCGGGGGCGCGAAAAACCAGAAGGCACCCACTCGCGCATCGCTTCGTAGCAGGCAATCTCTTTTCTGCAAGCACGAAGGCCAAGAGAAAAATATTCCACATTCAAATGCGGAGCAGATTGAAGCTGCTGTTGCAGCCCTTGATCCGCTGCCTTTTTAGCGGCCGGAGGAGCTAACCACAAACCAGATTTTTCTAAATTCTATCAATTTAGTAGATTAAGCCGCCGGATGCTGACCGAGCGATCGACGGCAGCCCCGCACTCTCGCCGACCCCTGTCGGAGCACCGGGTCCGAGTGCCGGAACATTCCCGCCTTGGTACGCGTTTGCCCTATGGACCCGGGCCGGTCACAGCCCTGCAGCAAAGGCCCGGCGATGGGTTCGAAAATCAAAAAGGAGCGCCCCCATGAGCAACGTCAGACTGAAACGCGGACTATGGATCGTGGTGGCAGATGGCGAAAAGGCGCTGTTCCTCGAGAACCGTGGAGACGTCCAATATCCCGATCTTCAAGTCGTGCACGAGATGGAGCAGGAAAATCCGGCAACCCGAGAACAAGGCACGGACCGCCCCGGCCGCTACAGCGACGGCCCTTCCGTCCACCGCAGTGCGGTCGAGGACACCGACTGGCACCGTCTCGGCAAGGAGCGTTTTGCCGAAGAGATTGCCGACAGGCTCTACAAGCTCGCGCATCGCGGCACATTCAAGGAGATCGTGCTGATCGCGCCGCCGCCGGTGCTGGGCGACATGCGCAGGAAACTGCACAAGGAGGTCACCGACAAGTTAACGGCCGAAATTCCCAAGACGCTGACCAACCACAGCATACCCGATATCGAGAGCCTGCTGCAGGCGAGCTGATCGGGCATCGGCGGCGTGCAATTTCCTTACTAATCCCAGGCTGGAGCAGGTCCTCCCGTGAAGGATGGGGAGAGGGGGTCGCAAGCGCTGGGGTTCCCCCTTCTCCCCGTTCTTCACGGGGGAAGGTGCCTGGCCGGCGGGATGAGGGGCAGCGCCGACAATTGACAAAACTCAGCCGCTCAAACGTGCTGGCCGCCGTTGATGTGAATTTCCGAGCCGGTCACGTAGGACGCCTGCTGCGAGCACAGGAAGAAAATGATGTCGGCAACTTCCGCCGTGGTGCCCAGCCGCCTCAGCGGGATCGTCTCGACGATTTTTTCTGTGCCCGGCGACAGGATCGCCGTATCGATCTCGCCCGGCGCAATCGCATTGACGCGGATGCCGTGCGGGCCGAAATCATGCGCCATTTCGCGGGTCAGCGAGCCGAGCGCCGCCTTCGATGTCGCATAGGCGGTGCCGGCGAAAGGATGCACGCGGGTGCCGGCGATCGAGGTGACGTTGACGATCGAGCCCTTGGCCGATGCCAGTTCCTTGAACAATCCCCGCGCCAGCATGATCGGGGCGAAGAAATTCACCTGGAAGACGTCGCGCCAGACATGCATCGGCGTGTCGATCGAGTTCATGCGGCTGTTGCCGTCCTTGAGCTTCGGCGAGATGCCGGCATTGTTGACCAGCGCATGCAGCTGGCCGCCATGTGCTTCCAGGCGGTGGCGAATCTCGGAGATCGCGATGCCGACATCCTCCTGGTCGGCGAGATCGACCTTGATATGGTCTTCCGGGCCGGCCGGCCACGGGCAGTCCTCGGCAAAGGCCTGGCGCGAGCAGGTGATGACGCGCCAGCCTTCGCGTGAAAAGCGCTTGACCGTGGCATGGCCGATGCCGCGGCTGGCGCCGGTCAGCACGATCGTCTTTCTGGTGTCGAGTTCAGCCATGTCGCTTGTCTCCAGGCGGACATGTAGCGGAACACGGTCGCGGTTGCGAGGGGGATCAGCCTCAGCCGCCCGTCAGAATATCCAATATCGAGGTCTGCCGCTTCTTGACCGGGCCGCCGACTTCGCCGGGCGGCACCGGGTGCTTGATCGATGCGGTGGCGCTGTCGACGCCCGGCATGGCCAGCCCGCCGGCATCGACCGTCTCGGCAGGACGCACGGGACGCGAGGCCGGCTGGGTAGCTGCTGTTGGGGGCGCCGATTGGCCGACGGAAGCGACCGGCGCCGGCGGCGCCGTGTCGGACGGTATGTCATCCGGGACGATGGTGTCGGGCGGCGTCGATTTCCAGGTTCCAGGCAGCGGCCGCACCGGCACGCCCTCATGCGCGGCGACCATGAACTCGTGCCAGGCCTGCGCCGGCAGCGCGCCGCCGGTGACCTTCTTCATCGCGCTGCCGTCATCGTTGCCGAACCAGACGCCGGTGGTCAGATTGGCTGTATAGCCGATGAACCAGGCGTCGCGCGAATTCTGGCTGGTGCCGGTCTTGCCGGCCGCCGGCCAGGCGAACGCCGCCTTCCTGGCAGTGCCGATCTCGACCGTGCCGGTCATCATCGAGTTCATCATACCGACGACGTCGGGCTTGACGACGCGCGGCGCACCGCCGCCATTGTTTTCGTAGAGCACCTTGCCGTCACTCGTCGTGACCCGGCGGATGAAATGGATGTCCGGCTTGTAACCGCCATTGGCGAAGGGAACATAGGCCGAGGTCAGTTCCAGCGGCGTCACTTCCGAGGTGCCCAGCGCGATCGAGGTGTTGGCCGTCAGCTCGGACTGGATGCCCATGCGGTGCGCCGCCTCGACCACCGCATTCGGCCCGACTTCCATGGTCAGCTGCGCGGCCACCGAGTTCAGTGATTTTGCCAGCGCCGTCGCCAGCGTCACCTTGCCGAAATATTTGCCGCCGTAATTGTCGGGCGTCCAGTTGCCGATCTTGATCGGCGCGTCGTTGCGCACGCTGTCGGGCGTGCGGCCGGATTCCAGCGCCGCCATATAGACGAACGGCTTGAACGCCGAGCCCGGCTGCCGGCGCGCTTCCGAGGCGCGGTCGAACTGGCTGGTCGAATAGTCGTAACCGCCGACCATCGCGCGCACCGCGCCGGAATTGTCGATCGACACCAGCGCGCCCTGGCTGACATTGAGTTTTTTGCCGCTCTGGTCGATCAGCCGGCGGATCGATTGCTCGGCGAGCTTCTGCAGCGTCAGATCGACGGTCGTGTCGACGACGATATCGCGGCGCACGTCGCCGATCAGGTCGGGCAGTTCTTCCATGATCGTATCGGCGACGTAGTTTTCCGAGCCGGTCCAGTACGACGGCGCGCGCGTCGCCGGCGCGCTCATTGCCGTGGTCTGCTCCTTGGCGCTGATCTTGCCCTCGTCGCGCATCGCAGCGAGCACCAGCTGCGCGCGCTGCTCGGCCGCCTTCGGGTCGCGCGCCGGCGACAGCCGCGACGGCGCCTTGAGCAGGCCGGCGAGAAGTGCCGCCTCCGACAGCGTGACGTCACGCGCGCTCTTGCCGAAATAGCGGCGCGAGGCTGCTTCGACACCATAGGCGCCAGAGCCGAAATAGACCCGGTTGAGGTACATTTCGAGGATCTGGTCCTTCGTATGCTTGTGCTCCAGCCACAGCGCCAAGAGCACTTCCTGCACCTTGCGTTCCAGCGTGCGGTCCGGCGTCAGGAACAGGTTCTTGGCCAGCTGCTGGGTCAGCGTCGAGCCGCCCTGCGAAAAATGCCCGCCCAGCACATTGGTCACCATGGCCCGGGAAAGGCCGATCGGGTCGATGCCGAAATGCGAATAGAAGCGGCGGTCTTCGATGGCGATGACGGCCTCGGGAATATAGGGCGACATTTCGTGCAGGCCGACGGCCTCGCCGCCGCTCATGCCGCGATTGCCAAGCAGCTGGCCGTCGACCGAGACGATCTTGATGTTGGGGGCGCGATCGGGAATGGCCCAGGTGGTGGCCGCCGGCATTTTCGCGCCGTAATAGACGACGATGCCGGCAGTGGCGATGCCGCCCCAGATGGCCAGCACGAAGCACCAGTAGAACAGCCGGCCAAGCACGCCGAACACACCGCGCCGGCTCTTGCCGCGCCCGCCACGAGACGGCTTGGCCTTGGTCGATTTGCGCTTTGCAGCGGCTTTACGGTTGCTCGGCACGACGCGGTCCTCCTCGCTCACCGAAAAACCGGCCGAGGATCTCGCCCCTGGCGATGCCTCGAAGCTGGGCTCGATGCGGTTGTCTTTCCGGTTCGCCATGCGCTGTGCTGTCTTCCCCATGCCTATGGCGTTCGGGTTGAAGACTAGATGCGGCGATTTAAGGGCGGGTTAAGTCGGGAAAAATCGAAATAAAGTGTATTCAACCGTTTGCGGAGCAGGCGCGGCCCGCGACAGCGCCAAAGCCGGAAATGAAAAACCCGCCTCGGCGGGCGGGTTGTTGGAGCCAATGAGCACCATAGCGAGATTAGTAGCATAGCTGCCGGCACAAAGCAAGAACAAAATACGCGTTGCCGCGCAATAATTGCTCGGTTGGCGCTGCCCCTCACCCTTACCCTCTCCCCGTGAAAGACGGTGCGAGGGGAGATCGCCGGCGTTGCGGCCAAGCCCCTTCTCGCCGTTCTCACGCGGAGAAGGGGCTTGGCAGCGGTTGAGGGCAGCGCCGAGTTCGACCGTTGCGACAACCCTCAGTCGTCCGCGTCCGGGTCGTCGGAGGCCGGCCGCCAGCTGATTGGCTCGATCTTCCTTTGCGTATGGCCGTCCGTATAGGCCCACCAGCCGGCATCGCTTTCGTCCCAGTCGCCGCCGGCCGCCTTCAGCCGGTCGAGCGAACGGTACTGCGCGATGCTCTCGTTCATCACGCCGTCGCTGTCCTGCCAGTAGACGGTGACCTTGGAACCGTCCTTGGGTGCCGTCTCGATTGGTTTTCGCGCAGCCATCTCAATTCCTCCCGGTGAAGCGAACGGAGGGCCGGGACAAGCGCCCTCGGTTGCTGGCCGATGGCCTTTATGAGAATTCGCTCCGGCGAGACATATGGCGTGGTTTTCGAGAACCGGAGCGCAGCGGACATTTGGGTCCGTGAGCACCGGAAGCGGAGAAAACTGCGCCAGATGGCCGCCGGAGTAGAATTATCATGAAGGCCATTAGCTGTGGGCGAAGATATCCTCCTCATCCCAGCCCATCAGGTCGAGTTTCGCACGCGTCGGCAGGAAGCGGAAGCAGGCATCGGCCTCCCTGGTCCGGTTGTCGCGCGCCAGACGCGCGCTCAGTACGTCGCGCAGCCGGTGCAGGTAGAGCACGTCGGAGGCGGCATATTCGAGCTGCTCAGGCGACAGCGTCTCGGCTGCCCAGTCGGATGATTGCTGCGCCTTCGACAGGCCGACCCCGAGAAGCTCGAAGCAGATGTCCTTCAACCCGTGCCGGTCGGTGTAGGTGCGCGTCAGCCGCGACGCGATCTTGGTGCAGAACACCGGCTCCGGCATGACGCCGAAGGCGTTGTAGAGCACGGCGAGATCGAAGCGGCCGTAATGAAAAAGCTTGGTGATGCTGCGGTTCTTGAGCAGGCTGACGAGGTTCGGCGCCTTCTTCTGGCCGGGCGCAATTTGGATGACGTCGGCCGAGCCGTCGCCCGGCGAGATCTGCACGACGCAGAGCCGGTCGCGATGCGGGTTCAGCCCTAGCGTCTCGGTGTCGATGGCGACCGCCCCGACATCGTAATGCAGCAGGCCGGGCAGATCGTTTTTGTGGAAACGTATGTCGCTCATCGTCTTCTCCGGTCGCGGCCCCGTGCAGCGATGCGCGACGGACCGTGCCCGTCCTTGCCGCGATCCGGCGAAAAATCAACAAAAACTTGAGTCTGGCGCAATTTCAGCGTGTCAGCGCCTCGAGAATGCGCGCCCAGGAGCGCTGGCCCTTGTGAAAGGAGCTCATCTCGTACTTCTCGTTCGGCGAGTGGATGCGGTCGTCGTCGAGGCCGAAACCGACCAGCAGCGATTCCATGCCGAGATAGGTCTGGAAATCGCCGACCACCGGGATCGAGCCGCCGCCGCCGGTTATTACCGCCGGCTTCGGCCATTCGTCCGACAGCGCCTGCTTGGCCTTGGCCAGGAAGGGCGAGTCGTAGGAAAGCTGGATTGCCGGCGAGCCGCCATGCGGATGAAATTCGACCGAGCAGTCCGCTGGCACGCGCTGCCTGGCAAATGCCTGGAAGGCGGCGCGGATTTTTTCCGGATCCTGTTTGTGGACCAGGCGGAAGGAGACTTTTGCCGAGGCTTGCGCGGCGATCACCGTCTTGAAGCCCTTGCCGGTATAGCCGCCGATAATGCCGTTGAACTCGGCCGTCGGTCGCGCCCAGGTGAGCTCGAGCACCGAGCGGCCCTTTTCGCCGGACGGAATCGACAGGCCGATCGGGCCGAGGAAGGTCTCGGCCGTCTCGCCGAGCGACAGCCACGATTGCAATATCTGCGACGGCGTTTCCTCGACGCCGTCATAAAAACCTGGAATGGTGACGTGACCATCGGCATCGTGGATGTCGGCCAGGATCTTTGCCAGGATGCGGATCGGATTGGCGGCCGCACCGCCATAGAGCCCGGAATGCAGGTCGCGGTCGGCGGCAGTCACCGTGATCTCCTCGCCGACCAGCCCGCGCAGCGAGACGCAGATCGACGGCGTATCGCGGTCCCACATGCCGGTGTCGCAGACCAGCGCGAAATCGGCCTTGAGCTCATCCGCATTCGCCTCGAGAAACGGCTTCAGCGACGGCGATCCGGACTCCTCCTCGCCCTCGAACAGTATTGTGATTCGGCACGGCAATCCGCCATGCACCTGCTTCCACGCGCGGCAGGCCTCGACGAAGGTCATCAGTTGGCCCTTGTCGTCGGCCGCGCCGCGGCCGGTGATCACCTTGTGGCCGGGCCCGATCTCCTTGACCGCCGGCGCGAACGGGTCGCTTTCCCACAGCTCGATCGGATCGACCGGCTGGACGTCGTAATGGCCGTAAAACAGCAGATGCGGCGCGCCCGCCGGCCCATCGTGATGCGCGACCACCATCGGATGCCCCGGCGTGTCGCGCAAGCTGGCGTCGAAGCCGATCAGCTTGAGCTCGGCGACCAGCCATTCGGCGGCCTTGCGGCAGTCGGCGGCGTAGTCCGGATCGGTGGAGATTGACTTGATGGCGAGCAGGCCGAACAGGCGTTCCAGGCTCTGGTCGAAGTTCTTGTCTAGGCGGTCGAGAACAGGGGAAACTGCGGACATCTGGCGGGCCTTTCGATTCTGGCGGCAAATCTAGAGCCCATGCGGCGAAACGGAAAGCCCGCGACCGTTGGGCCACAGCTTCCTATCCAACGGCAAAAAAATGCCGCCGTGGTGGAGGGGAACCACGGCGGCCTTTACTCGAAACGATGCGGCAGCCCGGAGAGGGGGGATAGGCTGCCGCAAGTGTCCGGCATAGGCGGGGGACGGGCCTTGCTCCGGACTTCGGCGAAAACTGCCGATGCGTTTTATCTGTGTCTGCGAACGTGGCGATTCAAGGGCACAAAAATTACACTTTTGTAACATAGGCGTGAGCGAACAAAGCTGCGGCCAAGCGCCAGGGCCGGCCAAGCTCGCACGCCATTTGTCAGGGTGTTGCCGGAACCCTTGGCGCAAGCCGCCTTTGGCATGGACCGCGGCGCTGCGCCGCGCTATCCCTCGTGCCATGAAAAAAGGCGATCATCTCTTCCTTGTCGACGGCTCCGGCTACATCTTCCGTGCCTATCACGCGCTCCCTCCGCTGTCCCGCAAGTCCGACGGGCTGCCGACCAGTGCCGTGCTCGGCTTCTGCAACATGGTCTGGAAGCTGACGCAGGACGCCCGCAACACCGATGTCGGCATCGTGCCGACGCATTTCGCCGTGATTTTCGACTATTCGTCGAAGACCTTCCGCAACGACCTCTACCCCGAATACAAGGCCAACCGCTCGGCGCCGCCGGAAGATTTGATCCCGCAATTCGGCCTGATCCGCCAGGCGACCAGGGCCTTCAACCTGCCTTGCCTCGAGACGGAAGGCTACGAGGCCGACGATTTGATCGCCACCTATTGCCGGCTTGCCTGCGAAGCCGGCGCCGACACCACCATCATCTCCTCCGACAAGGACCTGATGCAGCTGGTCGGCCCAACGGTTGCCATGTACGACCCGATGAAGGACCGCCAGATCGGCGTTTCCGAGGTGATCGAGAAATGGGGCGTGCCGCCGGAGAAGATGATCGACCTGCAGGCGCTGACCGGCGATTCGGTCGACAATGTGCCGGGCGTGCCCGGCATCGGGCCGAAGACGGCGGCGCAATTGCTCGAACAGTTCGGCGACCTCGACACGCTGCTCGCCCGCGCCGGCGAGATCAAGCAGGACAAGCGGCGGGAATCGATCATCGCCAATGCCGACAAGGCGCGCATTTCGCGTGACCTGGTGAGGCTGAAGAACGACGTCCCGGTGACCGAAGGGCTTGACGAGTTCGTGTTGCACGCGCCGGACGGCCCTAGGCTGATCGGCTTTCTCAAGACCATGGAATTTTCGACGCTGACCCGCCGCGTCGCCGAAGCGACCGGAACCGACGCGGGCGACGTTCCAGCCACCCCCGTCACCATAGAGCGTGCCGATACCGCGCACGGCCCCGATATGGGTTTTGGCCTGTCCGCCGCCGCCGAGAGCCCACCGCCGCCGGACGAAGCGGCGCTCGAAGCCCCCGCTGCAGCCAAGCAAGGCGACACCCCATCCCTGCTTTCGGCGCTTCGCCTGGAGGCTGCCACCACCCGCAAGATCGACACCAGCGCCTACGCCTGCATCCGCGATGCCGCGACGCTGAAGGTCTGGATCGCCGAGGCGATGGAGAGAGGCATCGTCGCCTTCGACGTTAAGGCCTCCTCGCCCGATCCGATGCGGGCCGAACTGATCGGCCTTGCCATGGCCGTCGCGCCTGGCCATGCCGCCTATGTGCCGCTTGCCCATAAAAACGGCAATGGCGACCTGCTCGGCGGCGGCGCGGTCGAAAACCAGATCCCGGTCCGCGACGCGCTGGCGTTGCTCAAGCCGCTGCTCGAGGACAAATCCGTCCTCAAGATCGTGCACGACATGAAATACCGCCTTGTCGTCATGAGCCGCCACGGCATCGAGATCGGCCCTTATGACGACACCATGCTGATCTCCTACGTGCTCGAGGCCGGCACCCACGGTGGCCACGGCCTGGAGGCGCTGGCCGATAAATGGCTCGGCCACGCGACCATTCCGCTGAAGGAACTGGCCGGTTCGGGAAGAAGCTTCGTCGGCCTCGATCAGGCCGACCTCGGCAAGGCGACGGCTTACGGCGCCGAGCACGCCGACGTCGCGCTCAGGCTCTGGCAGGTGCTGAAGCCACGGCTTGCCGCCAAGGGCCTGGTCTCGGTCTATGAACGGCTGGAACGGCCGCTGGTGCCGGTCTTGGCGCGGATGGAACAGCGCGGCATTTCGGTCGACCGGCAGATCCTGTCGCGGCTCTCCGGTGAACTGGCACAGGGTGCCGCACGGCTTGAGGACGAAATCTACCAGCTGGTCGGCGAACGCATCAACATCGGCTCGCCAAAACAGCTCGGCGACATCCTGTTCGGCAGGATGGGCCTGCCCGGCGGTTCCAAAACCAAGACCGGCCAGTGGTCGACCTCGGCGCAGCTTCTCGAAGACCTCGCCGCCGAAGGCCATGAATTGCCGCGCAAGATCGTCGACTGGCGCCAGCTGACGAAGCTGAAATCGACCTATACCGATGCGCTGCCCGGCTTCATCCATCCCGACACCAAGCGCGTCCACACCTCCTACGCGCTTGCCGCGACGACGACCGGGCGGCTGTCGTCCTCGGATCCCAATCTGCAGAACATTCCGGTCCGCACCGTCGAGGGCCGAAAGATCAGGACGGCCTTCATCGCCGACAAGGGCAACAAGCTGGTTTCCGCCGACTACAGCCAGATCGAGCTGCGCGTGCTCGCCCACGTCGCCGAAATCCCGCAGCTCAAGCAGGCCTTCGCCGACGGCGCCGACATCCACGCGATCACCGCGTCTGAAATGTTCAACGTGCCGGTCGAAGGCATGCCTTCGGAAGTGCGCCGCCGTGCCAAGGCGATCAATTTCGGCATCATCTACGGCATTTCCGCTTTTGGCCTCGCCAACCAGCTGTCGATCGCGCGCGAGGAAGCCGGCGACTACATCAAGAAATATTTCGAGCGTTTCCCCGGCATCCGCGACTATATCGATGCGACCAAGGCCTATGCCCGCGAGCACGGCTATGTCGAAACCATTTTCGGCCGCCGCATCCACTATCCGGAAATCAGATCGTCAAATCCTTCGGTCCGTGCCTTCAACGAGCGCGCCTCGATCAACGCCCGCCTGCAGGGCACCGCGGCCGACATCATCCGCCGCGCCATGATCCGCATGGACGATGCCCTGGAAAAAGCCAGGCTTTCCGCGCGCATGCTGCTGCAGGTGCATGACGAGCTGGTCTTCGAGACCGTCGAAGCCGAGGTCGAGGCGACGATCCCGGTCGTCTGCCACGTCATGGAGAACGCCGCCATGCCGGCGGTGTCGATGTCGGTGCCGCTGCACGTCGACGCCCGCGCCGCCGACAACTGGGAAGAGGCGCATTAGCGTGCGGACGTCCGCGGCCGACCAATTGTAATCTGTAGCGATCTTTCGCGCCCCCTCTGTCCTGCCGACATCAAAAGGTCGCCACCGCTATGTTTCGGCCTAACCGGCCTTCAAGCCGCCTCGGCCAAACACTTCGCACATGTCCCACGAAACTCGATCACCGCCTTCTTGGCGGCGAAGCCGGTCGAGCGCACCCATTCGTCGAGCCGGTGGCCGACATCGTGGTCGGAGAACTCGGTTACCTGGCCGCAGCTGTCGCAGATGGCAAACGCAGTCATCGAATGGCTGTGGTCGTGCGGCTCGGCACAGGCGACGAAGGAATTGAGGCTTTCGAGCCTGTGCACGAAGCCGGATTTCACCAGCGTGTCGAGCGCCCGGTAGACCTGCAGCGGCGCGCGAAAACCGCGTTCGCGCAGTTGGTCGAGCAACGTATAGGCGCTGAGCGGTCCGCTGGCGGCCTCGAGTTTCTCGAGCACGCAAAGCTGGTTCTTCGTCAGTACATCCCTTGCCGCCATGATCCCGTTCCAAGCCGCTCCGTGCCGATCGCTGCCATTAGGCATGCAATCCGGCCTCTTCCACTGAGATAGCGACGAACTGCCTTTTTTGCTACTGTTTGTATTCGCAGCCGATGGTCGGCCGGCCGGCGACGCCATATTCAAAATACTGACATCCTCGGCCAGGCTGGCCGTGCTTGGAAATTCGATCGGGCTTGGGGAAGCAATCATGATCAAAGTGACGCGGCGGACGCTGCTAGCCGGCACGTCCGCGCTGGCCGCTGCCGGCCTGGTGCCGTTTCGGGCATTCGCAGCGGCGCGCACCTACCATGCGCTGCTTGTTGCCTGCACCGATTATCCGAACCTGCCGAAGAAGAACTGGCTGATCGGACCGAAGAACGATGCCGGCCTGGTGCGCGATTACCTCCTGAAGTACACGCCCGCGCCGGTGAAGTTTTCAGCCGAAAACGTCGCGCTGCTCGCCAAGGATGTCGAAGGCGCCAACGGACCGCCGACACATGCGGCGATCAAGGCAGCACTCGCCGACCTTGCCGCCAGGGTCCAGCGTGACGATTTCGTCTACCTGCATTTGTCCGGTCACGGCGCGCAGCAGCCGGCGGCGAACGAGGGCGACGAGACGGACGGCCTCGACGAGATTTTCTTGCCGTCCGACATCGACAAATGGGTCAACCGCGAGCAGGGCGTGCCCAATGCGCTGGTAGACAACGAGATCGGCACCGCGCTTGACGCTATCCGCGACAAGGGCGCCTTTATCTGGGCCGTATTCGACTGCTGCCATTCCGGCACTGCGACGCGCGCCGCCGAGGTCGACGACGAGCTGGAACGCAAGGTCGAGTTCGCCGATCTGGTCGGCGGCGACGACGCTGCCAGGGCGGCTGCGGTGAAAGCCTATGACGGGATTGCGTGGGCCGCGCCGCGCGGCTTTGACGAGGACGGGAAGCGCAAGCCGGCCTTCAAGCTGACGCCGACCGGCGCCGAGCCGACCACCAAGGGCAAATTGGTCGCCTTCTACGCGGCGCAGACGGTGGAGACGACGCCCGAGATGCCGCTGCCCAAGGGCGCGGCCGATGCGCCGCGTTTCGGGCTGTTCACCTTCACAATCCTGTCGAAACTGGCCGAGAACCCCAACATCACCTACCGCCAGCTCGGCCAGGCCGTGCTGCAGCAATATTCGGCGGACGGCCGCACCCGGCCGACGCCGCTGTTCGAAGGGGAACTCGACGCCCGCGTCTTCGGCACCGACAAGACAGACGCGGTCATGCAATGGCCGATCGTCATCGAGAACGACAAAGCCACGATCGGCGCCGGACTGCTGCATCGGCTCACCCCTGGCAGCAGGCTCGCAATATTGCCCTCGGCGCTGTCGCCGCTGTCCGACGCGCTTGGCTATCTCCAGGTACAGTCGGCGAAAAACCTGGAAAGCCGGGTCAAGCCGGTCGAGTTCGGTGGCAAGCCGGCGCTCAAGCTGGCCGACATCCCCGCCAATGCCTATGCCCGGCTCGCCGAGCTCGCCGTCGACTACAAGCTCGTGATTGCGCGGCCGGCGGCGACCAAAGGCCTCGAGAAAGAGGCCGCGCTGGCGAACTCGGTTCTCGACGATCTGGCGGCCAGGGAGAACTCAGGCTTCCACATCGCGCTGGTCGAGCCGGGCAAGAGCGCCGATCTGCGTCTCGCCGTGCTGCGCGAGAATGCAATCGCCGGCGCCGCCGAAGATGCCACCGACGCGCCGGCACTGTGGTTCCTACCGGCTTCGGGCGACATGACGCTCAAGGGCGGCAGCAAGCCGCCGCTGATCGTCATTCATCCGGACGGCCGCGAAAAGTTGGTCGATGCCGCGGCCAAGAACCTGACGAAAATCTTCCGCGCCATCGGCCTGTCGCGGCTGGCCGCCGCTTCCGATTATCGGCCGGAAGAGGTCAGCGTCGACTTCCGGATCAAGCGTTTTGACAGCGACACGCTGCAGCCGATCGAACCGTCGACGGTGCCGCGTGTTTCGCCCGACGATCAGGTCCACGTGCTGGCCAGGAATGGTTCGACCAACCTGGTCGACATCAACGTGCTCTATGTCGGCTCCGACTATTCCATCCAGCATTTTCTTGCCGAGCGCCTGACCGAAGGCGCCGTGCTCGAGGAAGGCCTGTTCAAATTCACCGACACCAGCTTCGGCATGGAGCGGATGATCGCCGTCTTGACCGAAGCACCGCCGCAGAGCGAGAAGCAGGATCTGAGTTTCCTGGCGCAAGAGGGCGTTGTCTCTGTAACGCGCGGACTTGGACAACCAAACTTCTCCGATATGCTGGCCGATATCGGCATGGCGCCGGCGACGCGTTCGGCCATGCGGCTCACCGACGACAAGGGGTCGAAGGGCGCCGTGATGATTTTCCCGATGGAGACGGTGCCGCGCGCCTGAGGCGGGGTCAGGTGCCCGGCCGGGCCTCTTGCCTAATCGGCTGATAATGAACATTCTTCGACCGCTGCTGTCGGCGGCCGAACGGAACGGATGAGGGCGTTCGTGAACAGGATCGTATTTTCGTGGCGCGCAACAACCGCCGGTCTTGTCGCCGGGCTGCTGCTGGCCGCCAATGCTTCGGCGGACGAGGCTTGCGGCCTCTGCGCCAGGGAGGTCGTCATCAATTCCGAACTGGCGAGCTGCTTTCTCGACCAGTACGACCAGATCGCCAAATCCGGCAACGCCGCCGTCATCGTCGATCTCAGCAGCTGCACCTCACGCGGCGTGGTCGAACCATTGCCGTCGCCGGGCAAGGCGCAGGTGGCGCCTGACGTGCAGTTCATCGTTTCGCGGGCGCAGCTGGATTGCCTGAAGAAGAAGCTGGAGACGCCGGGCATCGTGCTCGACCCGTCCGCCACCATAGAACTGGACAGCTGCGGATGACGAAAGCGGAGGGCAACGCAACGCAGCAGGCAGTGACGGCGCCGGTGCCGCAAAAGAAGCCGGTGTCGCTGCCGGAAACCGTCGAAGGCCTGCCGTGGGTGAGCAATCACGAGGTCAAGAAGGAGGCGAACCCGTTCACCGATCGCGACTGGCGCATGCTCGTCTATGCCTGGTCCGGATTGCTGGTGCGCCTGGCGATCATCTTCACCTTGATCTTTTCGGTCTACCAGTTCTTGGCGAACCAGGAGCAGAAGCGCGTCGAGCAAACGATGTCGCTGGTCGAGCTCTGGGAAAGCAAGGATTACCAGCAGGCGCAACGGGCCCTCAAGCAACGCCTGGCGGCGCTCAACGCCAAATACGGGAATCTGCTCAGTGCCACTCCGACGCCGACCGAGGAACAGGTGTTCAGACAGCGCATCGGCATCGAAGCGATGAGCGCAACCGGCGGCGACATGCCGCTCGCCGAGTTCAGCGACAATTTCGACCGCATCGTCTATTTCCTCAACCGCCTTTCCTCCTGCGTCGAAGGCGGGCTGTGCTCGCGTGAGGTCGCCGACTCCTATTTCCGCGACTATGCCGCTTCCTTCTGGAGCTATTTTGCCGGCTATATCGACAAGGAGCGCAAGGCCGGGTCACCGACTTTCGCCCAGCCGATCGAGAACTATGTCCGCCAGGCGCCACCCTCAGACCAGCCCAGATAATCCCCGAAAAATGCGAAGCCGGCGACGGAAATGCTCCGCCGCCGCCTTTGATTGGAGCATTTTTGCAGCCGAGTGTGACTACACTTGGCGTCGCAGAAATGCAGCTGAATAGATAACCCGCCCCGATGATCGCGGCGGGAACTCTGCAGGCCTATTTGTACAGGCTGTTGATCCACTGGACGTTGATGGCGTTCAGACGCACGGCGGTGTTGGCATCCGGGCTCTCGGCCACGTTCACGCCGGTGATGACGCGCTGCTTGGAGCCATTGTCATAGGCGTAGACCGAGCTGCCGCTCGATCCCGGATAAGTGTCGCAGTCATACTGGAAATACTCGATGGCGATGTGTTCGGCGAGCACTTCGCAGGTCGCCTTCCACATCGTGCCCATCGGCTTGTCGCCGGGATAGCCGACGATGTTGGCGGTGAAGTCGCCGAGATCCACATAATTGGCATAGCCCAGCCAGCCGAGGTTGGTGCCGACATCCTGCTTCAAGGTGACGATGCCGAGATCCCATGGCACGACCGAGCCGTAAAAGCCCTGATAATTGTCGATGAAGCCCTGGACGATATAGGCGCTTTCATAGGTGAAGGCGCCGAACGGTGCGTCGTCGGCAGTCTTGCCGTTGAGAGCCGGCACGAACAGGATATCGTCCAGCCAGGCCTTGTCTTCGTGGCTGTAGAGACAGTGCGCCGCGGTGAGCACCGTGCGCGGGCCGATCAGCGTCGCCGAGCAGCTGCCATAGCTGCCGCTCTTCGATTTGCCTTCGAGGTAGCCGATCGCGGTGAACGGGTAGGTTTTGGTATTCTTGATCTGCTCCCGGTCGTCCGTCCCGAACACCTGGCGGCCGGCCTCTTCGCCTCCGCTCAGCCCGGAATTCTCGGACTTCTGTCCCTCGGCGGGCGCGTTCATTTCCTTGATGACAAGGTCCTTCAGCGTCTCGTTCGGATCGATCTTGATGTCCTTGCCATCGGCGGAGCGGCCGACGATGCCATAGGATTTGACGGCCGTTGCTTCGTCGGTGAGCGGCGCGGCACGGTTGGCCTCGTCCTCTGTCAGTTTCGGCGGGGCGATCGGTTTCGCCCGGCCAGGCTTGTAATCGCCCGATGTCACGTCACGCATGCTTTCGCCGTTGCCGGCATTGGCGGAACCTGGCTCGGCAGCCAAGGCAGGAACCGCCCACATTGCGGTGGAAAGCAACGCAGACGCAATAATGCACTGTGTCAGTTTTGTCATGGTGAGACTCTCCCAAAAGTCAGCAAGGACTGGATCAAGATATAGAAATATTGTCGAGATCGTGGTGGCGCCGAAAAATGAATTTGGTTGCCGGCGCCTTTACCAGGCCATTATTCAGTGCAGCCAGTTTAGGTCCCCGCCAAAAATGGCCGCAACGGTATACTGCCTAAAATAATCCAACATTGGCAACGACAAATTGCTTCCACATAGCCCGTGGGGGTTATAGATTTGGGCGGGTTTGGCTCGACACCACGATTTAGCAAAAGTGGTACTCGGTTTTGTGACGGATCACGCTCCACATCGGCGCATGATCGGCTCACCGGTCGGTTCCCCTCTCAGTGGATCCCGCGTCTAGGCTGATCTGTCGGAACATCGTCTCAGGGGGCTCGAGGTGAAGATCATCCTTAGGTTCAGACCGATTGCTGCAGCCTCGCTGCTTGCCATCGCGGCGGCCTTGCCGGTCGTCAATTCCGTTCATGCCACGGACGCGGCCGCCCGGCCGGAGGCGGCGATCTCGCCGATGAAACGCGTGGCCGAGGCCAGGGCAAAAGCCAAGGCGGAGAACCCCGGCGGCGCCGATCGCGTCTACGGCGGCAAAGAGGCTGAGAAGGGCGCCTATCCGTTCCAGGTGGCGTTGCTGACCACCGGCAAACTGGACGAAAGTCCGGCCTCGCAGGCGAATGCGCAGTTCTGCGGCGGCAGCCTGATCGCGCCGCAATGGGTGCTGACGGCGGCGCACTGCCTCAACGACGACGGCGAGCCGATTTCGCCTGACGTGGTCACCGTGCTCACCGGCGCCACCGATCTCAGCGAGGGCAAGCGCTACAAGGCGGTAGAAATCATCGTCAACGAGGGCTACAGCGAGCAGACGCTGGACAACGATCTCGGCCTGATCCGGCTGGCCGAGCCGGCCGATGCCCCGGCCATCAAGATTGCCCGTGAGCCGACCCCCGACGCCGGCAAGACCACGGTCACCGGCTGGGGCAAGATGCAGGACGGAACATTTCCCACCGCGCTGATGGTTGCCGACCTGGACCTCCAGCCGAACGCAACCTGCAACAACGGCATCAAGGCGATTTATGCGCGTGATTTGAAGGCTGCGCTCGGCGAGCTCGCCCGCCGCATGCGTTACTCGGAAAGGAGCATCGAGGCGGCCGCCAATGCAATTGCTGCTGATATGGCCGATCCGCTGACCGGCAACATGATCTGCGCCGGCACCGCCAGCGGCGAGCGCGACGCCTGCAATGGCGACAGCGGCGGACCGCTGTTCATGACCGGCGCCGATGGTCCGGTGCAGGTTGGCGTCGTCAGCTGGGGCGAAGGTCCGGCCGACGGCAGCACCGCCTGCGGCCACAAGAACGCCTACGGCATCTACACGCGGCTGGCCAATTACACCGGCTGGATCGAGGAGAAGATGAAGACGGCAGCGCCTGCACCCGCAGCGTCCAAAGCCCTCGGCACGGCCCAGAAGCCAGACACACCCTGACCGGCGTCATTTGCTGAATGACGGGGGGAGCAATCCCGCCGTTTCTGCCCGGAACCTTAGGTTGGGACTAGAACCAGCGATCGCGGCGCTGGTCTGTGGCGGCCAAGGTGAGGCCCAGTAGCGCCCCTAGGGCCGCTCCGAGTATGAATGCGGACGATACTGTGCCGGGATTCTCCTGGACGACCCCGGACACCGTCTGCGCCCTGTTGCGCAGCGCTTGTGCCGTCCGCGAGGCGCGCTCGGCAGCGCTGTCATACCAATCGCCGGCGTCTTCGATCGCCTCTTCCGCGCGTTCGGCCAAGGTCCGATTGATCTTGCTGATCTCGCGCTTCAGCTGCGCGACCTGCTTCTCCAGGGCTTCCTGAGCTTCACGTTGAGTCATCTTCGGTGTTGCGGATTCGTTCGGTTCGTCGGCCATGGTAATCTCCTTTGCTCAGGTTCGGCTCAACGGCCGGCCCGCTATCTAGGTTCCTCCGCAAAACGCATCTGTCCGGTGTTTGTTCGATGAGAGACCGGGTTTTGTCCGGCATGTGTGCGAAATCGGCCTGAACATAGGATCGTTCCGGCGCTCCCCGCGTTGGTGAAAACGCCACAAGGGAGGAACCGTCATGGACAACGATCGGCATGAAAAGATTCGGCAGCGAGCCTATGAAATCTGGATCCGCGAGGGCCGCCCGGATGGCGCGCATGAGCGTCATTGGCAGCAGGCGAAGCAAGAGCTTGGCTATGATGAGACGACGACCGGTCAGGCTGATGATGACGCGGCCGAGCACGGTCCCACTGGAACGATCGCCAGTTCCGACGTTCTGACGGTCGAGGCACTGGCGATGCGCACCGGGATAACCGGTGATCAGGCGCAAGAGTTGATCGACAGGCTTGGCAACGACAGGGCGACGCTCGAGCAAGCCGCGCGGAACATCAAGGCAGCCGAAAGTTAGAGCCTGTTTGAGGAGAAATCTCCAACGTGCCTCTGGATTCATCGCACGCTCTTAGCGGCGCTCGACACCCTTTGCCGCCAGCATGTCGTCAACGGCTGCCGACATCAGAAATTCCGACAGCTGCCCGGCAGCTTCTGCGTTCGTTGAACCGGCACTGATGCCAATGGCGAAGTCGACGTAACTTTGGAGTTCTGCCGGAAACCGACCGACAAGCACGACCTCGGGAGCGGCCGCGAAAATCGAAGTCACGGGAACGACCCCCAACTCGGCTTCCCCACGGCCCACGGCTTGCGCTGTCTGCCCTCCTGGTATGGCCACCAGCTTGGGCTTCACCTCATCCGCTATCCCCAAACGTTCCAGCAAGCCGGAGAAGTAGCCACCGCTGGTTCCTTCACTGGCGTAGGCGATCGATCTGGCGCTCTTCAACGCCTGTTCGAATGCTTCCACGGACGCGATATCGAGCGGTCGACTGCCTGCCTTGGCTGCCACCCCCATTGCTATCCGGCCAAACGCCACCTGGCTCCCCGCCTTGACCTTTCCCGAGGCAGTCAGATCCTGAACCAGGTCCGGATTGGTGATGACGAGGTCAAAAGCTTCCCCAGCTTCAATCTGCTTCTTTACTGTCGGATTGAGCTCCCACCTGACCGCAACCGTGAATCCTGTGGCCGTTTCGAACTGGGGTATGAGGGCTAGGATGGCGGGGCGGACCGCAATAGCGCCAAAAAGCCGGGTTTCCTGATTCATCGCCTAATCCCGAATCGGTCTAAACGACTTCCTTACAATGCGCATTTAGCCTTCATTCCACGGCTGCCCGGCCATTCTATGCTCAGCGTCGCGGAAGCCGTCGCTGTTTGGCGACCGGATGCGGTCGTCGCCTACTTCCTCGGCGGCCCCTTGCGCTCGGCCGATGCCGCCCAGAGGTTGATGTCCGACTCGCGGGCAAAGGTGTCGATCTCGGCGAGCTCGGCATCGCTGAAGTCGAGCGCCTTCAGCGCCCCGACACAATCCTCGACCTGTTCCGGCCGGCTGGCGCCGATCAGCGCCGATGTGACCCTGCCCCTGCGCAGCACCCAGGCCAGCGCCATCTGCGCCAGCGTCTGGCCGCGACGACGGGCGATGACGTTCAGCGCCTCGATATTGGCGATCGATTTGTCGTTGATGAATGCCGGGCGCAGCGACTTGCCCTGGCTGGCGCGGCTGCCATCGGGGATGCCGCCGAGATATTTGTCGGTCAGCATGCCTTGCGCCAGCGGCGAGAACACGATCGAGCCGACGCCAAGCCCCTCCAGCGTATCGAGCAGGCCATCATCCTCGACCCAGCGGTTGAGCATCGAATAGCTCGGCTGATGGATCACGCAAGGCGTGCCGAGCTGCTTCAAAATGTCGGCGGCCTCGCGGGTGCGCTGCGAATTATAGGAGGAAATGCCGGCATAGAGCGCTTTGCCCGAGCGCACCGCGTGATCGAGTGCGCCCATCGTCTCTTCCAGCGGGGTGTCGGGGTCGAAGCGGTGCGAATAGAAGATGTCGACATAGTCGAGCCCCATCCGCTTCAGGCTCTGGTCGAGGCTGGCCAGCACATATTTGCGGCCGCCCCATTCGCCATAGGGCCCTGCCCACATTTCGTAGCCTGCCTTGGTCGAGATGATCAGCTCGTCGCGATAACCGGCAAAGTCCGTCCGCAAGATCTCGCCGAACGCCCGCTCCGCCGAGCCGGGCGGCGGGCCGTAATTGTTGGCGAGATCGAAATGCGTGATGCCCAGATCGAAGGCCCTGCGCGTGATCGCCTGTTTGGTCCTATGCGGCGTGTCGTCGCCGAAATTGTGCCACAGCCCAAGCGAGATCGCCGGCAGCTTCAGGCCGGACCGCCCGCAGCGATTGTAGACCATCTTTTCGTAGCGGTTTTCGGCGGGAACATAGGGCATGGGAAATCCTCATATCGAAACGAGCCGACAGCTGCCGCCGCGATGACGGGCAAGTCGAGTCCGGCCCACCCTTAGCCTCTCCCCGCGCAAACGGGGAGAGGCTTTTCGCGGTGCTTGGGAGGTGCGCCGCCTACTTGGTTTTCTTCTTCGCCAGCAGCTCCTTCGCCGCCTTGACGCCGAGTGCCGCGGGCCGTTCGCAGCTGGTCTGCATGGCGACGAACTTTCCCGTTTCGCCGGAACGCAACAGGCCGGTCATAACGTCGACGGCATGCAGCGCCAGTTCCATCGAGCAGCGGTGCGGCCTGCCTTCCCTGATCGCGATCGCCATGTCGGCCAAACCGGCGGTGCGGTAGTTGGCCATCATGCCTTGCGAATGCACCTCGTTGGGCACGCCGAACGGATGCGGCCATTTCGGCAGCTTCTTCACCGGCTTGGCGGCTTCGGTGTAGCGCACCTCGCCGCCGAAGAAGTTCGGATCCGGCACGAACACCGTGCCCGCCTCGCCGTAGAGCTCCATCGGCGCGTGGCCGTGGCTCCAGACATCCCAGCTGGTGTTGAGCGTCACCACGGCGCCGTTCTCGAATTCCAGCACGCCATGGATCGTCGTCGGCGTGGAGACCGGTATCTTTTCGCCGGCGCGCGGCTTCGAGCTGATGATGCGTTCCGTCATCGGGATCGAAGCGAAGGCGGCGACCCGCTTCACCGGCCCGATCAGCTGGATCAGGTTGGTGATGTAATAGGGTCCGATGTCGAGCACCGGCCCGGCGCCCGGCTGGAAGAAGAAGTCCGGATTGGGGTGCCAATGCTCCATGCCATGGCTCATCACATGACAGGTGCCGCTGGTGACCTTGCCGAGCCTGCCGGTGTCGATCAGGTCGCGGACAAGCTGGTGCGAGCCACCAAGGAAGGTGTCGGGGGCAGAGCCGATGCGCAGCCCCTTGTTTTCCGCCCGTTTCTTCAGGTCGAGCCCTTCCTTGACCGACAGCACGAAAGGCTTCTCCGAATAGACGTGCTTGCCGGCGTCGAGGATCTGCTTCGACACCTCGTAATGCACCGCCGGAATGGTCAGGTTGACGATGATGTCGATATCGTCGGCCTTGAGCAGCCCCTCGACAGTCTCGGCGCGCAGCTTGAACTCTTTTGCCCGCGCTTTCGCCGCCTCCATGTTGATGTCGGCGCAGGCGCGCATTTCGATGCCGCGAAACAGCGGTGCCAGCGAGAAATACGCCTTCGAGATGTTGCCGCAGCCAATGACGCCGATGCCAAGTTTTGTTGCCATGCTGATGTGCTCCTAATAGGTCTTGGCGGCTGCGATCGAGCGGCGGGCGAAGCGCTCGATGTCGTTGGGATTGTCCTGTTCCATGACGTAGTATTTCGCAGCGCTTTTGGCGCGCAGCGCCTTGATCAGGCCGGGCCAGTCGATGGTGCCGTGGCCGACGTCGGACCAGCCGTCCTCGTCGAGGCCCTCGCCCGGCTTGGCCATGTCCTTGACGTGGACGGCAACGATGCGCTTGCCGTGCTTCTCGATCCAGGGCAGCGGATCGACGCCGCCGCGCACCACCCAGGCGACGTCCATCTCCCAGCCGATGTCGGGCGCCGAGGACAGGATGTGGTCCTGCGGCACCGAGCCGTCGGCAAGCGCCTTGAACTCGAAGTCATGATTGTGCCAGGCAAAACCATAGCCGGCTTTCCTGGCCGTCTCGCCGACCTTGGCCAGGCGTTCGCCGAAGCCGCGCCAGCCGGCCGCGTCGGCCGGCCTGAACTCGGCGTTCAGGAAGGGGCAGATGAGCAGCGTGATGCCGAGCGCATCGGCCGTCCTGCGCACGCCGTCGAAATCCTTCTCGAGCGCGTCGATCGAGAAATGCCCGGTCGGCATGGCAAGGCCGTTCTTGTCGAGCTCGGCACGGAACGCCTTGGGATCGTCATAGACGCCACCGAACCCTTCGACTTGGCTGTAACCAAGCTCGCCCAGCATTTTGAGCACGCCCTCCCAGGGCTGGAAATTACGCGCGCTGTAAAGTTGGAATGACCAGTTCATCGTCTCTGTCCGTTTCTTGGGGATGGTTAGTCTTGGGGGGAAATGGAAAAGTCTTGGGAGGCTAAATCAGGCTCTAGAGGCGGTTACCTGTGGCAGCGTCGAACAGCGAGGCGCGCATCGGGTCGAAACCGATGCCGACCGCCTCGGCGTTGTTTGGCGTACGCTCGGCTGTCACCCGTACCGTGAAATTCTGGCCGGCGAGCTTCAGCCAGACCAGCGTGTCGGAACCCATGGGCTCGACGACCTCGACATTTGCGGTGGCTGCGAACGGCCATCCCGTGCCACTGTTGAACGCCACGTGCTCGGGGCGGATGCCGAACACGACCGGCCCCGGCACCGGGTCCTTTTCGAAAGCATAGGTGGCAAGCGGTATCCGCACATCCTCGGCGACAAAGTGCCAGTCGCCGTCCGCCTGCTCCAGCCTGCCGTCGAGGAAATTCATTGCCGGCGAGCCGAGGAAGCCGGCGACAAACCGGTTGACCGGCCGGTTATAGATGGTCTGCGGCGCATCGAGCTGCTGGATGACGCCGCCCTTCATCACCGCGATGCGGTCGGCCAGCGTCATCGCCTCGATCTGGTCGTGGGTGACGTAGATCATAGTATTCTCGAGCTTGCGATGCAGCAGCTTGATCTCGACGCGCAATTCCGCGCGCAGCTTGGCGTCGAGGTTGGAGAGCGGCTCGTCGAACAGAAAGACATCGACGTCGCGCACAAGTGCGCGCCCGATCGCCACACGCTGACGCTGGCCGCCGGACAGGGCCGCTGGCTTGCGATGCAAAAGTGGTTCGATCTGCAGGATCTCGGCGGCCCGGGCGATGCGCTTGGCAATCTCGTCCTTGGCGAGGCCGGCAACGCGCAGCCCAAACGACAGGTTCTTCTCCACCGTCATCTGCGGATAGAGCGCGTAGGACTGGAACACCATGCCGATGCCGCGATCCTTGGGCTCTTCCCAGGTGACGTTCTTGCCCTTGATGAAGATGCGGCCTTCGGAAACGTCGAGCAGCCCGGCAATGCAGTTGAGCAAGGTCGACTTGCCGCAGCCGGACGGGCCGAGCAGCACGATGAACTCGCCTTCGGCGACATCGAGATTCAGCGTCTGCAGCACCGATATCGCGCCGAAATTCAGCGACAGGTTCTGGATCGAGACGCTGGTGCCGTTTGTCCCTTTGCTGCCGTTTGCCGCAATGCTGCCGTTTGCGTTCATCGCCATCATCCTTTCACCGCGCCGGCGGCGATGCCGCGCACAAACAATTTTCCGGACAGGAAATAGACGATCAGCGGCACCAGGCCGGTCAGGATGGTGGCTGCCATGTTGACGTTGTATTCCTTCACGCCTTGCACCGAGTTGACGATGTTGTTGAGCTGCACCGTCATCGGATAGGTGTCGGGGCGGGTGTAGACGACGCCGAACAGGAAGTCGTTCCAGATGCCGGTCACCTGCAGGATGATGGCGACGACGAAGATCGGCAGCGACATCGGCAGCATGATGCGGAAATAAATGCCCCAGAAGCCGGCGCCGTCGACACGCGCTGCCCGGAACAGCTCCTCCGGCATGGAGGTAAAGTAGTTGCGGAACAACAGCGTGAGGATCGGCATGCCGAAGATGGAATGGACGATCACCAGGCCGCTGAGGCTGCCGTAGAGGCCGACTTCGCGCAGGATGATGACGATCGGATAAATCATCACCTGATAAGGGATGAAGGCGCCGACGATCAGGATGATGAAGAAAGTGTCGGCGCCTTTGAAGCGCCAGTTGGCAAGCGCATAACCGTTCACCGAGGCGAGCGCGATCGACAGGATCACCGACGGGATGGTGATACGCACCGAATTCCAGAAGCCACGCGACAGCCCGTCGCAGTTGAGCCCGGTGCAGGCGCTCGACCAGGCCTTGACCCAGGGCTCGAAGGTGATTTCCATTGGCGGCGAGAAGATGTTGCCGAGGCGTATCTCGGGCATGCCTTTGAGCGATGTCACCACCATCACGTAGAGCGGCAAAAGATAGTAGAGCGCCACTACGATCAGCGTGCCGTACAGGAAGATGTTACGGCGCGAGAATGTGTGGCGCGGCTTCGGCCCGCTCGGCCCGTAGCCTTCCAGCCCGCCGGCGCCGGCAATGGCGGACAATGAAACGGGATGGTCAGACACGCTTCTTGCCTCCGAACTCGAGATAGGCCCACGGCACGATGACGATGATCACCGACAGCAGCATCATCGTCGAGGCGGCGAATCCCTGGCCGAGGTTCTGGGCGAAGAACATGTAATCATAGACATATTTGGCCGGGACTTCGGAGGCGATGCCGGGCCCGCCGCTGGTCTGGGCGACGACAAGGTCGTAGACGCGAACGATGTTGGAGGCGACGATGACCAGCGTGGTGATGAAGACCGGCCGCATCATCGGTATGATGATGAACAGATAGGTCTTCCAGGTCGGTATCCCGTCGACCCGCGCGGCCTTCCAGATATCCTCGTCGATGCCGCGCAGGCCGGCCAGCATCAGGCACATTATGAGCCCGGTGCCTTGCCAGAGGGCGGCGATCAATATGCCGTAGATGACGATGCTGGAATCATAGAGCGGATTGAAGCTGAAGCTCGTCCAGCCGAGGCTGCGCACCACTGCCTGGACACCAAATTCGGGGTTGAGCAGCCACTGCCAGACCAGACCGGTGACGATGAAGGACAGGGCGAAAGGATAGAGGAAAATGGTCCGGAACGTGTCCTCGAACCGGATCTTCTGGTCGAGCAGGGCTGCAAGAAGGAAGCCGATGACCAGCGAGAACACCAGCGACAGCACGCCGTAGATCAGCAGGTTCTCGATCGAGATCAGCCAGCGCGGCGTCGCCCACAGCCGATAGTACTGGTCGAGACCGACAAAGTGCAGCCGCGGCAGCAGCTTGGAATTTGTGAAGGAATACAGCACCGTCCAGAGGGTGCCGCCGACAAAAATCACCAGCGCGGTGAAAATCATCGGGATCGAAGCGACTTTCGCATTGAGGTTGCGAAAGAGTTGGCTAGGGCGTTCGCTCTTGCTCATCTGCACAGCCGCGCTGGATCGGGTAAGGGCCGGAGGGTCAAGAGGCCTTGACCCTAGCTCCCGACCCTGCGTTCGCAGGGGCGGGAGTGAGGCGGTTGGTCGATCGCTCAATCGGCCGAACCGACAATGGCGGCGAAGCGCTTCTGCGCATCTTCCACGGTCATGTCCTGCTTGGCGAAGAACTCGGAGAACAGATCCTCCTTCTGCTTCTGCGTATCCTGCGAAAGCAGCTGGTCGGTCCAGGGCATGACATTGCCCTTGGCGAGAATTTCGAGCCCCTTTTTCATGCAGTCGTTCGCCGCCTTGAGGTCGACGTCGCCGCGCACCGGCAGCGAACCTTTCTTGAGATTGAAGGCGACCTGCGTCTTGGGATCGAGCAGCGTGTGGGCCAGCACTTCCTGTGCCTTCGATTTTTCGGGATCCTTCAGCAGCGGAAAGTAGAAAGCGTCGCCGCCGGTGGCGATGACCTCGTTGAGACCGAGGCCCGGAAGGCAAGTATAGTCCTTGCCGGCGGTCTGGCCGGCAACCTGGAACTCGCCTTGCGCCCAGTCACCCATGATCTGGCCGCCCGCCTTGCCGGTGATGACCAGATTGGTGGCCTGGTTCCAGTCCTGCACATTGGTGTTCTTCGCCATCTTGCGGGCGTCGTCCGCGGCCTTGAAGACCTTGGCGACTTCGGGCCCGGCGGCGAATTCGGCGTCCTTGTCCTTGTAGACCTTGAGGAAGGCGTCGGTGCCGCCGACCGCCGCAAGCAGCACGTCGAAAGCGCCGGAGGCCTGCCAGGGCTGGCCGCCGACCGCAAGCGGCTGGATGCCTGCCTTTTCCAGCGCGGGCGCCGCAGCGACATATTCATTCCAGTTCTTCGGCACCGGCACGCCGGCCTTTTTGAAGGCGGCGTTCGACAGCCACAGCCACTGCCAGGAGTGGATATTGACCGGCACGCAATAGATCTTGCCGTCGAGGGTACAGCCGTCGAGCAGGCTCTTCGGCTGCACGATTTCCGTCCACTTTTCCTTGGTGGCGAGATCGGTGAGGTCGCGCATCAGCCCGGCCTGCACCAATTCTTCAGCCTGCCGGCCGTGATTGAACTGGGTCGCGCCCATCGGGTCGCCGCCGGTGATGCGGCTGATCATGATCGGCCGCGCCGTGCCGCCGGAACCGGCGATGGCGCCGTCCACCCAATGATTGCCGGTTGCGTCGAAAGCCTTGGCGAGTTCGGCGACCGCTGCCGCCTCGCCGCCGGAGGTCCACCAATGGGTGACTTCCAGATCCGTCGCGGCCGCCGGGCCGGCAAATTGCAGCGCGACCGTCGCTGCCAGCGCAGCAGTCATGAGTTGGTATCGCATTTCGTTCCTCCCAGAATCTGAAACGTTACAGATTTTCGATACGGCAATTGCTTGAGGCGCGCAACCCCTCAGGCGAAGGTGGCATCAAGTTTTTTCGAAGCACGAATAAAATCGCGCGGCTCGCTGGCCTACCGGATCGCAACCAGAGTGGTTGCACTGCAAAATGCAATGCTGCGACGCCAAAAAATCGGAAAAGCCCGTTCCAATCGCTGTTTTGGGCCGATTGCAGCGCCGCTCGTTCCGCACCTGTCACCAGTGATGTGGCAATGGTCGTGACAATCTGTAACGTTTCAGTATATAGCGGTTTCATTCGGTGAAGGCCCGCGGCGAACCCGCGGCCGGCCGATTGCCGGGCGGTTCGGCAACTGTTATGCGCCTGACGGGGCGGGACGAATGAACAGGCATCAAAAAGAGAAGGCCGACGACGCGTCGGGCCAGGGCCGGCCGACGCTGAAGACGCTCGCCTTCATGACCGGGCTAGGCGTCACCACCGTGTCGCGCGCGCTGAAGGACGCCCCCGAGATAGGCGCCGAGACCAGGCGTCGCGTTCAGCTTGTCGCCAAGCAGATCGGCTATCGGCCCAACCGTGCCGGCGTCCGCCTGCGCACCGGCAAGACCAATGTCATCAGCCTGGTGCTCAACACCGAGCACGAGATCATGAGCTTCGTCTCGGACATCATCTACGGCGTTTCGGAAGTGATCGCCGACACACCCTATCATTTGATCGTGACGCCCTATTCGCGCTCCCAGGATCCGCTCGACCCGATCCGTTACCTCGTGGAAACCGGTTCAGCCGACGGCGTCATCATTTCGCGCACGCAGCCGAACGATCCGAGGGCCCGTTATATGCTGGAGCGCGGCATCCCCTTTGCCACGCATGGCCGCACCGACATGGGGCTGATCCATCCCTATCATGATTTCGACAATTACGCTTTCGCAGCCGAGGCGGTGCGCCATCTGGCCGGCCTCGGCCGCCGCCGGCTGGCTCTGTTGGCGCCGCCGGTCGAGCTGACCTATCACGGCCACACGCTCGCCGGCTTTGCCGATGCGCTGAGCGAGGTCGGCGCCAGCGAGATCCCGTTCAACACCGTTTCGATCGATCATTCGATCGAGCAGATCAGAATGCGGACGGCGCAGCTGATGCGCCGCGAAAACCGCCCGGACGGTTTCATCAGCAGCGCCGCCGCCGCGACGCTCGCCATCGTCGCCGGCATCGAAGACGCCGGCCTCAAGCTCGGCCGCGATGTCGATGTGGTATCCAAACAATCGTCGGAGCTTCTGCACCTGTTTCGCAGCGAATTGCTGGTCGTCAACGAGAACTTCCGGCTGGCCGGCGCCGAACTCGCCCGCTCGGTGCTGGGCTGGATCGGCGGCGCCGCACCCGGCACCCTGCAGAGCCTGAGCGAACCGGGCGAAGTCCAGGCCTATCGCCGCCCGGCGTGAGCGGGACATGTTCAAAGTGAACTGGCACCCGGCTCCAATGCGCGCTGCTGACTGCCTTGGGGCCGGAAGCAGACTGGCCGATTCTAGGCTGGAACACGCGAAAACCGAACATTCAGGCCATCACGTCCATCGCGGCGGACGAACAGTCCGCTTGGGTGACTCCGGGCGGTTCATTTCCCTTTAACTCGATAACTCGCTCAAGGGATGGGTACGGCTCATGAAGTCTCATCTCAAGGGTTGGACCTGGCTACCTTGTTACAAATAGTCACCGTCAACTCCGATGTTACATCGCTCGCTGAGACAGCTGGTCATGTCACTTCAGGGTGTACCCTGAAGTGGTTCGCAATGGCGGCGCCCGCCCGCCCGGATATTTCAAAGTGAGAAGGAGATCCATGCGCATGACGAATGATCAGTACAGGTCGCGGACGCGTACGAATGGGCCGCCAGTGATCGCCTCGTCCTCTCCGCCATGTCATCGACTGGCGTACAATCGCATTGATGAGAGGGCAAACCGGTTCCGCCGATGCTCCAGTGTAACGCTGAGAAGCTGGACAAGGGATGGTAGCTTGCTTCCTTGCTGCCAGAAGTCTCCAACGGCGACCCCGTTCGCGGCCAGTGGAAAGGCCGGGCGAGAGTTTCCGCTGCCGGGCAAGAACTCATAAAGGAGATCAGCAATTGCGCTGATAGCGGTCGCCTCTTTCATGCTGAGTGACATCGGCTACCCCCTCCCAGCATTTTTCGGCGCCTGGTCCGGATGACAGGCAGGTGTCTGGATTTCGACGTCGCAAACCACGCAACAGAAAAATCCGTTCGTGGTGGCGAGTTGGCTGGTTTGGGCATCTATGGATCCGTCGGCTTTCCTTGCCAGTGACCGACTGTGATCGTCCGACCGAAACCGCATGTATCGGCTAATGTTGGCTAGGCCGACAAACAATGGCCGAAACCCAAAACCATGCCCCTGTTCGGTGTAGTAACGGGATACTCCTTCGTCCAGGGCCAATTCGAGCGCGGTGCCCGCATCAACCAGATGGGCATATGTCGGGTTGCTGCGAAGGCTGTTCAGGACCCCCATTCCAGCATCCGCCACAACAAATTCGAAGCGGCCGGGAGAGGCGCTATAGACAACGTAGCCGGAATCGATACGCCCGCTATGGTCGATGACGTTTGCATAAAACTCGCCAATCGCCGCCGTTAGCTTACCGCCATAGTCGTCAGAAAAGCCGGCCGATATCGCTGCCCGTTTGGCGCGTAGCACGAAGTCGGTCCATGCGAGCTCATCTCTCCGAAGTTTGTCGACCGAAACAAATCCCTGGTATCCTGATCTTGGCTCGAACCAAGCATCCGTTTCGCGCATGTTGCGCATAAGTTCGCGGTAGTTGTCCGCCGTTAGCCAAAGGGGTCCGCCATCTCGGTTTAAAATGTTTGGCTGCGTGTGCCGCAACTCTAAAAGCGGCCCGAGGCCATCGGCATTGGTCGTCGGTAGGTCAGCCTCCGTGATCGTGCCGCTCTGCACTCCGAGGCAAATGTCATCTACAAGATCGAAGGTCAGCGTCTCGATTTTCCACCTCACGCAGCTTTTGCAAAAGGCGCATCGCAGCCGTAGTAGGTGGCTCGCAAAAAGGCGATCTGCTCTTCAACATTGTGGCTCAGAAGCTTATCGACAGTCTCATTGACAACGGTCGGCGCCGGGAGCCAGCGAAGCGCATTGTTGTCCAATCGTTCGGCGCGCTGGCGCTTCAAGGTTTTCATGAAAGCATTGGTCTCAATGTAGATGACGCGGCGGTAGAATTGCCGCAGGAACGGAATGACCTGAGGATCGCCGCGCACCACGATGTCCAGTTCCCTGCCGGAGGCCTTGGCTAGATCAGCAAGCCTATCTAAGTGAAACTGCGTTCTGAGCTTCTGACCTGAGCCGGTGATAAATTCGTAGGCGAGCGTCTCGATCTCGGAGCGCTCGGCAATGAACGTCGACCAGCGCTCAAAGTCCTGATAGGTCCGCCCGTTGGGATGTAGTGCGCAGGCCACCCCTTCACGCTGGAATTCTTCGAATGTGATGGCGATACGCTTTATCGCGTGAAGATCATCTGTTCGCGGATTGTCGAGCAGAAGACTGAAGTTCGGGGTCGTTACAAGCGCGATTCCCAGTCCCTTCATCGCCCTAATGATGGCGATGCGCTGCTCGCCAAGGGTCCACCAGGGCTCAATCCGATGATCGTGATTGACGCCGGTTAGAACAAGGTCAGCGGTGGAGTCTATGTTGTATGTCCGACACAAGGCTTCGCGCGTTTCGAAGTGAAGCCTCCCGAGTTTGAAATCGACGAGATCGGGCAAGCGCAAGGCGAACGCTTTGCCAGCGAGCGCTGTCATTCGACTGCTTCCATGGTAGATGAGCGGCACGATATCTGCGCTCAATTGGGCAGAACAAACCGCTGTGCGTGGAATGTCCTCAAATCCAAAGCCGCCAACCTCCCGCATCTGCTGCACAAAGAGCTGCGGCTTATGCCGACAGACGCGCGTGCAGTGAGCCGAGTCCCCGCAGCAGAGTTGCAAACAATCGAAAATTGAATCACGGACCGAGAGGCCGCCGCATTCAGAGAAGTGCGGGCATCCGGGGCAACCCAATGCCATGGTGTTCCGATAGGGATCGTCTGTTAGCGACCGGACGATCACCTCATGGCTTCGCGTATCTGGGCGATTAAGGTTCAGCACAGAGATACTTCTGCTTTCTTCGAGAGCTTGTGTACTCGGCCAACGACACCGTTCGCTGCGCCTCCCGATTTTTCAATTGCAGAAATTACGTCGCCAGCGGGATTATCAAATGAACCGACGACGCTATTGCCCCGGCGTAAACTCACCCGTCCGCCCTTAGTCTCTACGATAAGCACTTCACCGTTGGCGACATTTACCCCAGCGGTGATCGACGCAATCGCGCGGCGCGGCTGGTTCGTGGGATTGACCGTGAACAAGCCGGGCGTCGCAAGCTCTGCCCGCTTCGTATCGACGTGCTTGCGGATCGTTTTCTTTGTTCGGTTTAAAAATTCGACCCCCATCAGATTACCTCCTCAAATAACGGACGATAGTATTTCGAACGACCCTGAGCAAACTCACGAATCACGCCGCGAGCCGCAAGACTGGCAAGCCGATTGTTCCACGCCGTCGTGCTCTTGGTTTGCTCAGCTTCTCCAAATTTTTCCATGAGATGGTTGGCATCAACTCCATTATATTCGTTCACCAAGTCGAATGTCATCTGTTGCTTCGGATCAAGGCTGCCAATCAACTCCGCTCCCGAGACGCGTTCGTCGCGGTCCAGGCGGCAGCTCATAATCGCATCACCTTTAGCATTCGCGACAATCAGCAATTCATCCCAAATATCGTCATTTATATTCGCAACAACTGGGTAATACTTGGATGAAAGGGTTCGCATGTACGCTTTCAGAGCGAACACCGATTCTCGAAGATAGCTGGCGGTAGCCACATCGATATTTGTAAAATCGAGGAATAAAGGCGTCGGCGCAGCCGGCTCGCGATCAATGGCCTTCACAAAGGCCGCAAAAGCAGCTTTGCCATTGATGGAGCCTGATAGCACGGGGCCGCTCCCAATGATTGCCATGTCCATTTTCATAGTCGTCACCTTCCTCACGTGTTTGACGTGAGATTAGCTCGCTTGCCCATAATGTCAAGAATTTTCTGGACTATCGGTGACCTGCACTGGCGATGGGACAGGCCCGCCGTTCCGACAGGCCCAGCTCGGCCTGCAGATGCGCGACGGCTTCGCGCCTAGCGGCAGGCCCTACCATTTTTTGACAGAAGCTCGCGCAGCGCCGTAGTTTCCGGCAACTGGTCCCCAGAAGCCGCTTCAGCTTCGCGTTCTCGTCTTCCAGCGCCTTCAGCCGCTTGGCGTCGGAGACGTCCATGCCGCTATACTTGGCTCTCCAGTTGTAAAGCGTCGCCTCGGAGATCCCGTGCTTACGGGCCAGATCGCACGCCTTCGCCCCCTGCCTCATCTTCGCGCAAAACCGCGATGATCTGCTCTTCCGTTAAGCGCTTTCTCTTCATCAGTCCGTCCTTCAATCATGGGCCGGACTCTAATCAAAACCGGAGGAAATTACCCGTGGCAGGTCAGACGCCAAATACCTGGATGGCACCAGTCAGACGAAGTCGCCTGAATGCCGCAGTAGCCGCGGAGCTCTCGATCGCGAAAGCGGTTTTTAGCCCCCAACTTGCTTCGGCCTGATCGAGGGGAACGTCGCTGACATAAGACGACCTACCAGCCAATGACGGTTTCCGACGCTTAATCCTGTCTGCAGATCGTCCTGGCCACAGCCCTCGCAATCATTCTGTCTACTGCCCTGCCCACCATTATCGCTGCGGCAATAGGAGGATAATCGACAAACAAGCCGCCTGTCTCTTCCGAGGCAGGCGGCAAATCGTAATGCGACCGGCGTGCGGACGAAGACGGATGCGGTCCGGTGATGCACATCTTAATCCACTGAAATTACTTGCTGCCTACTTGCGTAATCGCGCGTAATCGGGCTTACAAAAGACGGCTTGCGGATAGATTTTTCTGTGGGGGATCTTCACAGGTGAAAGCAAGACGGCTCTAGTGCTTCCCGGAGAATGCGACGAGAGCGATACGCTATGGTCCATTATGCTACATCGCATAGGAGTATCCGCAAGCCGCCCCTCCCATGACAGTTGTTTCACTTAAGCTAGAGCAGTACAAGAAAGCGGAAACTCTGACCGATGTGGCACGGATTCTGGACCTCAAGCCGGCGCACATCTCCTATGCGCTTTATAAGCTCTCCAAAGTCGCCAAGTACGACGAATTCACCGTGCCTAAAAAGTCTGGCGGTGAGCGGACGATTCGTGCGCCCCACAAGGTTTTAAAAGCCGTTCAAAAACGCCTCGCTAATGATTTGCTCCTGATCGAGCAGCAGCTTGAGGCCAGCAGGATCACGAAACGCAACTGCATTCTCGCCCATGGTTTCAAGAAAAAGCTTTCCATAATAACCAACGGAGAGAACCACCGCGGTCAGCGATACGTTTTCAATGTGGATCTCAAGGACTTCTTCCCTGCGATCAATTTTGGGCGGGTCTTCGGATTCTTCACCAAGCACAAGGACTTCGCACTCAAGCCCAAGGTAGCCGCTGTCCTGACGCAGATTGCGTCCTTCGACAACCAACTGCCGCAAGGCAGCCCATGCTCACCGGTCATTTCAAACCTAATCGCCGGCGTGATGGACATCCGCCTTAATGAATTGGCGAGACAGAACCACTGCACATACACGCGGTATGCCGACGACATTACGTTCTCGACCAGTGAGCGGCTGTTTCCTTCAGCTATTGGGCGGCGGGTAAATGGCAGCATCAACCTTTGGGAAGCTGGCCCGAAATTGGTGAAGGCCATATCCCGTGCCGGGTTCGAACTAAACCCGATCAAAACGCGTATGCAGTATTACTATTCCAGGCAGGACGTGACAGGCGCCGTCGTCAATCAAAAGGTCAATATCGCATCAGATTATTACGCTACCGTCTGCGCCATGTGCCACTACCTGTTCATGGACGGTTCGTGCCACGTGAAGGTCGATGGCGTGAAACAGCCGTTCCCGATAGCGAAGCTTCGAGGCCGCCTGGCCTTTATCTACCAAGTCCGCGGCCGGGGGCCGAAGGTACGTCCAGTTCCTGACGACAAGGACGAGCAGGCGAAGGCGCCTCCACAGAAAATCTGGGCCAGTTTCAAGCTCTTTGAGCGCTTTCTGAATTATGTGGACTTATACGGCGCGGACCGACCTATTGTCCTCTGCGAAGGCGTGACGGACAACATTTACATCAAGTCAGCCGTTCAGGCCCTCGCCGCCAAGTACCCAACACTTACGAGCCCCGGTGGCGAGCTTAAATTCAAGCTGTTCAAATATACAAGGACCTCGGCTGCCGTTCAGCAGCTAGGGGGCGGTTGCGGCGATCTTACCAAACTCGCGAGAATGTTTTCGATACGCGGAAAAGGCTTTAAGAGCGGGGGCAAGCACCCGCTAATCATGGTCGTTGACTCGGATGATGGCTCGAAAGACCTGTTTAAGCACATCTTCCATGTCACGAAAAAGAAAGTGGATGGAACCGACAGTTGGCACCATCTGGAATCCAACCTTTATGTCATTCCCATCCCTAAGGTTGGCGGCGGCGATACACCCATCGAGAAACTTTTCGAACAGGGGCTCCTCGACCAGCCGTACGAGGGCAAGAAGTTCGAAATTAAGCTGAAGGACACCGATGGCGCTACACACATTTCCAAAAAGACGTTCGCAAGCAAGGTCGTTGCGGCCAACAAGGGCTCGATCAACTTCAGTGGATTCGAACCCGTGCTTAATTCAATCGCCGAAGTGATTGAAGACTATAAGAAGAAAGTCGGCCTACTGCCGCCCGCTGCAGCCGTGCCAACTCCAGCCCCAGTTGCCGCGGTACCTTAATCTCCTTGCCAGCGGAAACCGCGCATCCATATAATCCCCGGAAGCTAAAGCAAAACCATCCGCGAAAGAAAACGCGGCGCTCCTTCCGGTCATGACACGCTATCCGCCACCGCCAGCGGGTGCCTATGTCATTCGCCCGCCGGGTCAACATCCGGTACGGAAGATATCCGTTCCGAACGGCCGCTTCACCACCTGTGTGCGAAGTCATTCCACACCGCCGCAAATCAGCTTCCCGTCCTTCTCGCTCCTTTGTTCTAGTCCCACCGACTGACTGCTTTCGGGATTATCGAGAACCGGGGGACGTCCGTCTTTGGGCGCTAACCCGCCGCCCCGCTCCCCCACGGGCCATGAAAAGCACCCTGCCCATCGATGCGCTCGAAGCCGTGCGCGCCGAAGAAATCGCGTTGCGCCTGGATCAGGTTCGAAGTGCCGCGGCCCTGCCGGTAACTGTCGAAATAGGCAAGTGCAGATGACAGGGCCGGCACCGGCGAGCCGGCTTCGGCCGCCCTTGCCACGACCCGGCGAAGCGCCGGATGTGCCTCCTGCATCAACGAGACGAAAGCCGGCGCCATCAACAGGTTGGTGGCCGCCCCGCCGGCGCCGAAGGCCTCCGCCATCGTATCCAGCAATTGCGAGCGGATGATGCAGCCGGCCCGCCAGATCTTGGCGATGACCGGCATCGGCAGGTTCCAGTTGAATTCCTTCGACGCGCCGCTCATCACCGCGAAGCCTTGCGCGTAGGCGGCTATCTTGCCGGCAAACAGCGCCAGCTCGAGATCGCCGAGCAGGGCGTCCCTGTCCCCGGAAATCCTGCTCACGCCGCCGCCATAGACCTTCTCGGCGGCCAGCCGCTCGTCCTTGATCGACGACAGAACGCGTGCCGCCACCGCCGCTTCGATCGCGGTGGCCGGGATGCCGAGTTGCTGCGCCTCGATCACCGACCATTTGCCGGTGCCTTTCTGGCCGGCGCGGTCGAGGATGATGTGGACCACCGGTTTGCCGGTCTTGGGGTCGTCGGCGGCCAGCACCTTGGCGGTGATCTCGATCAGGTACGAGTTGAGCCTGCCCGTGTTCCACTGGGAAAACACCTCAGCGATTTCTTTCGGTCCCATGCCCAGCCCGTCACGCAAGATGCCGTAGATCTCGGCGATCATCTGCATGTCGGCATACTCAATGCCGTTGTGGATAGTCTTGACGAAATGGCCGGCGCCGTCGGTGCCAAGCCACGCCGCGCAAGGCTCGCCCTTGAACTTGGCCGAGATCGCGGTCAGCACCTTTTCGACCCGCTTCCAGGACTCTTCGGTGCCGCCGACCATGATCGAGGGACCGTGGCGTGCGCCCTCCTCGCCGCCGGACACGCCCATGCCGATGAAGGTCAGGCCCGAATCGGTAAGCTCCGAGAAGCGCCGCATCGTATCGCGGAAATTGGCGTTGCCGGCGTCGATGACGATATCGTTGGCCGACAGCACGCCGCGCAATGCTGCGATCTGCTCGTCGACCGGCTTGCCGGCCAGCACCATGATGATGATCGGCCGCGGCGGCCGGATCGCGGCGGCCAGTTCCTCGAGGCTGTAGCAAGGCACCACCCTATCCCTGAGCGCGCCGGCATTTTCGACAAAGGCATCGGTACGCGCCGCGGTGCGGTTGAAGACGGCGATGCGGTGCCCCTTCTCGGCGATGTTGAGCGCCAGGTTGGAGCCCATCGTGCCAAGGCCGATCAGGCCGATTTCGGCTTTTTCCATTGTTTCTTCCCTGCTTTCGGATCTTGTTGCTTTGAGCCGCGATTGGGTTGGATGCCCATTCTTGATGACGATGATTGACGGGCCTTCAAGGCCGCGTCAACCGTCTCGCCGAATTGCGTTGCGCGGACCAGCGCTGTCTTCATGGCCGGATATCGATCGGCGCTTCGATCTTCACCATCTCGAAATCGGAGACCAGGATATCGAGCCGCGCCGTCCAGCGGCCGGCGACCGGAATGACGAGTTGGTCGACGCGCCAGGTGCCGTCGCCAAGCCTCGTCGCCGGGCGTCTTATCGGCTCGATACCGGAATCGGGCTTTGACAGCACCAGCGTCACCTGCTTGGCGTCGAGCGGGCCGAAATCGCCGGTCATGATGAAGATCGAAGCGGCAACAGGCCCGGTATGGCCGGGCACAATGCTGAGATCGGCCATCGCCTGCAGCGTGTGGATATGCACCGATGCCGGCTGTGCCGCGGCGATCGCCAGCGCGCGCGGCGGCGGCGTGAAGCGCCAGCCGGCGGCAACGCCGAAGATCGCCAGCACGATCAGCAGCTCGATAAAGATCGAGCGGGCCAGCCGCCGCTGGACCTCCGTATTTCCTGCCTCAGCCAGGGCCGTAAGCTTGAAGCGATTGACGGCGGCGAGCGTGAACAGAAAGACGAGCAGCACCAGCTTGAGCAGCAGCAGCCGGCCGTAAGCGGTATGGACCAGCGCAGACGGCGTTTGCACCTGGATGACGGCGAGCACGATGCCGGCTGCCGCAAGCACCGCCACGACGAACAGGATCGCTCGCGAAAACCGGCGCAGCAAAGGCCCCGCTTTGTCCGGCTGCCGTTTCAAGGCAAGACCGAGCGGCGCCAGCGCTCCGACCCAGACAGCAATGCCGACGCCGTGCAGAAACACCATCGGCCTTGTCAGCCATTGCGGCTCGGCGGCACTGGCATGCCCGCTTGCGGCAAGTGCTGCGCCAACTCCAACCAGTCCGGCCAGGGCGAGCGGCCTTGCGTTGGCGCGCGGCACGACCAGCGACAACAGGCCAAGGCCGAGCGCCATCAGCGCGATCAGCACTGTCCAGCCGAAGCTGGTGCCGAGCCCGGTCTGCCAGATGACCGGCTGCGCCAGCCGGGCAAGCGGCGCGCCAAGCGCATCCAGGCCCTGGAAACCAAGCGACAGCGGTGCGGCGGCCAGCCCGCACAGGATCGCAGCGGCGACAAGCTTCTGGCCGGATCGCCCGCCTTGTGCCAGCCAGCCCAGCGCAAAGGCACCGCCGACGCCGAAAAACAGGCCGATATACAGAAAAACCTTGCCGATCCAGATCGCCGTTCGAAGCCCCCGGTCAACGGCATCGGAGGCGGCCGGCGCGGCACTCGGTGTGCCGACCGAGAACAGCACCGAGCCGCCGACCGGATGCCCGTCGGCGGAGATTACCCGCCAGCTCAGCACATGCGTGCCCGATTTCAGCGCCTGCGGATTGTCGATCTCGACGGTCTGTCCGCCGAGCCGGAAGGAGGTCAGCGGGACCGCCGTGCCGTCGGGCCGCACCAGCGTCAGTACCAGCGGCGAAACCGGCTCGCTGAAAGTCAGCGACAGCTGCGACGGGCTCTGCCCCAGCACCGCACCGTCAGCCGGCTCGGCCTTGATCAGCGCCGCATGGGCGAAGGCCGGACCAGGCATGGCAATTGCGGCGAGCAGCACGATGGCGGCCAGCAAGCCAGCCACAAGCCGGCCAGAATAGTTGCCGGCCATGCAAGCTTGCCGCAGGAAGGATGCCACGCTCATCTCACCGCCAGGAGCAGCGGCGCGCCCATCCGCCAAAGTGCGCCGCCGGAGCTCACTTCTTCGGCAGCAGCTTGAGGCCGGGCGCCGGAAATTCCAGCGCATCCTCAGCCTGCCCGGCCGCCGGAATCTCGATCCAGCGATCGGCAACGCCGTCACATTCCTGCACCACCGGGAAATGCAGCATCTGGCCTGCCGGCAGGTCGGACGCCAGTGTCGCGCGAAAGACGAATTCGTCGTAGAATTCGTCCGGCAGGCTGCCGGCGCTCCAGTCGATCTCCTTGACGCCGCTGGTCACTGCCTGGCCGTAGAGCTGGTAGGACTTCTCGTATTTGCCGTTCTTGACCTGCAGTGTCCAACCCGGCTTCGGCATCGGTTTGACCGAAAGCACCCCTTCCGGAATCTGCACGCGCACGGCGGTCGTCGCCTTGCCCTCACAGCCATGCGGCACCCGAAGAACCGCCTTGTAGGTCGAGCCTACCGCCGCCTCCGGCGTTTCGAGCGTGATGTGGGCAAAGGCCGCGCTGGTCCCGAGGACGAAAAGCACGCAGCCGGGCAAAAGAGATTTCTTCATGATGGTACCTCTCGAAGCGGCCAAGTCAGTGGTCGTCCTGCGGCGCCGCGCTGCCGATGCCTTGCACGGCGAATTCAATCTGCACAGGCCCGGCTTTTTCGAAGGTCAGGGTTGCGGAGAACATTTCGCCCTCCTTGGGCTGCCGCTTCAAATCCATGAACATCAAATGATAGCCGTTGGGCGCCAATGCGACCTTGCCGCCAGCCGGGATTTCGAGGCCGCCGGTGACCGGCCGCATGGTCATGACGCCATTGCTGACGCCCATCTCGTGCAGTTCGGCCTTGGCCGAAATGCCGGAGGTGATCGACAGCAGGCGATCCGGCGCACTGCCGGTGTTGGTGATGGTGAAGTAGCCGCCGGCTACCTTGGCACCGGCTGGCGTGGCGCGCGACCAGGGGTGCCCGATCTCGAGATCGCCAAGCTTGAACTCGTGTGCCAACACGATCTGGACGCTGGCGAACAGGAGGGCAAGAACGCAAAGGGCGACGCCGAGACGCTGCTCGAAACGACCCAGTACGAAGCGCCCGCGGCTGGATGCGGCAGCGCGAAAAGAGTGAGACATGATTGCTCCGTGGATTTTAAGGGACCCGCGCCGACGGCCGGTCGCGAACGATGTCGATAAACGCGCCGGCAAAGGGTTGCGCGGCGCGAACCAGAACGGATCAGGCCGTCGCCGGTGGTGCGCGCGGATTGGACGGAGTGCGGGCGCGGGCGAAATCGCGATGCCGGAAGGCCGGCAGGAAAAAGGCGATGGTTTCGACGGAGAGGCTGCGAGCCAGGCTCCCGGCGGCATCGGGCGGCGCGTAGACCGCCGAAACGAGGTTGCAGCCAAGCATGCAGCAAGCCGGCATGTGCTGATGATGCGGATCGCCGGCGGGGAGTTGCGCCGCACCGTCATGGGTGCAGATCGTGTTGCCGAAAGCATCGAATTGCGAGGCGTTCGGCTCGCCGCCTGAAGCAAACGCGCCGAACATCGACTGGAGCACGAAAAGCCACGCCGCGGCGAACGCGACCGGCATGCTCCATCGTCTCCGGCGTATGGTCAAGAACCAGCCTCTTCACGCAGCAACGTCAGTTCTCTACCACGGAGCCGGCGGCCGGAAAATCGCCAAAACGTTGCTGCGGCAACGCAACACAATCACGCGCGTTGCGGCTGCCTGCCCTCGGGAATGGACGTCAGCAGCGTGTGGCGGGCCGATTTCAGGTGCTTGCGGCAGGCGGCGTCGACCTTGGCGAGATCGCGCGATTTGAGCGCGGCGATATAGGCGAGATGCTCCTGGACCGCGACTTCGTTGCGCTCGCGCTCCTGCGCCTTGTTCCACTGGTAGTGGTAGTGGAAGATCATGGCGATGACGTCGTAGAAATCGACAATGAAGCGGTTGTGCGACGCCCGGTGGATAAGCCGGTGAAAGCGCTCGTCGAGCTCGGAGAATTCGTTGAACCGCACGGCGATCTCGCGCGCCAGCAGGCGATGCTCGTCCTCCAGGCGGTCGAGGTCGGCCCACACCGGGCTGTCCTCGGGCAGAGCGGCAAAGGCTGCGGCCGAGCGCAGTTCGAACATTTCGCGGATCTCGGTCAACTCCAGCGCGAAGGCGCGGGTAAAGCCTTTCAGCACCCAGTGGCTGTTGCGGCGCTTCTCGATCAGCCCAAAGCGCGAGAAGCGGATCAGGAATTCGCGCACGCTGGTAGTGCCGACGCCGATCTCGCGCGCCAGCTCGAGCTCGTTGATCTGCATTCCGGCTTCGGCACCGCTGGCAAGCAGCCGCCGCATGAAGGAACGCTCTATGATCTCGGCCAGCGTGTCGGTTTCTTCCTCGGGGAAGAAATCATCCGGCCGCGGCTCGCGCAGAACGGTCTTGCTGCGCTTGTTCCAGTCGATCAGCCCGGTCTCTTCCATGCGCGCAAGGATAGTGCGGACGGTCGTGCGGCTGACGCCGAGCAGCGTACCCAGTTCCGGCTCCGAAGGCAGGCTCCTGGTTTCGTCGAGCAGCCTCAGACCGCGATTATAAGCGTCCTTGTAAACGTTGTTGCTCTTCGACATCCCCTGCCCCGTGGCGCATTGGCGATTGCGGCCGGTTTGAAGCGTTTCGCGCGCATGAAATCGGAATCGCTTCGCAAAACACCATGCGCAACGCTAGTCCTGGTTGTAGAGCCTACTTCACGCATCCAAAAGACGCGTCGTGCTCTGGCGAAAAAACAATTGACGCAAAAATGTTTTTTCACGATAAAAGACATTATATGTTAAGAGCCGCGTGTCAATCCGCTCGCGCACCCAGGAACACACCCAGGAAGCTCCCGTGAACGCCGCAAACAGCATTCTTCTGTCTCCCGCCGACAATGTCGCGGTCGCCAATGGCCGCATCGAGATCGGCACCGTGCTGCCGGGCGGCGCCGTCGCCGCCGCGCTGATCGAGCCGGGCCACAAAGTGGCGATCAAGCCGATTGCGGCCGGCGAAGCCGTGGTCAAATACGCCCAGGCGATCGGCCGCGCCACGCAGGACATCGCGCCTGGCGAGCATGTCCATTCGCACAATCTGGTCTTCGAAAGCGGGCGTTTGCCGGTGGTGCCGCCGAGCGAGGCAGTGCATGCGACCGAGGCCGACCGCGCCCGCACCTTCATGGGCTACCGCCGCGCCGACGGCCGCGCCGGGACGCGCAACTTCGTCGGTATTCTCGCCAGCGTCAATTGCTCGGCCACCGTCTGCCACGCCATCGCTGACGCGGCGAACCGCACGCTTCTGCCGCAATATCCGGGCATCGACGGCTTCGTCCCGATCGTCCACGGCCAGGGCTGCGGCATGAGCGCCACCGGCGACGGCATGATGGTGCTGCACCGCACGCTGGCCGGCTATGCCCGTCACCCGAATTTCGGCGGCGTGCTGATGGTCGGGCTCGGCTGCGAGGTCAACCAGCTCACCCTCTATGGCCAGAAGGGCGTTGCCGCGGGAAAACGCCATTTCAATATCCAGGAAGCCGGCGGCTCGCGCAAATCGGTCGAGAAGGCGCTGGTCGTGCTGGCCGAGATCGCCGAAGAGGTCGGCAAACTTCAGCGTGAGCCGATCCCGGTCAGCGAGATCGTCGTCGGCCTGCAATGCGGCGGTTCCGACGGCATGTCCGGCATCACCGCCAATCCGGCGCTGGGTGCCGCCGTCGACATCCTGGCCGGCGTCGGCGGCATCGGCATCCTCTCCGAAACGACGGAGATCTACGGCGCCGAGCACCTGCTCGCCTATCGCGCCGCAACCCCCGAGATCGCCGCCAAGCTCGACGGTTATGTGAAATGGTGGGAAGACCACGTCGCCAAGCATGGCGCATCCATCGACAACAATCCCTCACCGGGCAACAAGCGCGGCGGCCTGACCACCATCCTGGAAAAGTCGCTCGGCGCGGTCGCCAAGGGCGGCCAGACGCCGCTCAACGGCGTCTTCGGCTATGCCGAAAAGGTCACCGGGCACGGGCTGGTGTTCATGGACACGCCCGGCTACGACCCGGTCTCGGCCACCGGCCAGGTGGCGGGCGGCGCCAACGTCATCGTCTTCACTACCGGCCGCGGCTCCTGCTTCGGCTGCCGGCCGACGCCGTCGATCAAGGTCGCCAGCAACTCGACCATGTACCACGCCATGGAAGAGGACATGGACGTGAATTGCGGCGTCATCGCCTCGGGCGAAAAGACCATTGCCGGCATGGGCCGCGAGATCTTCGAGCTGATCGTGGAGACAGCTTCGGGCCGCAAGACCAAGAGCGAGGAATTCGGCTACGGCGACAACGAGTTCGTGCCGTGGCACCTCGGCGCGACGCTCTAAGCCTTACCGTCCGGGAAGTCGCGAGCGCCTGACGTGAACGCCAGGTGTCACAGTTCGTACACCGCCAAAAACGAATGTACATTCCATATTGACTGGTTGATGGAATTAATATTCCATGCGGGATATTGAAGCAGATTGGCAGCGGAGTTCCGACAGAAAAAATCTTCCATCCAGCCATTCGAAGCGGCCATCAAACAGCGCTTGCGCCGACCGAGATGATGCACTATCAAAACACGGTAAATGTTTTTTATTGATAAAGTTCCGTTTGGGCCGCGCCATCCGAATGGAGCTTCCGTAACATTCACCGGGCGACTTAGGGAGGACTCCTAATGAAATTCGTGACCAGCATTCTCAACCGCCGCGCCTTCGTGGCACTCGCAGCCGCGTCGATGCTTGCCGGCGTGATGCATTCGGCTCCGGCATCCGCGGCCGACGTGACCATTCCGATCATCGTCAAGGACACCACGTCCTTCTACTGGCAGATCGTTCTGGCCGGCGCCCGCAAGGCCGGCAAGGATCTCGGCGTCAACGTGCCGGAGCTCGGCGCCCAGGCCGAGACCGACGTCAACGGCCAGATCTCGATCCTCGAGAATGCCGTCGCCGGCAACCCGGCGGCCGTCGTCATCGCGCCGACCGAAGCCAAGGCGCTCGGCAAGCCGATCGATGAGGCCGCCACCAAGGTCAAGATCATCGGTATCGACTCCGGTGCCGACTCCAAGGCCTTCACCTCGTTCCTGACCACCGACAACATCCAGGGCGGCCGCGTCGCCGCTGACGGCCTTGCCGCAGCCATCGGCGAAGCCAATGGCGGCAAGGTCGAGGGCGACGTCGCCCTGATCACCGCGCTTCCGGGCGCCGGCTCGCTCGAACAGCGCGCCCAGGGTTTTAAGGAACAGCTCGCCGCCAAATATCCCGGCCTCAAGCTGGTCGCCGACAAATACGCCGACGGCCAGGCCACCACCGGCCTCAACATCGCCACCGACCTGATCACCGCCAACCCCAACCTCAAGGGCATCTTTGCCTCCAATCTGATCATGGCGCAGGGCGTCGGTCAGGCGATCGCCGAGAACAATCTTGCCGGCAAGGTCGCGCTGGTCGGTTTCGACAGCGACGAGAAGCTGATCAAGTTCCTCAATGACGGCGTCATTTCGGCTCTCGTCGTTCAGGATCCGTACCGGATGGGCTATGACGGCATCAAGACGGCGCTCGCCGCCTCGAAGGGCGAGAAGGTCGAGGCCAATGTCGACACCGGCGCCAACCTGGTCACCAAAGCCAACATGAAGGATCCGAAGATCGACGCGCTGCTCAACCCCAAGCTCGACTGAGCATCGCCACAAGTGAACTGTTTCCGGGGCCTTTGCCCCGGAAACATCCCACTCGCGCCAATCGTCAGGCCATCTGGCGGGCCAATCTGGGAGGATTGTCATGATGTCGACGGCGCAGGAACTCCATCCGGCCCCAACGCTGGAACCGGGCAGGACCATCCTAGAACTCCGCGGCCTGGAAAAACGCTATCCCGGCACCCACGCGCTGAAGCCGGTCGACCTCGCCTTCAAAGCCGGCGAGATCCACGCCATCGTCGGCGAGAACGGCGCCGGCAAATCCACCCTGATCAAGCTTCTGACCGGCGTCATGCCGCGCACCTCCGGCGACGTCATCTGGGAGGGCAAGCCTGCCGCATTGGCAACGCCGCATGAGGCGATGGCACTCGGCATCAATGCCGTGCATCAGGAAGTGGTCCTGTGCCGCCATCTCACCGTCGCCGCCAACATGTTCCTCGGCGAGGAGGATGCACGTTTCGGCATCCTGCAGCAGCGGGCGATGGTCAGGCAGGCGCAGAAGATCATCGACGACCTAGGCTTCGACTTGCCCGCGCATGTCATGCTGGGTGACCTGACCATCGGCCAGCAGCAGCTGATCGCCGCCGCCCGCGCCACCGTGCGCGGCACCAAATTCCTGATCTTCGACGAACCGACCGCCTACCTCACCCGCAAGGAGGCCGACCAGCTGTTCACGCTGATCCGCCGGCTGAGGGGCGAAGGCGTCACCATCATCTACATCAGCCATCGCATGGAAGAAGTGTTCGAACTCGCCGACCGCGTCTCAGTGCTGCGCGATGGCACGCTGGTCGGCACCAGGAACATTGCCGAGACCAATGACGCCGAGTTGGTCAAGATGATGATCAACCGCTCGATCGAGCAGGTCTACCACAAGGAGCATTTCACCTTCGGCGCGACCATCGTCGAAGCGAGGAACCTGTCGGGCAAGGGCTTCGAAAATGTCTCGATGTCCGTCCGCGCCGGCGAGATCGTCGGTCTCTATGGCCTGATCGGCGCCGGGCGCAGCGAGTTCGTCACCACGCTCTATGGCCGCCACCGCAAATCGGCCGGCCAGATCCTCTGGGAGGGCAAGGAGGCCAAGGTCAATTCCGAACATGACGCGATCAGGCTCGGCATGGCGCTGGCCCCCGAAAGCCGCCGCGACCAGGGCCTCTGCCTCAACCTGCCGGTCGGGCTCAACCTCAATCTGCCGATCTACAAGCGCATCTCGAGCAATCTGCTGATCTCGCGCGCGCAGGAAAAGGCGCAAGCCGATCGCCAGATCGCTGACCTGCGCATCAAGACGCCAACACGCAGCGCCCTGGCCTCCAGCCTGTCCGGCGGCAACCAGCAGAAGATCGTCATCGGCAAATGGCTCGGCCACGGCGCCAAGCTGTTCATCTTCGACGAGCCGACTGTCGGCGTCGATGTCGGCACCAAGGCCGAGATCTACCGCCTGTTCGGCGCGCTGCTATCCAAAGGAGCCGGCATCATCCTGATCTCGTCCTACCTGCCCGAGGTCTATGAACTCGCCGACACGCTGCATGTGTTCCGGCGCGGCAAGCTGGTGGCTACGCACGGGTTTCGGACCGCTGATCACGAGGAGATCCTCACCCAGGCGCTGGCCGAGAAACAAGAAAGACCGGGAGGACGGATATGAGCACGGAGGCGATCGCTGCCGAAAGGCCGAAACGCAACTACAACGCCCTGTTCGGGCTGACACTGCTGGCACTGCTGGTTCTTTTGTGGGTCATCCTGTCGGTGGCGACGCCGAGCTTCGCCTCGGCCAACAACATCTCGAACCTGTTGCGGCAAGGATCGATGATCGCCATCCTGGCGGTCGGCCAGACCTTCGTCATCATCACCGGCGGCATCGACCTTTCCGTCGGCGCCGTGGTCGGCTTCGCCACCGTCATCGTCGCGATGCTGATCAACGCCGGCACACCGGTTTTCCTGGCCATCCTGATTACCTTGCTGGTCGGCGTCGCCATCGGCATGTTCCATGGGTTCGGCATCGTCAAGATGGGCCTGCCGCCCTTCATCATCACTCTGGCGACGCTGACCTCGCTGCGCGGCATCGGTCTGTTGATGACCAACGGCAACTCGATCTCGATCAACAACGATGCCTTCCAGACGTTCTCGCGCAGTTCCTTCGTCGGCGTCCCCAATCTGTTCTGGATGGTGATCCTGGTCGGCATCCCGGCCTACATCTTCCTGCACCACAGCCGCTGGGGCCGCTATCTGTTCTCGGTCGGCTCCAACGCCGAGGCGTCGCGCCTGTCAGGCGTCAACGTCCAGCGCACCATCTATATGGCCTACACGCTGTCGGGGCTGTGTGCGGCATTCGTCGGCGTGCTGCTTGCCTCGCGCATCGGCATCGGCAATCCGACACAGGCCGAGGGCTGGGAATTGCAGGCGATCGCCTCCTCGGTGATCGGCGGCACCTCGCTGTTCGGCGCTGTCGGCTCAGTGCACGGGCCGCTGCTCGGCGCCTTCATCCTTGCCACCATCAACAACGGCGCCAATCTGCTCAACGTCAACGCCTTCTGGCAGCGCATCATCACCGGTGTGCTGATCATCGTCATCGTCTATTTCGACGGGCTGCGCCGCCGCGGCAAATAGACCGCCTCCCCACAACCGCCGGCCTCGCGACAGCAGAGCCGGCGGTGCCATGAACCGACTGGATTGAAGCATGAAAGCCGTCGTCTGCCGCTCGCCCGGCGAACTTGTCCTCGAAGATCGTCCGGCGCCTGGCGCGCCGCCAGCCGGCTGGGCGCTGGTCGCCGTCAGCCATGTCGGCATCTGCGGCACCGACTATCACATCTTCGAAGGCAAGCACCCGTTCCTCGCCTATCCCCGCATCATGGGCCACGAAGTTTCCGGCACCGTGATCGAGGTTGGTGAGGGCGTCGATCTGGCAATCGGCGAACCGGTGGTCGTCAATCCCTATCTCGCATGCGGCAAGTGCATCGCGTGCCGGCAAGGCAAGCCGAATTGCTGCGTCAGGATCGAGGTGCTCGGCGTCCACCGCGACGGCGCCATGTGCGAGCAAATCCCGGTGCCGGCGCAAAATCTTTATCCGGCAAACGGCTTGTCGCTGGCCGATGCTGCTGCCGTCGAATTCCTGGCGATCGGCGCCCATGCGGTGCGGCGCTCGCTGGCTGATCCAGGTGCGCGCACGCTGGTCATCGGCGCCGGCCCGATCGGGCTCGGCACGGCGCTGTTCGCCCGCATCGCCGGGCTCGACGTGACGCTGCTCGACATGAGTGCGGAGAGGCTGGGGTTCGCCGAAAGCGAACTCGGCTTCGCGACCCTCGACGGCTCGCAGGGTGCTGCTGCGGACCTGGTGCGGCAAGCAACCCACGGCGACGGTTTTGACATGGTTTTCGATGCCACCGGCAACACCCAGTCGGTGCAGTCGGCCTTCGCCCATGTCGCGCATGGCGGGGCGCTGGTCCTGGTCAGCGTCGTCAAGGACGACATCGCCTTTTCCGATCCCGAATTCCACAAGCGCGAGATGATGCTGATCGGCAGCCGCAACGCGCTGCGTGCCGATTTCGACCATGTCGCCGCCTCGATCCGCAACGGCGCGGTGCCGTTGGCAAAGCTCGTCACGCACCGCACCACGCTTGGCAAAACGCCGCACGATCTTGCCCGCTGGGCGCATGAGAAGTCCGGCCTGATCAAGGCGGTTATCCAGGTCGGATGATGCCAGGGCTGGCGCATCTCAGAGCGCCGATAGTTTGAGCTCGATCCGCTCGGCCGGGAAGCGCGACTCCGAAAACTGGATCGGCTGACCGTCGGGCGTGACGTTAACGGCGACCGTCACTAGCACGATGGCGCCGGGCTGCAGGTCGAGGTCCGCAAGGTCGGCGGCATCCGCATGGCGCGCCGACAGCACCGTCGATTGCCGCAGATAGTCGTCAATGCCGAAACGTGCCAGCGATGCGGTGATCGAACCGGTTTCCGCCATGGCAGCATCGATGCCGGCAAAGCGCCTGGCATCGAACCAGCCGGCAGCGCGGGACACCGGCATTCCATCGGCTTCGCCGCGCGTTTCCAGACGTATCACGTCGGCCCCCTTTGCAAGGCCTAAGCTCTCTGCCACACGACGGTTGGCAGGCTCGACCGATGATGCAAGCAAGGTGATATGCCGCTCGGACGCCTGTCCTTGCAATCCTTCGGAAAAGCGGGTGCGGGCGCCGATCGGATATGACAGCCGCCTGCGCGACAGCACGAAGGTGCCGCGCCCCTGCTCTGCCCTGAGCACACCCTCCTGCACCAGCGCTGCAATGGCGCTGCGGACGGTGTGGCGGTTGACGCCATAGCGCTCGGCAAGTGCCACCTCCGGCGGCAACGCCGCATTTTCGGGAAAATCGCCGACGGCAATCGAATGCAGGATCTGATCGGCGATCTGCCGCCACAGCGCGACACCGCTGCGCCGCTCGATGCTGTTGGCTTGTCCGATCATTTTCTGCCCCAACCTTTGCGCCCCCTCTTCTCGCCCTGTCATGCACCCGTCATAGACACGCATTAGATAATAGGTATAATTTGTATAATTGTCTATATCAATAGACAAGTGTCGATGCAAGGGAGTGTTAACCATGCGAGGACAGGAAGCGCGCGATCAGGCTGAGCGCAAGGCCGTTATGACAACGCTGGCGCAATCGACCGGCGACGATATCGTCCGTCTGTGGAACGAAGCCGGCCTGCCTTCTGAGGCGGAACTCCTGCGCGGCCCCGAAACCGGCCTGGTGACCGTGCGTGGCCGCATCGGTGGCGGCGGCGCGCCGTTCAACGTTGGCGAGGCGACGGTCACCCGCGCCACCGTCAGGCTCGCCTCCGGACAGGTCGGCCACTGCTATGCGCTCGGCCGCGACAAGCAGAAGGCAAGGCTGGCGGCAATCGCCGACGCGCTCTGGCAGGACCCGGCTCACCGCAACGAGGTCGAGGCCAGGCTCGTCGCGCCCTTGCGGGCGGCACTGGCCAAGGCCCGTGACCAGCGCCGCGCCGAGACGGCGGCGACCAAGGTCGATTTCTTCACCATGGTACGCGGAGAAGACTGATGGACATCGCAACCCAAGCGATCGAAGGCGGCTTTGCCGATCCGGTGTTCGACGCCCAGACGGTCTTCCGCGCAGTGATGGACGCGATGGCGCGGCCGGGCACACTGCAGCCCCTGCCGGTCTTTACCCATCCACCGACGCCGCTGTCAGCCACCGCGGGCGCCATTGCGCTGGCGCTGTGCGATAACGACACGCCGCTCTGGCTCGACCCCGCCTTGCAGGCTTCAGCGACGGTGAAATCCTGGCTTGGCTTCCATACCGGCGCGCCGCTGGCCAACACATCGGCCGACGCGCATTTCGCGCTGATCGCCACCCCGGCCGAGATGATGGCGCTCGACGGGTTTTCGCAAGGCACCCAGGATTATCCCGATCGCTCCACGACGCTGATCCTCGAGGTCAGCGATCTTGTCTCCGGCGCTCCGCTGCTGCTCGAAGGCCCGGGCATCGAGAAGACGGCGACGATCGCGCCGGCGCAAATGCCGCGCCATTTCGTCGAGCAATGGAAGCAGAACAACCAGCGCTTTCCGCGTGGCGTCGACATCATCCTCGCCACGTCCGAAGCAATTGCCTGCCTGCCGCGCACGACGCGCATCAAGATGATGGAGGCATAGGATGTATGTCGCGGTAAAGGGTGGCGAAGCGGCCATTCGCAACGCCCACAAACTGCTCGCCGACCGCCGGCGCGGCGATCGTTCGGTGCCCGCACTTCGCCTCAACCAGATCGTCGAGCAGCTGGCGCTCGGCGTCGACCGGGTGATGAGTGAAGGTTCGCTCTACGACACGGAATTGGCGGCACTCGCCATCGTCCAGGCGCGCGGCGACATGATCGAGGCGATCTTCCTCATTCGCGCCTACCGCACCACGCTGCCGCGCTTCGGCTACACCAGGGCGGTCGAAACCGGCACGATGCTGGTCGAGCGGCGCGTGTCGGCCACCTACAAGGACCTGCCCGGCGGCCAGTTGCTCGGCCCGACTTTCGACTACACCCACCGGCTGCTCGATCCCGAGCTTGCTGCAGGCGGCGAAGTCGCCGAGCCGGAGCAGCGTGCCGGCGAAGCGGAAGCCATGCCGCGCGTGTCGGCGATCCTCGCCCGCGAGGGCCTGATCGAATCCGACGGCGACATGCCTGAAGATCATGTCCCCGGCGACATCACCCGCGAGCCGCTCGAATTCCCGATGGCGCGCGACATCCGCCTGCAGGCGTTGTCGCGCGGCGATGAGGGGTTTTTATTGGCGCTCGGCTATTCCACCCAGCGCGGCTATGCGCGCAACCATCCCTTCGTCGGTGAGGTCCGTATCGGTGAGGTCGAGCTGGAGCTCGACGTGCCGGAACTGCCTTTCGCAGTGCCGCTCGGCAGTATCCGCGTCACCGAGTGCCAGATGGTCAACCAGTTCAAGGGCTCGGCCAAGGCGCCGCCGCAATTCACCCGCGGCTACGGCCTTGTCTTCGGCCAGAGCGAGCGCAAGGCGATGGCCATGGCGCTATGCGACCGCGCGCTGCGTGCCTCGGAGTTGGGTGAGGATGTCGTCGCCGCCGCCCAGGACGAGGAGTTCGTCATCTCGCATTCCGACAATGTCCAGGCGACCGGCTTCGTCGAGCATCTGAAGCTGCCGCATTATGTCGATTTCCAAGCCGAGCTCGACCTCGTGCGCCGCATGCGCGCCGAGCACGACGCCCGCGAAAACGCCGGCAAGGCCGAAGAGAAGAGAGAGGCCGCGGAATGACCGCACAACCAACCGACATCGCCACCTACAACTTCGCCTATCTCGACGAGCAGACCAAGCGGATGATCCGCCGGGCGATCCTCAAGGGTATCGCCATCCCTGGCTATCAGGTGCCGTTCGCCTCGCGCGAAATGCCGATGCCCTATGGGTGGGGCACCGGCGGTGTGCAGGTCACCGCTTCGATCATTGGTCCCCTCGATGTGCTGAAGGTCATCGACCAGGGCGCCGACGACACCACCAATGCCGTCTCGATCCGCGCCTTCTTCAAGAAGGTCGCCAATGTCGCTGTCACCACCGAGACGGCGAAGGCGACCATCATCCAGACTCGCCACCGCATCCCTGAATATCCGCTGAGCGCCGGCCAGGTGCTGGTCTATCAGGTGCCGATCCCCGAGCCGTTGCGCTTTCTCGAACCGCGCGAAACCGAGACGCGCAAGATGCATGCGCTGGAGGAATACGGGCTCATGCATGTCAAGCTTTACGAGGACATCGCCAAACATGGCCGCATCGCCACCACCTACGCCTATCCGGTCAAGGTGGAGCGCCGCTATGTCATGGACCCGTCGCCGACGCCGAAATTCGACAATCCGAAGATGCACCGTTCGCCGGCTTTGCAATTGTTCGGGGCCGGCCGCGAAAAGCGCATCTATGCACTGCCGCCCTTCACCGATGTGGTCAGCCTCGACTTCGAGGACCATCCGTTCGAGGTGCAGACCTTCGACCAGCCCTGCGCGCTGTGCGCGGCCGAGAACGTCTATCTCGACGAAGTTATCCTCGACGACCATGGCGGCCACATGTTCGTCTGCTCCGACACCGATCATTGCGAGAAGCGGCGGGCCGAAGGCCATCGCGGCCATCTTGCGCCTGAAACCCCTCTTGCCCTGGAAAAAACGGAGCCGGCCCAATGACCGACGAACCGCTGCTGCGCGTTTCGGCGCTGTCCAAATTCTACGGCTCGCGCGTCGGCTGCGAGGACGTCACCTTCGACCTCTGGCCGGGTGAAGTGCTGGCGGTGGTCGGCGAATCCGGCTCCGGCAAGACCACTTTGCTCAACTGCCTGTCGACAAGGCTACTGCCCAGCTCCGGCACCGCCAGCTACCGCATGCGCGACGGCCAATTCCGCGAGCTCTATCGCATGAGCGAGGCCGAGCGCCGCTTTTTGATGCGCACCGACTGGGGCTTTGTCCATCAGAACCCCGCCGACGGGCTGCGCATGACGGTGTCGGCCGGCGCCAATGTCGGCGAGCGGCTGATGGCGGTCGGCGACCGTCACTACGGCAAAATCCGCGCGACGGCGGTCGACTGGCTGTCGCGCGTCGAGATCGACGAAGACCGCATCGACGACGAGCCGCGCGCCTTTTCCGGCGGCATGCGCCAGCGCCTGCAGATCGCCCGCAACCTCGTCACCGGGCCGCGGCTGGTGTTCATGGACGAGCCGACCGGCGGCCTCGACGTCTCGGTGCAGGCGCGCCTGCTCGATCTGTTGCGCGGCCTGGTCACCGATCTCGGCCTGGCGGCCATCGTCGTCACCCACGATCTCGCCGTGGCGCGGCTGTTGTCGCAGCGCATGATGGTGATGAAGGACGGCCGCGTCGTCGAAAGCGGCCTCACCGACCGCGTCCTCGACGATCCGCGCGCGCCCTACACCCAGCTTCTCGTTTCTTCCATTCTGCAGGTGTGACTATGGCAACCCCGCTCGTTGTCTCCGACGTCGCCAAGAGCTTCACCATGCATCTGCGCGACGGCATCAAATTGCCGGTCGTCGCCGGCGTCTCGTTCGCGATCAGGGCCGGCGAATGCGCCGTGCTCGGCGGCCCGTCCGGCGCCGGCAAGAGCTCGATCCTGAAAATGCTCTACGGCAATTATGCCGCCGATGAAGGCCAGATCATCGTCCAGCACGAGGGCGGGCTCATCGATCTCGCAACTGCCAGCCCGCGCACCGTGCTTGCCGTGCGCCGGCTTACCATCGGCTATGTCAGCCAGTTCCTGCGCACCGTGCCGCGTGTCTCGGCGCTCGATGTCGTCGCCGAGCCGCTGGTCGAGCGCGGCGAGGAGCGTGAGGTCGCGCGCGGCAAGGCACGTGCCTTGCTGGCGCAGCTGAACCTGCCGGAAAAACTCTGGGCGCTGCCGCCGGCGACGTTCTCCGGCGGCGAACAGCAGCGCGTCAACATCGCGCGCGGCTTCATCACCGAGCATCCGATCCTGCTGCTAGACGAGCCGACCGCCTCGCTCGACGCAAGGAACCGCGACGTGGTGATTTCCCTGATCGCCGCCAAGAAGGCCTCGGGCGTCGCCTTGCTCGGCATCTTCCACGACCACGACGTGCGCGAGGCGGTGGCCGACCGTATCATCGACGTGACCGCCTTCGCCGCCGGAAAAATCGCCGCATGACGAGGAAACTGTCGGAGGCGCCGCTGATCCACGAGACGGCGGAAGTAGAGAACTCAACGCTTGGCCGCTGGACCGAAGTCGCCGAGCGCTGCCGGGTTTCGGAAAGTGCGTTGGGCGACTATTCCTACATGATGCAGGACTGCGGCGTCTGGTGCGCGACGATCGGCAAATTCGCCAACATCGCCGCCAATGTGCGCATCAACGCCACCAACCATCCGACCTGGCGGCCGACGCTGCACCATTTCACCTATCGCGCCTCCGACTATTGGGACGACGCCGAGCACGAGAGCGAATTCTTCGCCCAGCGCCGCGCCAAACGCGTCACCATCGGCCACGACACCTGGCTCGGCCATGGCTCGACCATCCTGCCCGGTGTTACTGTTGGCGATGGAGCGGCAGTCGGCGCCGGCGCAGTGGTGTCGAAGGACGTCGCGCCCTACACCATCGTCGCCGGCGTACCGGCCAAGCCGATCCGCGAACGCTTCGACCGCCGCACCGCGGAGCGCTACCAGGCGCTCGCCTGGTGGGATTGGGATCACGCCCGGCTGCGCGCCGCGCTCGACGATTTTCGGGAACTGTCGGCCAATCAGTTTTTGGAGAAGCATGGGGGTTGACGTCCCGAATAAGTCAGCCGCTCAGGCAAATGTCCAAAATAATAGAAAGAAATCCTAACGTGATAAGAATAGCACCACCAGTCTGATTTAACCTGATAAGTTCTATAATTTTTTTGTCATAACCAATATCTACAAGCGATTTGGTTTTTTCCTCAATCTTATTTGCAAAATTTATCGTAACTAGCGCAATTAAAAAAATGAGAATCATTATAATAATGGCCGCGTCGCGCCCATTTCCATAATTGTACAAGTATCCCGGTATTGGATGGTTCAAGCTACCAACCCGATATACGGACATCAAAACCAGGGCCACTGTGAAACTTATCGCAGCGACTACCCCTGCAGCATACAGCCGCAACCACTGGCGCCAACGTAGCAATTAGGAAGCCTCTCTTTGATACGAGTTTGAATCTTTATTTCAATCTTGATGATGTGCAAACCCCGGCAGAATCGCTTGGCGAGTCCTGCCTTTGATATTCTACTTCTTGGCACGGTTTTGATGTCCCTGACACATCGTCGGGGCAGAACGCGGCCTTTCCTCTGGAGATCGCAATGCCTGTTTCAGTCAAACCTTCGCTCGCCGGATACTTTGCCGGCTCGAACCTGACCCCTCCGCTGCATCTCGGCAGGCGCTACGACACCTCTGGCAATTTCCTGACCGAGCCCGGCAACACGGTCGTCTGCCATCTCGTCGACGGCTCGCCGTCCGAGGCAGTGGTGGTCGAAGTGCGTGAGCGGATGCGCGCCATGCCCCATACCGACCGGCTGGCCTTCACGCCGGTCTCCAGCCTGCACATGACGCTGTTCCAGGGCATCATCGAATATCGGCGCCGGCTTCCCTATTGGCCTGAGGATGCGCCCCTCGACACCAGCATCGACGACATGACCCGCCTCTATCAGGAACGCCTGAACGGCTTCGAAGGCCGCGGCGCCTTCAAGATCAGGGTTGTCGATGTCGTGCCGACGGGCTTGACCGTTGCCGGCGCAACCGATGAGGACGTGCGTATCCTGCGCGCATGGCGCGATGCCTTGTCGGCGCCCTTCGGATATCGGCATCCCGACCACGACAGCTACACGTTCCACATAACCTTCGCCTATCAGATCCGCCGTCTCGACGATGAAAGGATAACGCAATGGCAACAACTATTCGATGATTGCCTCTCGCTGCCGTCCGTCAGACTCCAGTGATCGAGCTGCTGCCTCCGGCATTTTGCAGCTTCAAGGACATGAAGCATTTCGAGGAGCTTCTTGTCCTGGGCTGATCCAAAGGCGCGCGGATGAATTCCCCGGGCGAGGCGTACCTGTGGGCAGTAACAAAACTGACATCGTTCCGACACCGCAGGTTCATGCGGCTGCGCTAGCGAGGGTTAACAGACCTTCAATTGCGATTGGACTGGAGCCTGCACCATGTCAGCTACGCTCGAAATCCGCGGCGTCACCCGCCGGTTCGGCAAGAACACCGCCGTCAGCAATGTCGACATCGCGATCCCGCACGGTCAGATGGTCGGCATCATCGGCCGTTCCGGCGCCGGCAAATCGACGCTTCTACGCATGATCAACCGCCTCATCGATCCCAGCCAGGGATCCATCCTGTTCGACGGCGTCGAAGTCTCCGGGTTGCGCGGCTCGCCGCTCCGGCGATGGCAGCGCGACTGCGCCATGATCTTCCAGCAGTTCAATCTGGTGCCGCGCCTGGACGTGCTGACCAATGTGCTGCTCGGCCGGCTCAACCACCGCTCGACGCTGTCCAACCTGTTCGGCATGTTCTCGCGCAGTGAATGCGCCGAGGCTGTTGCGGCCCTTGAGCGTCTCGACATCGCCCGCACCGTACTGCAGCCCGCCGGCACGCTTTCCGGCGGCCAGCAGCAGCGCGTTGCTATTGCGCGTGCCATGATGCAGCAGCCGAAGGTGCTGTTGGCGGACGAGCCGATCGCCTCGCTCGATCCGCTCAACGCCAAGGTGGTGATGGATTCGCTGCAGGACATCAATTTGCGCGAAGGCATCACCGTCATCACAAATCTGCATACGCTTGATACGGCCCGCAACTATTGCAGCCGTATCATCGGCATGGCCGCCGGCAAGGTTGTCTTCGACGGCCCGCCCGAAGACCTCAACCGCGAGGCCGTGCGCATGGTCTACGGCGCCGACAGCAATGGCGGCGAAATCTCCGAGGCCATCACCTCGACCAGCGTCGCCATCAAACAGAAAATCGCTGCATCCGCCGGACCGCTCGAGCCCGTATTCCCTGGCTACTGAGAACGGCCTGATCGCCCGCCCGCGTCAAAGGCACTCGTCAAAAGTTCGAACGCTCCGGCGCGAAGCCGGAACCAACAGGAGAGAGATAATGTTCAGGAAGATGGTTTTTGGCGCGGTTTCATTGCTCGCCATCGCAACAAGTGCCGCTCACGCCCAGGATATCAAGGAATTCCGCATCGGCATCCTTGGTGGTGAAAATGAAGCGGACCGGCTGCGCAACTTTCAGTGCCTCGCCGATCACCTGAAGTCCGAATTCGGCTTCGAGAAGGTCTCGCTGTTCCCGGCCGCCGACTATGACGGCGTAATCCAGGGCCTGCTCGGCGGCACCCTCGATTTCGCCGAGCTTGGCGCGTCAGGCTATGCCAGCGTCTACCTCAAGGATCCGAACGCCGTGACCCCGATCCTCACCACCCAGCAGACCGACGGCGCGACCGGCTATTATTCGATCGGCCTGGCGCTGAAGTCGTCCGGCATCACCGACATCAAGTCGGCAAAGGGCAAGAAGCTCGGCTATGCCGACCCGGATTCGACCTCCGGCTATCTGATCCCGCTGACCCAGATTCCGAAGGACACCGGCGCCTCGAACGAAACCTTCTTCGCCTCGACCCAGTTCAATGGCGGCCACGAGAACAACCTCCTCGCCGTTCGCGACGGCAAGGTCGATGTTGCGGTTGACGACTCCTCGGGCATTGGCGACTTCAAGAATGGCTACACCTCCGGCACCTTCCACAAGGAAGTCGCCAAGGGCGCCGTCGACCCCAACGATTTCGTCGAAGTCTGGCGCTCCGGCCTGATCCCGAACGGCCCGCTGGTCGTGCGCACCGCGCTCGGTGGCGATATGAGCGCCAAGCTCGCCAACTTCTTCACCAGCCTGCCGGCCAAGGACAAGCCCTGCTTCGAGGCCATCGAAGGCGGCGATTTCACTGGCTACGTTCCTGTGAAGCCGGACTTCTACAGCGTCATCGTCGAAGCCCGCAAAGCCGCGATCGGCGGCTGAATGCAGTTGCAAAGGGCGGCCTTATCAGCGCCGCCCTTTTTGCATGCCCGATCATGACCATCTCAGCCACGATCCGTTCAGACGCGACCCGGCGGACAGCCGACTCCTGGCGACGGCAGACGTCCTTGCGCCGGTTCTACACGGCGCTCGGCATCGGTTTGCTGCTTATCGCCATGTGCACAGCCATGTGGTTTGCCGACGAGGCCAATGCCGGACATTTCTTCGATCGGCTGCCGCACATACTGGATTTCCTTAGCTGGCTTGTTCCCAAAGACTGGAACGACGTCTGGCGGGCGCTGTTCGACATCGCATCGCCGCACGACAAGGGCAGCCAGGAGTTCAACTTCCCGCTTGGCCGCGTTTATCTCTGGGGCGGTTTTTACCTACCCGAATATTTCGAGCTGATGCTCACCACGCTCAACGTGGCGCTGGTTTCCACTTTCATCGGCTTCGTCTTTGCGGTGCCGTTCTCGTTCATCGCCGCGCGCAATTTGACACCCAGTCCGGTGCTCAGGCTCGTCGTCAAGCGCTTCATGGAACTGCTTCGCGCCTTCCCCGAGATCGTCATTGCCGGCCTGTTCGCAGCCATCCTCTCGACTGGCCCGGTCGCGGCCATCATCGCCATCGGCCTGCATTCGATCGGCGCCCTCGGTAAGCTCTTTTACGAGATCAACGAAAACATCGACATGCGCGCCGAAGAAGGCCTGCGCGCGGTCGGCGCCAACTGGTTCGAGCGCGTGCGCTTCGCCGGCCTGCCGCAGGTGCTGCCCAATTTCATGTCCTATGCGCTGCTCAGGATCGAGATCAATGTCCGTATCTCGACCATCATCGGCGCGGTCGGCGGAGGCGGCATCGGCGAGGAGCTGAAGCTCTCCATCTCACGCGGCTTTGGCGCCAAGACGCTGGCACTGGTGCTGCTGTTGTTCACCACCATCTTCCTCGTCGACCAGTTCTCCGCCTGGCTTCGTCGCAAGCTCGTCGGCGAGCAGGCCTTCATGATGGGCGCCTGACCATGATCCCAAAAAGTGGATTCCGGTTTTTGGAAAAGATCTTGGCAAATCAACAAGAAGACTGCCCATGACCGCGATGACCGCCGATGAGATGCAGGCGATAGAGGAGCGCTTTCCCCAAGTGTTCCGACGGCCCTTGTACAAACGCTTCGGCCCGCTGGTGCTGTTCGCCGGCATCCTGCTCTACCTCGTCTATGCCTTGTGGTTCTTCAGCCTGCCGCAAGTGCTGAGGCAATCGCACTGGGAGCGCCTGCCGCTCTTCCTGACGCAATGGATCAGCTACGATCTGCAGCCGGAATTCCGTCTCGATCAGCCTCAGATCACCCCCAAATACCCGCGTTTTTCTGCACTTGGCGAAGACCCGCATCCCGATTGGGTCATCACCAATGCCAACGGCTCCTACACCGTTCTGATCGACGGCCGAGCCAAATCCGTCACCTTCGACAAGGCCGAGGCAACGCTTGTCGCCAATGGCCAGGCGGTGCCGGTGTCGTTGACCAGCGGCAAGCCGGTGATAACCGGCCCGGTGCCGGACTGGATCACCGCGCATGACGATGAAATCGTCGCCCGGATGGGCTTTGCCGGCGAGGTTCGCATAACCGTCGATCGCGTCAAGGTCCGCAAGCGCTTTCTCGGCTGGGCGAATTTCGTCTTCGACACACGCTCGCCCTTCTTCGGCAAGTCGCCCGGCGAGGTGGTCTCGTTGCTGATGTCCGGACCCCAGCTCAAGCCGGGCACATCGAACATTGCGCTGGCCGCGGACAATATCTGGAACAACGCCCAATGGCAGCATGGCGACGTCTGGACGAAGCTGTTCCAGACCATCGTCATGGCGTTTCTCGGCACCTTGCTCGGCGGCATCGTCGCCTTCCCGCTCGCCTTTTTCGCCGCCCGCAACATCACCCCGAGCGGCCTCCTCAGCCAGGTGCTCAAGCGGTTCTTCGATTTCATGCGTTCGGTCGACATGCTGATCTGGGCGCTGTTCTTCACCCGCGCCTTCGGCCCGGGCCCGCTGGCCGGCAGCGCCGCGATTTTCTTCACCGAGATCGGCACGCTCGGCAAAGTCTATTCGGAAGGCCTCGAGAACATCGACGACAAGCCCCGCGAGGGCATCCAGTCGACCGGCGCCAACGGCTTGCTGGTGCAGCGCTATGGCGTGCTGCCGGAAGTGATCCCGGTCTTCATCAGCCAGACGCTCTACCAGTGGGAATCCAACACCAGGGGCGCGACGATCATCGGCGCCGTCGGTGCTGGTGGCATCGGCCTGAAGCTTTGGGAAGCGATGCGCACCAACTCCAACTGGGCCAATGTCTTCTACATGGTGCTCTTGGTCCTGCTCGTCGTTTTCATCTTCGACAACATTTCCAATTTCCTGCGCCGCCGGCTGAGCAGGACGATCCACGACTACAACAGGATCCAGGCTGAGCAGGGGTGACGGGTGCGGCATCGGGCTGGCCGATCATTATGCAGCTTTCCTCCACCCGTTCTTAATGTGCCTGTAGCCGTCGCGGTAGACAGCTTCCGGGCCTTCGGAAAAGTCGCGCCACACCTTGGTGGCCGCGGCCAAGTCCTTCAGCGAACGCCCGAACGCCTCGATCGTCAGCCAATCGTCGTAGCCGCTCTTGCGGATGGCGGAGAAAGTCTCCTTCCAGGGAATATGGCCACGGCCCGGCACCCCGCGATCGTTCTCCGAAATGTGGATATGGACGATGTTGTTGCGGTTGCGCGTATAGGCGCCAATCGGGTCGGCTTCTTCGATGTTGGCATGGAAGGTGTCGTACATCGCCTTGATGTGCGGCCGGTCGATCGCGTCGATATGCTCCGACAAATCGTCCATCGTGTTGAACAGATAGCATTCGAAGCGGTTGAGCGCCTCCAGCCCGATGGTGACGCTCTTGTTGCCGGCATAGTCGCCAATGGCGCGTTGCGAAGCGATCGAACGTTTTTTCTCGGCCGCTGTCGGCCCGCTGCCGGAGAAGGCCCCGAGTGTCGAATGGAGCGGGCCGCTCAACGTGTTCGCGCCAAGCGCCTGAGCGCAGTCGATCGCCGATTTCATGTAGTCGATACCGGCCTTGCGCGTCGAGGCATCCGGCGAGATCAGGTTCATCGCCGGATCGCCCATCGCCGAGACGGCGGTGCGTTGCAGCCCGATACGGTCGAGCAGTTCGCCGAGTTTCCTGTAGTTGTCCGGCGTGCCGGAGAAGACCGGTATTTCGACGCCGTCGAAGCCGGTCGCCTTGATGTCCCTCAGCAACGGCTCGTGTTTTTTCGAGACACTGGTCGTCCACAACAACATGCACATGCCGATTTTCATCGACGCCCCCTCCCTTCATTCGCTCGATCGCCGGAGGAGTGGTGAGATTCAGGTCAGGCCGAGCCGAAAATGGTGGGTTCCGAGAACCGGAGCGGAGCGTGCTTTTGGTACATGAGCACCGGAAGCGCAGGAAACTGCCATTTGCAGGCCGGTCTCACCTGACTATCACCACCACCCTTCAGAGCTTCGTCCACGCCCCATTCTTCTTCGACGACTTCACGCAGGCCTCGATGAAGGCCATGCCCTCGACCCCGTCCTGCACGGTCGGGAAGACGACATCCTTGGCCGGCTTCCCGCCCTTCCGGCGCGCTGCACGAATAGCCCGCGCGGCTTCCTGATAGATGTTGGCGAAACCTTCGAGATAGCCTTCCGGATGCCCTGGCGGAACGCGGCTGACGCGCCCGGCGACGGGGAGCGCGCCGGCGCCATTACGGGTGATCAACTGCTTCGGCTGGCCGAACGGCGTGTACCAGAGATAGTTCGGGTCGGCCTGCACCCATTCGAGGCCGCCCTTCGAGCCGTAGATGCGCAATTTCAACCCGTTCTCGTGGCCGGGCGCCACCTGGCTTGCCCAGATCATTCCCTTGGCCGGGTGCGACCCGCCGACCGGCTTGAAGCGCAGCAGCACATTGATGTTGTCGTCGAGCAGCCTCCCCGGCACGAAGGCATCGAGATCGGCCGACAACGAATCGAGCTCCAGCCTGGAGACGAAACGGGCAAGGTTGTAGGCATGCGTGCCGATATCGCCCAGTGCACCGCCGGCACCCGCCTGCTTCGGGTCAGAGCGCCACGCAGCCTGCTTCTGGCCGGTGGCGGCCAGGTCTTCGGTCAGCCAGTCCTGCGGATATTCCGACTGCACGATGCGGATATCGCCGAGCTGTCCCTTGGCGACCATCTCGCGTGCCTGCCGCACCATCGGATAGGCGGTGTAGTTATGCGTCAGCACGAACACCTTGCCGGTCTTTTCGACCAGCGCCGCCAGCCTCTTTGCCTCGGCTAGCGTCGTCGCCAGTGGCTTGTCGCAGATGACGTGGATGCCGGCCTCGAGAAAAGCTTTGGCGGCCGGCACGTGCACATTGTTCGGCGTGACGATGGCCACCACTTCGATGCCATCCGGCCGCTTGGCCTCCGCCTTGGCCATCTCGGCATAGGAGCCGTAGCTGCGTGCCGGATCGAGCCCAAGCTCGGCCGCCGAGGCCTTGGCGCGCTCCGGATTCGACGAGAGGGCGCCGGCAACCAGCACGAACTCGTTGTCCATGCGTGCCGCGATGCGGTGCACCGCGCCGATAAAGGCGCCTTGTCCGCCGCCAACCATGCCGTAGCGGATCGGACCGCCTCCCGTTTCCGTCTTCGATGCGCCAACCACGATTTTCTCCCTCGTCATTGAAATACCCCTCCCCTTGAGGGGAAGGTGGCCCGCAGGGCCGGGTGGGGTCGGTTCATGCCGAGCCCTACGCCCAGCGACCCCACCCCGATCCGCTGCGCGGATCGACCCTCCCCTCGAGGGGGAGGGATATCTGTGCTAGATCCCCATCATGCCGCGCAGCACCTTTGTATCGGTCTTGCCGCCGGCGAAGTCGTCGAATGCTTTTTCCGTCACCCTGATGATGTGGTGCTGGATGAAGGGAGCGCCTTCGGCCGCACCATCCTCCGGGTGCTTGAGGCAGCATTCCCATTCCAGCACCGCCCATGAATCGTAATTGTATTGGGTGAGCTTGGAGAAGATGCCGCCGAAATCCACCTGCCCGTCACCGAGCGAGCGGAAACGCCCGGCACGGTTGGTCCAGCTCTGGTAACCGGAATAGACGCCTTGCCGCCCGGTCGGATTGAATTCGGCATCCTTGACGTGGAACGCCTTGATCCGCTCGTGGTAGATGTCGATAAAGTCGAGATAATCGAGCTGCTGCAGCAGGAAGTGCGACGGGTCATAGTTGATGTTGCAGCGCTTGTGGCCGCCGACCGAATCGAGGAACATCTCGAATGTCGCGCCGTCGAACACGTCCTCGCCCGGATGAATTTCGTAGCCGACATCGACGCCGTTGTCGTCATAAACGTCGAGGATCGGCGTCCAGCGTTTGCCGAGTTCGGCAAATGCCTCCTCGATCAATCCCGCCGGCCGCTGCGGCCAGGGGTAGAGGTAGGGGAAGGCCAACGCTCCGCAAAACGACACCGACGCCTTGAGCCCGAGATTCTTCGACGCCTTGGCGGCGAACTTCATCTGTTCGACCGCCCATTGTTGCCTGGCTTTTGGATTGTTGTGCACCGCAGCCGGCGCGAAGCCGTCGAACTGCGCGTCATAGGCGGGATGCACCGCCACCAATTGCCCCTGCAGATGCGTCGACAGTTCGGTGATCTCGACGCCGGCATCGGCGCAGATGCCCTTCACCTCGTCGCAATAGGCCTTGGAGGAGGCTGCCTTCTCGAGATCGAACAATCGGGCGTCCCATGTCGGGATCTGCACGCCCTTGTAGCCCAGACCGGCCGCCCATTTGGTGATCGAGGCCAGCGAATTGAACGGCGCGGCGTCGCCCGCAAACTGCGCCAGGAACAGACCAGGCCCCTTCATCGTCGTCGGCATCGGCATCTCCCTATGTTTTACGACCAAGCATAGCGCCGATTGAAAACAGGGCCAGCGTCTTTGGTCTCTTTGCACAGCGCGCTCAGCGCCACTATTCTGGTATTACCAAATGCCGAAATCTGGTCAAGCCATTTGACGCGCTGCCGCAGTCCTGCAACCATGCCGAGTTAAGCCACATGTTTAAGTATAATCAATAGCATAGACAGGAGCCAACGCTTGATGGCAGCACTTCTTGCCGTCCAGATGAAATTACTGTAGACCTCCCATCAAGCCCAATTGGTCGAACCAGTTTGCAAAAAAATGCTGGGACGGCTTGGGGAGGAATCATGCGGCGGCTTCGGCAGAGTGCGCCGCAGGCAAACTGGTACAGGCGATTCTGGGAAGGATAGACCATGCATCTTTCGACGCACAATTGGATGCGGGCGGAGCCGCTGGAAACGACGCTCAAGCGCATCAAGAAATTCGGCTATGAGTCGATCGAGATTTCCGGCGAACCCGAACAGTACAAGCCCAAGGAGACGCGCGCACTGTTGAACGAGTACGGCATTCGCTGCTGGGGAGCGGTGACGCTGATGCTGGGCGAGCGCAATCTCGCCGCCAAGGACCAGGGCCAACGCGAGCGCTCGGTGCAGTACGTCAAGGACGTGCTGACCATGGTCAGCGAGCTCGACGGCGAGATTATCACGCTGGTTCCCGCCACCGTCGGCAAGGTCGTGCCGGACGGCACCGAGGAAGAGGAATGGAAATGGGTGGTCGACGCCACCCGGGAATGCTTCACCCACGCCAAGAAAGTCGGCGTCAAGATCGCGGTTGAGCCGCTCAACCGCTTCGAGACTTATCTGTTCAACCGCGGCGCCCAGGCACTGGCGCTGGCCGATGCGGTCAGCCCCGAATGCGGCGTCTGCCTCGACGCCTACCACATCCACATGGAAGAATTTAACGTCTACGACGCGATCCGGCAGGTCGGCAAGCGCCTGTACGATTTCCATGTCGCCGACAACAACCGCTTCGCCGCCGGCCTCGGGCAGATCGACTGGCCGAAGATCGTCGGCACGCTGAAGGAGATCGGCTATGACGGCGCGCTGACCAATGAATTCGTCGCCCCCGTCGACCGCACGCCGGCTGCTCCCTATCCCGACATGGTCGAACGCAACCCCGTCGACATCTCGCCGGAGCAGTTGAAGTTCATTCAGGACCACGGCTCCAGCGTGCTCACGGAGAAATTCTACACCGACCAGATGCGCATCAACGCGGAAACGCTGCTGCCGCTGATCAAGTAGCCGAGCCGTTTGGAAAGAGCCCTTCCGCCTCACCGCGGCCGGGCCGAGGATGAACATGCGCATCAAAACGGTCCAAGCCTGGTGGGTCCGCATACCGATCGAAGTCGCGAAGCAGCACCGCAGCGACTTCGGTCAGGTGGCGACGTTCGACGCCGCCATCCTGCGCATCGAAACCGACGACGGGCTGGTCGGCTGGGGCGAAGGCAAGAATGCCGCCGGCAGCGCCGGCAGTTACGGCGCTCTCGTCCATTTGCTGAACTACGAGGTCGGCCCGCAGCTGGTCGGCCGCGACCCGGCCGACATCGGCGTCATCTGGGAGATGCTCTATAATGGCACGCGCCACGACAGTGCCGCTCGCGCCGGCCATGCCATGCCGCAACTGGCACGACGGGGCATGAGCATCGCCGCCATCAGCGCCGTCGACATCGCTTTGTGGGACATTCTCGGCAAATCGCTCGGCGTTCCGGTCTGGCGGCTGCTCGGCGGCCGCAAGCTGGACCGCATGCCGGCCTATGCTTCCGGCGGCTGGGCCACCGCGGAAGCCATCGGCGACCAGCTGCAGTCCTACATCGCCAAGGGCGGCTTCAAGGCGCTGAAGATGCGCGTCGGCGCGATGGACGGCGCCCCACATATCTCGGCCGCTCGCGTCCGCGCCGCAAGACAGGCGCTCGGTCCCGATATCGACCTGATGGTCGACGCGCACGGCACTTACACGGTGGCCGAAGCCAAGCGCTTCATCCATCTCGCCGGCGACCTCGATCTCGCCTGGTTCGAGGAGCCGGTGATCGCCGACGACAAGCCCGGCATGGCCGAGGTGCGCGCCTGCGGTTCGATCCCGATCGCCACCGGCGAAAGCGAGGCGACACGCTATGCCTTCCGCGACCTCGCCGTGCTCAAATCCGCCGATATCTTCCAGCCGGATCCGGCCTTTTGCGGTGGCATCAGCGAGGCGATGAAGATCGGCACCATCGCCAGCGCCTTCAATCTGCGCTTTGCGCCGCATCTTTGGGCCGGCGCGCCCTGCTTCTTTGCCGGGCTGCATGTCTGCGCCGCTTCGCCGGCGAGCTTCACCGTCGAATATTCGCTCGGCGCCAACCCGATGATCCACGATCTGATCGAAGAGACTGTCGAAGCAAAGGACGGTATGGTAGCGATCCCTGATAGACCCGGGCTGGGATTCACCATTTCGGAGCGGTTCCTGGAGGCGCACGCGCAACACGGCTGACATGAAAGAAAAGAACCTTCTCGCGGAACTTGCCGCCTATCTGTTCTCCCATTCCGACAAGGAGACGGGCCGCACGCCGTCGGAGCGCGAACTGGCAGAGCATTTCAGCGTCAGCCGCGGACAGATCCGCGAGGCGCTGGCCATTCTCGAGGCGATGCGCATCGTCGAGCGACGGGCGAAATCCGGCATCTACATCGATACGAAGCAGGCGAGCGTCGAGGCGATGGCGCTGTTCGCCCGCGCGGGCCTGCCGCTCGATCCCGTCCAGATCTACGAGACGGTCGAGTTGCGCAAGATCCACGAGATCAAGGCCGCCGAACTGGCCTGTTCACGCGCCACCGAGGAGAATTTCGAGCGGCTGCGCGAGATCCTGAAGGCGTCCGAGGATCGCATCGCCGCCGGTGAAGGCCTTGCCCGGGAAGACCGCGAGTTCCACCTCGAGATCGTGCGGGCGACCAAGAACAGCGTCTTCCACAATATCTGCAGCGTCTACTACATGATGGGTGAGCTGCGCCTGCCGATCTATTTCAACGATCCCGAACGCAGCGTGCGCTCCCATGCCGAGCATATCCAGATCTACGAGGCGCTGCTGCGCCGCGACGGCAATCTCGCCCAGGCGCTGATGAGCGCCCATCTGCAAGGCGCCGAAAGCTACTGGAAGGGGCTGATCGAGGGGCGTGGGGCGGAACCGCAAAGCCCAGCGCTCGAAAAGGCCTGAAATGCCCAAGATCCTGTCGACACACAGACTGCACCCCCGTGCCTCTTCCATGCTGACAGGGACCGGCGAACTCGTCGTTGCTTCCGCCCTCGATGCGCACACGCTTGCCGCCGAGGCAAGGGACGCCGATGTCATCATCGTTCGCGCTCCCTTGCCTGCGTCGCTTTTCGAAGGAGCGAGGAGGCTCAGGGCCGCGATCCGCCACGGCGCCGGGCTGGACATGGTACCTATGGAAGCGGCCAATGCGGCCGGCGTGCTGGTGGCGAACGTACCGGGGGTGAACGCGCGATCCGTCGCCGAATACGTGATGTTCGCGGCGCTGGCGCTGCTTAGGCGCTTTCGTGTGTTGGACCGCGACCTGCGTGCGAAGGGCTGGCTGGCCGGCCGCGAACACACGGTGGTGGCCAGCGAGCTAGCGGGCAAGACGATCGGCATTGTCGGCCTCGGCGCGATCGGCCAGGCGGTTGGCCACATCGCGGCACATGGGTTCGATCTGAATGTGGTGGCGACGACGCGCAGCATGCGGCCGGCGCCGGACAGGGTCGGCTTCCTGTCGATCGATGCGCTGATCGAACAGAGCGACATCATCGTTCTGTGCTGCCCGCTGACGCCCGAAACACGGGGGCTGATCAGCCGCGAGCGCATTGACCGGATGAAGCCGGATGCGCTGCTGATCAATGTTTCGCGCGGGCCGGTGATCGACGACGACGCGCTGATCGAGGCCTTGCAGAAGGGCCGCATCGGCGGCGCCGCACTCGATGTTTTTGCAACACAACCGCTGCCGCCCAACCATCCTTATTTCGGGTTCGACAACGTCATCGTCACCCCGCACATGGCTGGGATCACCGAGCAGTCGATGATGCGCATGGGCGTCGGCGCGGCTGGCGAAGCCTTGCTGGTGCTGGCCAACAGATTACCGGTCAATCTGCGCAACCCGGAAGTGGTCGAGCACTACCGGCGGCGGTTCCCTGTCGATCTCTGAGCGCCTCAATTTTCCCGAACTCGCCGGCGATGGTGCCGGCATGGTAAACGTCACAAAATTCCTGCTGACCGCTGGCTTCTGCGTGGCGACGGCGCAAGTCTTCGCCAACGGACAGGGCAGCTACGTGTTCTGCGACAACGGCTTGCGCTGCGTGGCGGCACCCTGTCCATCGAACAGCGCACTCGACCTCGCTACTGGTAAGCTCATCAAAGGCGTTTCAATCGACATTGATCGCCTGCCGCAGCAAGACAAAGCCCTCAATCTTTCGGACAAGCTCTATGCCGGCGAGGTCGTTGTTGTCGGATCGATCGAGAACCGCACCCGGACCTTCAACGGCAAGCGGTACACCCTGCCTTGGCTGGTTGCCACCGGCATCGAACGCGCCGCCAAGGACAGCGAACGCGGCCACTGCTCGTCGCGCTGACACGCGCTGTCGGATCAATTTGCAAGCAGCGCCTCCACGCCGGCTGCGATGCGCAGCAGGTGGTGGTCATGACCATTGCGCGCCACCAGCATCAGCCCGGCCGGGCGCGCCTTTCCCGGCATGGGCAGCGAGATTGCTGACAGATCGAACTGGTTGGCGACCTGCGTGTTGCGCAGCAGAAGACCCTCGATCCTGTTGCAGAGGGCCTCGTCGCCGGTCATCGAGACTATCGTCGGCGCCGTCACCGGCGTGGTCGGCAGGGCCAGTACGTCTACCCCTGCCAGCCGCTCATCCATTGCGGCGGCAAGTGCTGCGCGACGGCGCATTGCCCTGATATAGACCGTGGCCGGAATGGCGGCGGCGCGCGACAATGGTCCGCTTACCCGCGGGTCGACCGGCGTCGCCGCTCCCGTCGCCAGCCAGTCGGCATGGATCTCCGCCCCTTCCATCGCCGCGATTGAGGCGCGCTTGGTTGCCGCGCGCAACTCGGCAAGCAGGTCGTCGATCGACAGTTCCGCAAGCCGTGCGCCGCTAAGCTCCATCTTGCGAAGACACCAGTCGAATGTCGTCGCGACCTCTTCCTGCGTATCATCGAACAGCACGCCGCGCGCAATACCGATGCGCAGGCCGTCCAGCGGAAGCGGCAACAGTGCTGCCAGGTTTTCGCCCGACATCACTGCATCGGCCGCCGCACATTCGGCGACGGTGCGGGCCAGCGGACCGATCGAGTCCAGCGTGGCCGACAGCGGAAACGCACCCGCGAGCGGCACGCGCCGCGCGGTCGGCTTGAAACCGACGACGCCATTCAGCGATGCCGGAATGCGCACCGAACCACCCGTATCGGAACCGATAGAGATTTGGCTGGTGCCTTCGCCGACCGAAACGGCGGCGCCTGAGGACGAGCCGCCCGGAATACGGGTGGCATCGCTTGCATTGCCGGGGGTGCCGTAATGCGGATTGACGCCGATCGCGGTGAAGGCGAACTCGGTCATGTTGGTCTTGCCGAGGATGACTGCACCGGCCTGACGCAGCCGTCGCACGACAATGGCATCCCGCAGCGCCGGCGCTGCGGTGGCGAGCAGCAGGGAGCCCGCCGTGGTCGGCTCGCCAGCGACATCGAACAGATCCTTGATCGAGACGATCGCCCCATCGAGCGGCCCGAGCGTGACGCCGGCTTTTCGCCGCGCATCGGCGGCGTCGGCCGCCGCCCGTGCGGCTTCCGGGTAGAGCTTTACGAAAACGCTTTCATCGTCGACGCGAGCGGCAAGACGCGAAAGAATTGCTTCGAGGCGATCACGGGCTGATTGCATTTTCGGTGTCGGACTCCGCACGCTTGCGACGTCTTAAGGTAGCAGCCGGAAACTGGCCGCAGGAGACATAGCCCGGCACGGTCGGATTTGCACCTGTCGAACCGAAGGAGGAAGGCCCGATGTTCTACCAAGGCAGCTGCCACTGCGGCAAGGTCGCGTTCGAGGTCGAAGGCGAGCTGACCGGAGCCGTACGGTGCAATTGCTCGATCTGCTCGCGCAAGGGTGCACTGCTATGGGCAGTGCCGCATGAGAGTATGCGGGTGCTTGCCTGGGGCGATGATCTCGGCCGCTACAGCTTCGGCAACCATGTCATCGCGCACCGCTTCTGCCGCAGCTGCGGCATTCACCCCTTCGCCGAGGATGTCGGCGAAGGGAGCGGGCGAAGTGCCTATATCAATATTCATTGTATCGAGGCGTTGGACGTCGCCGCCGTGCCGGTCTTCGACTTCGACGGCCGTTCCGTCTAGGCCTTGGGATCGTCGATCGGCTTGGGGCCAAGGAAGAACGCCGCCAGTGCCGCAAGCAATGTCGCCGCCGCGCAATAGGCGAAGGCGCTGGCAACGCCGGCATTGTCGACCAGCAGGCCGCCGAAGACGGCGCCCAACGCGATGGCGACCTGGAACGTCATAACCATGAGCCCGCCGGCGCTTTCGGCCTGATCGGGGGCGGCCCGCACCAGCCAGGTCTGCAGCCCGACTGGGACGGCGCCGAACGCAAAGCCCCAGCTAGCCACTGCTATTGCAGCCACCACGGGTGAGCCTCCGACGACCAGCAGCAAGAGCGCCGAAAACGCGATCAGCAGAGGCGCCAGGCTGACGGCTGCCTTGAGGCTGCGTTCGGCAATGAAGCCGCCGGCAAAATTGCCGAAAAAGCCACCAATGCCGTAGGCGAGCAGCACAAGCGAGATCGTCTCGATGTCCAGCGCGGGCACCTTCTCGAGAAACGGGCGGACATAGGTGAAGCCGGCAAAGTGTCCCGAGGCGACCAGCAGCACCACCAGCAGCGCTACTCTGATCATCGGCCGCTTCATCACCTCCAGCAGCGTGCGAAAACCTGCCGTACCTGCCGGCGGCAGTCGCGGGATGGTAGCCACCTGCACCAGAAGCGCCAGCGCGCCGACCACGGCGGCGATCATGAACGCCGTCCGCCATCCCCAGATGTCGCCGACATAGGCGCCGACCGGAGCAGCACAGACCGTCGCCACCGAAACGCCGGTGAGGATGATCGACATGGCGCGCGGCATCAACCGCATCGGAACGAGCCGCATCGCCATGGCCGCCGACATCGACCAGAAGCCGCCGAGACTGATCCCGAGCATGATGCGGGCGATCAGAAGAACGGGAAGCGACGACGCAAACGCGGCCACCAGGTTTGACAGCACAAGCAGCACCGTCAGCGCCCACATGACCAGCCTGCGGTCCAGCCGCTTGGTGACAATAGCCATGGTCGGCGCCGCAATCGCGCCAATGACGGCCGTTGCCGTTACCGCCTGCCCGGCGGCGCCTTCGGTGATGCCGAGATCCTGCGCAAGCGGCGTCAACAGGCTGGCCGGCAGAAATTCTGCGGTCACCAGGCCGAAGACTCCGAGCGCCAGGGAGACCACCGCCCCCCATGCGGGCTCGGATCGTTCGCCAGTTTCCGATGGATCGAGAACGGCGTCCATGACGCCTGTCGCGGGTTCGGTCATGAGGGATCTCCGGTCTGTTGCAGCGCAGCATTTGACTGCGATGCAACATAAGGAGTGACCAGCTGGAGTTTCCATGCTAGAAACACCATCATGTTTGACCGTTCGTCCAAAATCCCCGTAACCGGCGATCCGCTGACGGACATACTGCGTGGATTGGGCCTCGAAGGCGTCGATTACGGCCGTTGCGAGATGAAGGAGCCTTGGGGCATCCATTTTCCGGCTCAGGCGGCGGCACGGTTTCATTTCATCGGCCGCAAAGGCTGCTGGTTGCTGCAGCCGTCCGGCGAATGGGTCGAGCTCAAGGCGGGCGACGCTGCCTTGTTGCCGCGCGGCTCAGCTCACACGCTGGCGAGCGAGCCGGGTGTCGAGGCGGCGCCGATCCACGGCTATGAGGTCGAGGAAATCTGCAAGAATGTCTATTGCATGTCGAATGACGGCGTGCCCGGCTGCCGTCCGGGGACCTTGCTGTTTTTCGGCAGCATGTATTTTAATCTCGATGGCTTGCACCCTTTGCTCGGCATGATGCCGGACGTGATGCGCGCACATGAGTTGGAAGCCTATGAACCAGGTATCCCACATTTGCTGGAAGCGATGGCCCGCGAGGTGACGATGGAGCGCGTCGGCTCCGGCGGCATCCTGGCGCGGCTGGCCGATGTGCTTGCCGCGACCGTCATCCGCTCATGGGTCGAGCGCGGCTGCGGCGACTCTTCCGGATGGATCGCGGCGGTCAGGGATCGCGAGATCGGCCGGGTGCTGGCCGCGATCCACCTGGAACCGAACCGTGACTGGACGGTGGAGGCTCTGGCGAAGATGATGGGTGCCTCGCGATCGGGTTTCGCCGATCGCTTCGCCACCATTGTCGGCGAAACACCGGCAAAGTACGTCACGCAGGTGCGGATGCACCAGGCGCGGCAATGGCTGGTCCGCGACCGGCTCAAGATTTCCGTCGTGGCGGCGCGCCTCGGCTACGAATCCGACGCCTCCTTCAGCCGCGCCTTCAAACGGGTCATCGGATCGCCGCCCAGCCATTTCCGGGCCGAGGAACAGGCGGAGATCCGCTAGGCCGGCTAAACGGCCGGCTTATTGCTCGGTGATACAGGCCGAGCCGGCACTGCTCTTGCAATATTTGCCGGAGGCCCCGCACCTGCCATCCGAGACTTCGACGACGGTGCCGCTCAACAACAGTTTGCAGTCGCTGGTGGACAGATTGACCGTGCCGTTGAGGCCCTTGATCTTCTTGGCGTCGACCTTCGCACCGGCGACGACTTTCTTGGCTGCCTGCGCCTCGCCCAGATGCGCCGCCAACAATCCATACCGGCGACAACCAGGATCGTCGCAAATGTGCGGAACAGATTTCCCATAGCCAACCCTCCATTTCGGGTCTCCAAATTGCGCTTGCAAAGCCCGTTTGGGACCAAAGGATCAGCCTATTCGACAAATCGGCGCATCCGCATCCCCCGCACGGGGGAGATGACGGGAAGACTCGAGCATTTCGCACCAAATGGAATCACGCAGCGTCGCACAAATGCGGCTAAAACACATAGATGGAGCAGGAAACACGGTTCGCGTTGAACGCATCCCGCCCCAAGCTGCAGTAAAGAGGCTTGTACTTAGCCGGCGTGACGCAGGCTTATTCCGCTGCCCTTGTCGAACAGCACCACCTTGTCCGGGTTCCAGGCAAAGCGCACCGGCTGCTCTATCTGGACGTCGGTCCTGGCCGGCACGGTGGCGCGCAGCATGGCGTCGCCGACCCGCAGCGTCAGGATCTTCTCGACGCCATGGTTCTCGACATCGTGGACCCGCGCCTCGACCGGCGCGCCGGTCTCGAGATAGACGTCCTCGGGACGAATACCGAAGACGAGCGGGCGACCGTCGGTCGCCGCGCCCGTCTTGGGGGGGGGCGGGGGGGGGGGGGGGGGGGGGGGGGGGGGGGGGGGGGGGGGGGGGGGGGGGGGGGGGGGGGGGGGGGGGGGGGGGGGGGGGGGGGGGGGGGGGGGGGGGGGGG